>NZ_JBEOSB010000030.1:0-136057 GCF_040302705.1 Streptomyces sp. NPDC097640
GCTCGGTCACGGGGGAAGCCTTCGGACATCGCCAGAAGGAGTCCGTCGGCGGAGACCACCACCGTGTGCGACACCCCGGGGGTGTTGTCCACGAAGTTCGTGATCAACCAGTTCAGATTCTGCGCCGCCTGGCTCATCGGGCTCAACTAACGCTCCTGCTGGTAAGTCGGGCCTACGCCGCGATCGTGATTGCCGTCCGGACCGGTTCCGGCCTGGCGGCCCTGCTGGATCCCCCGGCGGAGGTTGGTCAGCCTCCCGCGCACGTCATCGGGCGCGCGCGAAACCTGCGGTCCGATCGGACCGGATTGCTGCTGTGGCTGTGCGGCGCCTTCCACGAGATTCGCGCGCGGTACGCGGCGTGGCAAGCCGGACGACGTGATACCGCCCGCCGCGGGCCCCTCGCGGAGCTGCTCGGCGCGGCGCCAGCGCTCGTCGTTCGGCGACGTACGCCAGTTGGACGCCGCGCTGCTGCCGTTCGCCCCGGGGCCGAAGCCGTTCGCGTTGGTCCCGGCGCCGTTCGCCGTGGTGCCGGCGCCGGATCCGGCGCCGATCCCCTGGCCGTCGCCGCTGTCCCGCCGCGGGGCGGGGGGCACGGCGGACGCGGGGCGGCCGGACTCCGGCGGCTCGGGGGCGAGCCGCTGGCCACGGCCGAGGGAGCCGCCGTCCTGCGAGCGGAACCAGTCCGACTCGATGGTGTCGAAGATCGGCGTCCGGCCGTCGCCCGGCCCCGCGGGCGGAAGCGAGCCGGGCGTCTCGGCGCCGCGGCCGCCCGGCCGCTGCGGGAGCGGGAACTCCCCGGTGCCGGAGTTCTGGCCGCGCCCGACGCCCGGACCGCCCTGGCGGTACGAGCCGGTGTCGGCCCCCGGCCGAGGGGCGCCCAGGTCGGGTCGGGCGAACTGGCCGGTGTCACCGGGTCCGCGGCCGCCCTGTCCGGAGGGCTCGTTGAACCGGGGCTGGGGGAACTCACCGGTGTCGCCCGGGCCGCGGCCTCCCTGCCCTGCCGGTTCGTTGAACCGGGGCTGGGGGAACTCGCCCGTGTCGCCCGGGCCGCGGCCGTCCATCCGGCCCGGCATGGCGTATTCGCCGGTGTCGCCGGGTCCGCGGCCACCCTGCCCTGCGGGCTCGTTGAACCGGGGCTGGGGGAACTCGCCGGTGTCGCCGGGGCCCCGACCGAGGTCGGGCCGGGCGAACTGGCCGGTGTCGCCAGGTCCGCGGCCGCCCTGTCCGGCGGGCTCGCCGAACCGGGGCTGGGGGAACTCGCCCGTGTCGCCGGGTCCGCGACCACCCTGGCCTGCCGGCTGGCCGAACCGGGGCTGCGGGAACTCGCCCGTGTCACCCGGGGCGCGCCGCGGCTCGAACATGCTCGGGCTCTCGCCCAGCTGGGGCCGGGCGAACGGGCCGGTGGTGTCGTTCTCCTCGTGCCCGCGCGGCGCGTCCATCGCCTCGCGCGTGGTGGGCCAGTCGTCCTCGCCCGACCGGCGCGCGCCCCAGCTGGTGCCGGGCTGCTGCGGGCCGGGGAGTTCGGGCGCCGCGCCACGCGAGGGCAGCTGCGGACGGCCGCCCTGGTCGCCGGGGGAGTCCGCGCGCATCGGGGCGCCGGTCGGCGGGGCCACGGTCGGGCCTTCGCCGCGTCCGCCGCCGAACCCGTCCTGGCGCGCGTCGCCGCGCTGAGGGAGCGGGGGACGGCCGGCGAAGTCCCCGGGCGGGCCCGCCGGGGCGTTCCGCTGGGCCGGGGGCCGGTTGCTGCCGCCCTCGAAGAGGTTCTGGCCGGTGGGGGCGCCGCCCGAGGGGGGCGCGCCCGCGCCCGCGCCGACAGGGCGGGTGGGCAGCCCCCCGCCCCCGCTGCCGGGCAGCGCGGCCCGCGTGCCGGAGCCGGGAACCTGCCGCCGCGACGGCAGGGAGCCCAGCATTCCGGCCGAGCCGCCGCCAGGGGCGCCGGGACCGCCGGGACCACCAGGGCCGCCGGGACCTACGGGGCCACCGGGGCCGCCCGGGCCACCCTGGCCCGCGTTGCCCGGCGCCGGAGCGCCCGGCTTGCGGCCGCCCTGGGCGACATCCACCGGCAGCATGACCAGCGCCGTGGTGCCGCCCGAGTCGGACGGCCGCAGCTGGATCCGGATCCCGTGGCGCAGCGACAGCCGGCCGACCACGAACAGGCCCATGCGCCGGGAGACCGACACATCGACCGTGGGCGGGCTGGCCAGCCGCTCGTTGATCGCCGCCAGGTCCTCGGGCGAGAGCCCGATGCCGGTGTCGTGGATCTCGACCAGCACCCGGCCGTCGGGCAGCGCGTGACCGGTGACCTTGACCTTGGTCTGCGGCGAGGAGAACGAGGTCGCGTTCTCCAGCAGCTCGGCGAGCAGGTGCACCAGGTCGTTGACGACCCGGCCGGCCACCTCGTTCATGGGGACGGAGCTGAGCTCGATGCGCTCGTACTGCTCCACCTCGGACGCCGCCGCGCGCAACACGTCGACCAGCGGAACCGGCCGGGTCCACCGGCGGCCGGGCTCCTCGCCCGCGAGGACCAGCAGGTTCTCGCCGTTACGGCGCATACGGGTCGCGAGGTGGTCGAGCTTGAAGAGCGAGGACAGCTGGTCCGGGTCGGCCTCGCGGCTCTCCAGCTCGGAGATGAGCGAGAGCTGGCGCTGGATGAGGCCCTGGCTGCGGCGCGAGAGGTTGGTGAACATCGCGTTGACGTTGCCCCGCAGCAGCGCCTGCTCGGCGGCCAGCCGGACGGCCTCGCGGTGCACGTCGTCGAAGGCCGCGGCCACCTTGCCGATCTCGTCCCGGCTGTGCACACCGACCGACTCGACGGAGGTGTCCACGTCCTGCGGGTCGGACTCGGA
Source organism: Streptomyces sp. NPDC097640 (assembly GCF_040302705.1). Lineage (NCBI taxonomy): Bacteria > Bacillati > Actinomycetota > Actinomycetes > Kitasatosporales > Streptomycetaceae > Streptomyces > Streptomyces sp. NPDC097640. The sequence goes on from NZ_JBEOSB010000030.1 coordinate 2,847, forward strand.
CAGCTGCTTGACCAGCTCCGGCAGCCGCTTCTGGGCGACGTCCTGGGCGGTGTCCTGGAGCCGGCGCAGCGAGCGGACCATGGACCGGGCGACGACGAACGCGCCGACCAGCGTGACGCCGAGGACCAGCAGGATCAGGGCGCCGTTGAGGATCGCGTCCTGCTGGGCTTCCGCGCGTAGATCGCGGGCCTTCTGCTTCATCTCACCGAGCAGCGTCTGCTCGATCCGGGCCATCTCATCGATCTTGATGGAGTCCTGGTCGTACCAGTCGATGGCGGTGCGCTTCTCGGCCTGGAGCCCGTTGGGGTCGCGCACCGCGCGGTCGGCGTACAGCGTCGCCGCCTTGATGTCCGCGCGGCTGTCCAGCGGCTCCAGCAGGTCCTCGGAGTTGCCTTCGCGGATCTGGTTGAACCGCCGCAGCGCCTCCTCCTCCTTGTCCACCGCGGTTCTGGCGAAGCGGCGGTCGTTGGCGGAGAACTCGGCGCCCTTGGGGTCGGCCAGCGCGGCGCTGATGAGTGCGCGCTGGATCGAGGCGTACTCCTTGGCGGAGGAGAAGGTGGCCAGCGCACGGGTACTGTTGATCATGTCGCTGTTGCTGGTGGCCTGGGCCATGTCCTGGGACAGCAGCAGCAGTGAGTCGATCAGTTCGTTGTAGTCCTGGGCGGTCAGCGAGTAGTACTGATCGTCCTGGTAGGCGCCGTCGCGGATCTGGCTGATCTTGCCGAGCTGCTTGCTGATGTCCACGAGCGTGGACTGCACGCCGGCCAGCGCCTTGTCGCCCGGATCGAGGTCCTGGGTGGCCCGGTTGAACGCCGCCACCTCGCGGTCGGTCTTCTCGCGGGTGGCGACGATGCGGTCGTCCTTGGCGCTGGCCTTGCCGGCCAGTGGCGCGGCCGACTTGTCGCGCTCCTCCTGGAGCGCGCTCGCCAGCTGGGTGGCCTGCTGCGTCATCTCGGTGAGCAGCTTCATCCGGTCGAGCTGCTCGATGTTGTCCAGCGAGCTGTTGATACGCAGCGCGCCGAGGGTGGTCGCGGCGACCACGGGCAGCGCCAGCAGCGAGACCAGCCGGGTACTGATGCGCCAGTTGCGCAGGGCGAGCCGGGTGCCCGGTCCGCTGGGGGCCTTCGGCTTGGGTTGGTCGGTCGGCGCGGCCCCGGCGGAGGTGCCGGTCTGCGCACCGGAATCCGGCCTCTGGTGGTCGGCCGGGGCTCGTCCGGTGACTTGGGCGCGCTGGGGCGAGGAGCCGCGGTCGGTCCCTCCGCGCGGCTCCGGGTCCGCCGAAGCTTCCCCTCGGCCCTGGTGGGCTGGGGGAGACCCCTTACCTTCCCTCTTGAAACGTCCCTGCACTAGTGTCGCAACCTCTGGACCAGGCGCTTCACCGGCGGTGCGGTGAAACGGTGTCGAGTCACGGGGGACGGTCAGGCCCCCCTGGCGGTCGTGAGTGACCGGCGCGCTTCCTTCCGCTCGAGAAGAGGAGCCACCGCCGCTCGGCGTCTCCCTCTCCTTGTGCCCCCTGCGCGCCGGCTGTGTCCGCGGCGGTCCCGGGAATTCCAGCACAGTGCCGGATGCTGCAACAAGGGCAAGTGAAAATGCTGTGACGGGTGTGACGCTCAGTACGGGATTTATCACCGGATGTAGAAAGCCATCTTGCCGATAACGGACTTTTTTCTGCGAGTTGCCCGCAAAGTGCTCGTGTCCGGGTGGCGATGATCAAGATCGGAACGTCGCATTCCGGGTGGCAATGTCCGGTTCGGGGAGTTGTGGGAGGTGTCGTCAATGCGGCATTTGCCCGGTCGCTGGTGAGGAAACTCACAAGCCGATCGTGACTTCTTTCCCGGATCGGTGGGCAAAGGGGCCTCTAGCCTGACGCTTTACACAGCCGGTCAAAACGACAACAACACGAGGCATGACTCACGTGAAGACGACGATGATGGTCCGCACCATAGCCAACCCGCGGCGCACCACCCTGGCGCACCTGAAGGACGCCGGCGAGCTGAAGCACGCGGCCGAGGAGCACTCCGTCGACCTCCCGACGCAGACCGCGAACCCCAAGCGCACCATCCTGACCGAGGCCCCCAACAGCTGAGCCTGTCGCCCGCCCCGGGAGAAATGGGCGGGGATGCGCGGGACACGGAGCGATAGCCTGGAGCGTCAGTCTCCAGCCAGTCCAGTGAAGAGGCAGCAGCTTCCCGTGCGCATCGCCAGGTTCTCCATCGACGGCAGCGTCGCCTTCGGCGTGGTCGAGGACGGACCGTCCGCCCAGGACGGTCCCGTGATCGACATCATCAAGGGCCACCCCTTCGCCGAATTCGAGCGCTCGGGCCGGACGGTCCCGCTGAGCGAGGTCCGGCTGCTGCCGCCCGTCCTGCCCAACAAGATCGTGGCGATCGGCCGCAACTACGCCGAGCACGCCGCCGAGCTGGGTAACGAGGTCCCCGACGTCCCGGTCGCCTTCTTCAAGCCGTCCACCTCCGTGATCGGCCCCGGCGACCCCATCGTCTACCCCTCCTTCTCCGAGGACGTGCACCACGAGGCCGAGCTGGCCGTGGTCATCGGCCGGATGTGCAAGGAGGTGCCCCGGGAGCGCGTCAAGGACGTGATCCTCGGCTACACCTGCGCCAACGACGTCACCGCGCGCGATGTCCAGAAGCGCGAGAAGCAGTGGGCGCGGGCCAAGGGCTTCGACACCTCCTGCCCGCTGGGCCCCTGGGTGGAGACCGGCATCGACCTCGCCGACATCGGCGCGGGCCTGGGCATCGGCTGCACCGTCAACGGCCAACAGCGCCAGCTGGGCCGCACGAGTGAGATGGTGCGTCCGATCGAGGATCTGATCGTGCACATCACCGAGGCGATGACGCTGCTCCCCGGCGACGTCGTCCTCACCGGCACCCCGGCGGGCGTCGGACCGCTCAGCGTCGGCGACGAGGTCGCCGTCACCATCGAAGGCATCGGCACTCTCACCAACAAGGTGATCAAGCGTGGCTAGCGCAACCCCCTCCGCTCCCGTGCGGGTACGTTTCTGTCCCTCGCCGACCGGCAACCCCCATGTCGGCCTGGTCCGTACCGCCCTGTTCAACTGGGCGTTCGCCCGTCACCACGGCGGCACCCTGGTCCTCCGTATCGAGGACACCGACGCCGCCCGCGACTCCGAGGAGTCCTACCAGCAGCTGCTGGACGCGATGCGCTGGCTGGGCCTCGACTGGGACGAGGGCCCCGAGGTCGGCGGCCCGCACGCCCCGTACCGCCAGTCGCAGCGGATGGACCGCTATCGCGAGGTGGCGGACCAGCTGCTGGAGAGCGGTCACGCCTACCGCTGCTACTGCACCGCCGAGGAACTGGAGGAGCGCCGCGAGGCGGCCCGAGCGGCCGGCCGGCCCTCCGGCTACGACGGCAAGTGCCGCACCCTGACCGCCGAGCAGCGCGCCGCGTTCGAGGCCGAGGGGCGCTCGTCCATCGTGCGCTTCCGGATGCCGGACGAGCCGATCACCTTCACCGACCTGGTGCGCGGCGAGCTCACCTTCGCGCCGGAGAACGTGACGGACTACGGCATCGTGCGGGCCAACGGCGCCCCCCTCTATACGCTCGTCAACCCGGTGGACGACGCGCTGATGGAGATCACGCATGTGCTGCGCGGCGAGGACCTGCTGTCCTCCACCCCGCGCCAGATCGCGCTCTACCGCGCCCTCGCCGAGATCGGCGTCGGAAGCGGCACCGTGCCCGCCTTCGGTCATCTGCCGTATGTGATGGGCGAGGGCAACAAGAAGCTCTCCAAGCGCGACCCGCAGGCCTCGCTGAACCTCTACCGGGAGCGCGGCTTCCTCCCCGGGGGTCTGCTCAACTACCTCTCCCTGCTGGGCTGGTCGCTGGCGGCCGACCGGGACGTCTTCTCGCTGGACGAGATGGTCGCCGCGTTCGACATCGACGATGTGAACGCCAACCCGGCGCGCTTCGACCTCAAGAAGGCCGAGGCGATCAACGCCGACCACATCCGGCGGCTGGATGTGAAGGCGTTCATCGAGGCCTGCGAGCCCTGGCTGAAGGCGCCGCACGCGCCCTGGGCCCCGGAGGCCTTCGACACGGAGGCCTTCGAGACGCTGGCCCCGCTGGCCCAGACCCGGCTGACGGTGCTGTCCGACATCACCGCGAACGTGGACTTCCTCTTCCTCGACGAGCCGGTGGCGGACGAGGCGTCCTGGACGAAGGCGATGAAGCCGGGCGCCGACGCGCTGCTCGCCTCGGTCCGCGCCCGACTCGCCGAGGCCGACTGGAACGCCGAGACCCTGAAGGCGGCGGTCCTGGCGGCCGGCGAGGAGCACGGCCTCAAGCTGGGCAAGGCCCAGGCGCCGGTGCGGGTCGCCGTCACCGGTCGCACGGTCGGCCTGCCGCTGTTCGAGTCCCTGGAGGTCCTGGGCCGCGAGCGCACCCTGGCCCGGGTCGACGCCGCGCTGGCGAAGCTGACGGCGTAGGGCGGCAGCTCACGCGCGTACGAGGGCGGTCGCCGGGCTCCGGTGGCCGCCTTCGGCGTCCGCGACGCGTCGATACTCGTTTTGGTGGCCCGTCCACCATCGGGTAATGTTCTTCCTGCGCCGCCCGGGCGGGCCGAGAGGTCGGACCGGGGCGCAAAACCAGACAACACCCCTCAAAGGGTGGAGTTTTGGTGGGGTATGGTGTAATTGGCAGCACGAGTGATTCTGGTTCACTTAGTCTAGGTTCGAGTCCTGGTACCCCAGCAAGGGATCTTTTCGGTACTTCCGTAAGTCTCTTGATCAGCAGGACCAAGCCCCCGTTGTGTAGCGGCCTAGCACGCTGCCCTCTCAAGGCAGTAGCGCCGGTTCGAATCCGGTCGGGGGTACGGATCTCTTCTTTACGGAGACGGAGATCGCTAGGGCCCCCGTTGTGTAGCGGCCTAGCACGCCGCCCTCTCAAGGCGGTAGCGCCGGTTCGAATCCGGTCGGGGGTACTGGTCTATACCATGGGCTATGGTGTAATTGGCAGCACGAGTGATTCTGGTTCATTTAGTCTAGGTTCGAGTCCTGGTAGCCCAGCGCAGTACTCAAGCCCCCGTTGTGTAGCGGCCTAGCACGCCGCCCTCTCAAGGCGGTAGCGCCGGTTCGAATCCGGTCGGGGGTACTTTATTGCGAAAGCCCTCCGTGTTTTTCACGGAGGGCTTTTTCGTGTCAGGAATCGGTGAAACGGCGGCCGGATTCCTCGGTTTCCGCGAGCCGCCGCAGGGCCAGCAGTACGGGTTCGTACAGCACCGTCAGCGCGACGACCGCCTCGATCCGCTCCGTGGGGGAGCCGCCGTACTTCTCGACCAGATCCAGGTCCGCGACGGCCAGTTCGGCAGCCAGGCGGGCATGCAGCAGCAGATGGTCGGTCTCGTGCGGATAGCCGAGACGGGCCAGCGAGGCGATGGCCGCCACCAGCATCCCGTACGCGGGGGAGGTGTCGCCGAGCTCCTGGCCGTACGTCCAGCCGAGCCGCTCCAGCAGGGTGTCGACCTGCTGCCGGGCGTCCGCCGTCTCGGGGTCGTCCTCGGCCGGCTCGGGGCCGTGAGGCAGCGCCCAGACCGCGGCCCCCATGCGGGTGTTCTGGGGCAGTGACTCGTCCTCGGCGGTCTCCAGCACCTCCCGGGCCGTGGCCACCGGCACCCGGCCCACCTGGATCAGCGCCCGCACCAGCCGCAGTCTGCGCAGATGCTCCTCGCCGTACTCGGCCTGGGTGGCGCTGACGCGCTCGCCGGGCGGCAGCAGCCGTTCGCGCAGGTAGTACTTGATCGTCGCGGTGGGCACCCCGCTGCGCTCGCTCAGCTCCTTGAGACGCATCCACTTGCCTTCCTGGTTGGAGAGTGGCACTATCCAATCATTGGATAGTGCCGCTATCCGAGATTACCGCGTTGTGAGGGATGAGGGGATCGCCATGGGTGCCAAGCCGATAGCCGGGCGCATGACCGCCGATGCCGAGGGCGGGGTGACCGTCTTCATGATCGGCATGCGGATCAACCGCTTCCGGGTGCTGCGCAGCTGGTGGCCGGTGTTCCGGGCGATGCCGCGGATGCTGCGCGAGCTGTCGCGGGACAAGGACAGCGGCATGCTGGGATACCAGCTGCTGTTCGGCCCGCCGCGGCTGGTCTACGTCGTCCAGTACTGGGAGTCGCACGAGAAGCTGCTGGCGTACGCGGCAGACCAGGACAAGGCGCACCGGCCGGCCTGGGCGGCGTTCAACCGGCGGATGCGGGAGGGCCGGGGCAAGGTCGGCTTCTGGCACGAGACCTTCGTCGTCCCGGCCGGTGCGCACGAGGCCGTCTACATCAACATGCCGGAGTTCGGCCTGGCCAAGGCCACCGGCGTCATCCCGGTCGGCCGCCGCGGCGACCGCGCGGCCGACCGGTTGAGTCTGAAGAGCGCCTAGGCACCCCGGCGGAGGGCGTCCGTCAGGCGCGCGGCCGCGTCGATGACCGCCTGGGCGTGCATCCGGCCCGGGTGCCGGGTCAGCCGCTCGATCGGCCCGGACACCGAGACCGCCGCGACCACGCGGTTGGACGGGCCCCGTACGGGCGCGGAGACCGAGGCCACGCCGGGCTCCCGCTCGCCGATCGACTGGGCCCAGCCGCGCCGCCGTACGCCCGACAGCGCGGTCGCCGTGAAACGGGCCCCCTGGAGCCCGCGGTGCAGCCGCTCCGGCTCCTCCCAGGCCATCAGGATCTGGGCCGCGGAGCCGGCCTTCATGGGCAGCGTCGAGCCCACCGGCACGGTGTCCCGCAGTCCGGACAGCCGCTCCGCCGCCGCCACGCAGATGCGCATGTCGCCCTGGCGCCGATACAGCTGCGCGCTCTCCCCGGTCACGTCCCGCAGGTGCGTGAGGACCGGGCCCGCCGTGGCGAGCAGGCGGTCCTCGCCCGCCGACGCGGCCAGCTCGGCCAGCCGCGGGCCGAGGATGAAGCGTCCCTGCATGTCACGCGCCACCATCCGGTGGTGCTCGAGCGCTACCGCGAGCCGGTGCGCCGTGGGGCGCGCGAGACCGGTCGCCCCGACCAGCCCGGCGAGGGTGGCCGGACCGGACTCCAGAGCGCTCAGTACCAGAGCCGCCTTGTCGAGAACGCCGACGCCACTAGAGTTGTCCATGAAACGATATTCGCGTCTCACACTGTGAAACGCAAGTTCAATTTACGAGGCGACGCGCCACTCTGTAATGGCGGGCCCATAGACCAGGGTGCGCAGCCACACGAGCAGGGCCGGCGATGCTGCCGGCCGGAGGGAAAGCGATGGGACGGACACTCGCGGAGAAGGTCTGGGACGACCATGTCGTCCGGCGCGCCGAAGGCGAGCCCGACCTCCTCTTCATCGATCTGCACCTGCTCCACGAGGTGACCAGCCCGCAGGCCTTCGACGGCCTCCGCAAGGCCGGCCGCCAGGTCCGTCGCACCGACCTCACCATCGCGACCGAGGACCACAACACCCCCACCCTGGACATCGACAAGCCGATCGCCGACCCGGTCTCCCGGGTCCAGTTGGAGACGCTGCGCAAGAACTGCGCGGAGTTCGGCGTACGGCTGCACCCGCTCGGCGACGTCGAGCAGGGCGTTGTCCACGTGGTGGGCCCCCAGCTGGGACTGACCCAGCCGGGCACCACCGTGGTCTGCGGCGACAGCCACACCTCCACCCATGGCGCCTTCGGCGCGCTCGCGTTCGGCATCGGCACCAGCCAGGTCGAGCATGTGCTGGCCACCCAGACGCTGCCGCTCGCGCCCTTCAAGACCATGGCGATCACGGTCGAGGGCGAGCTGCCCGAGGAGGTCACGGCCAAGGACCTGATCCTGGCGATCATCGCGAAGATCGGCACCGGCGGCGGCCAGGGCTATGTCCTCGAGTACCGGGGCTCCGCCATCGAGAAGCTCTCGATGGAATCCCGGATGACCGTCTGCAACATGTCCATCGAGGCCGGCGCCCGGGCGGGCATGATCGCCCCGGACGAGACCACCTTCGCGTATCTCCAGGGCCGCGCCCACGCCCCCCAGGGCGCCGACTGGGACGCCGCCGTGGAGTACTGGCGCACGCTGCGCACCGACGACGACGCGGTCTTCGACCGCGAGGTGGTCATCGACGCCGCCGAGCTCGCTCCGTTCGTCACCTGGGGCACCAACCCGGGCCAGGGCGCGCCGCTGTCGGCCCGCGTCCCCGACCCCGCCTCCTACGAGGACGCCAGCGAGAAGCTGGCCGCCGAGAAGGCCCTGGAGTACATGGGCCTGACGGCCGGTCAGGCGCTGCGGGACATCAAGGTCGACACCGTCTTCGTCGGTTCCTGCACCAACGGCCGCATCGAGGACCTGCGCTCCGCCGCCTCCGTTCTGTCCGGCCGTGCCGTGGCCGACGGGGTGCGGATGCTGGTCGTCCCCGGCTCCGTGCGGGTCGCCCTCCAGGCCGTGGAGGAGGGGTTGGACAAGGTGTTCACCGCGGCCGGCGCCGAGTGGCGGCACGCGGGCTGCTCGATGTGTCTGGGCATGAACCCCGACCAGCTGGCGCCCGGCGAGCGGTCGGCGTCCACCTCCAACCGCAACTTCGAGGGCCGGCAGGGCAAGGGTGGCCGCACCCACCTGGTCTCGCCGCAGGTGGCCGCCGCCACCGCGGTCCTCGGCCATCTGGCCTCGCCCGCCGATCTGTCCGACGCCGACGCAACCGTTCCCGTGGGGGCCTGAGCAGTCATGGAAGCATTCACCACGCACACCGGCCGGGCCGTCCCGCTGCGCCGCGGCAACGTCGACACCGACCAGATCATCCCCGCGCACTGGCTCAAGAAGGTCACCCGCGACGGTTTCGAGGACGGGCTCTTCGAGGCCTGGCGCAAGGACGCGGACTTCGTGCTCAACCGGCCCGAGCACAAGGGCGCGACCGTGCTGGTCGCCGGCCCCGACTTCGGCACCGGCTCCTCGCGTGAGCACGCGGTGTGGGCGCTTCAGAACTACGGCTTCAAGGCCGTCATCTCCTCGCGCTTCGCCGACATCTTCCGTGGCAACTCCCTCAAGAACGGCCTCCTGACGGTGGTGCTGCCGCAGGAGACCGTGGACCGGCTGTGGAAGCTGGTCGAGGCCGACCCGTCGGCCGAGGTCACCGTGGACCTGGTCGACCGCCAGGTTCGAGCCGAGGGAATCACGGCTGATTTTGAGCTTGACGAGAACGCCCGATGGCGACTCCTGGAGGGGCTGGACGACATCAGTCTCACCCTCCGGCAGGAGGCCGAGATCGCCGCGTACGAGGCCCGGCGGCCGGCCTTCAAGCCGAGCACGGTTGAGGTCTGAGCCCCCTGGGTCTTCCCTGGACAGAGCATGTTTGACACGATGCGTCGCCGGTCCCCGGACCGGCGGCGCATCGGCATGTTGAGGCCCCCTGAAGCGACAACTCGCCTCAGATGGCACAATCAGTGCATGGAACGCGACGGCCAACTCGAGCTCTACGGGCTTGTCGCGGACCGGCTCAAGGAAGCGCACACAAGGGTGCGCTCACTGCAAGTCCCGGAGGGCGTACGGATGGCGCTGTCCCGGAAGCTGCTGGTCATCACGGCGGCGGCGAAACACGATCTCGCGGACGCAGCGCGGCGTCTCGAGCGGTTGATGAACGACCTCGACGAGGGACGTTTCCCCCAAGATCCTGACTCCGACGGACATCCATGACATCCGAGTGCGTTGCGGCACAAGGGTGATTAGCCCGTTTCGTGTTTGATTTGCGGTATATATCTGCCTAACGTGCGAAAAAGCTTGAACACATTCGTTCTGGCAATGTCTCCGAAGGGGAAGACGTGAACAAGGCGCAGCTCGTAGAAGCGATTGCCGACAAGCTCGGCGGCCGTCAGCAGGCGGCGGATGCGGTGGACGCGGTACTGGACGCGATGGTCCGTGCGGTCGTCTCCGGGGAGCGAGTTTCGGTCACCGGATTCGGCTCGTTCGAGAAGGTCGAGCGTCCGGCTCGTTACGCCCGCAACCCGCAGACCGGGGAGCGCGTCCGGGTCAAGAAGACCTCGGTGCCCCGCTTCCGTGCGGGCCAGGGATTCAAGGACCTGGTGAGCGGCTCGAAGAAGCTCCCGCGGGGCGGCGAGGTGGCCGTGAAGAAGGCCCCCAAGGGCAGCCTCCAGGTCGCGGCGAAGAAGGCGGCGGCCAAGAAGGCCGCGGCGAAGAAGGCCGCGCCCGCCGCGAAGAAGGTCGCCGCCAAGAAGGCCCCCGCGAAGGCGGCGGCGGCGAAGAAGGCGCCGGCGAAGGCCGCGGCGAAGAAGACCGCGGTCAAGAAGGCGGCCACGGCGAAGAAGGCGGCGGCGAAGAAGGCCCCGGCGCGCAAGGCCACCGCGCGCAAGACCACGGCCAAGAAGGCCACCACCGCCCGGAAGCGCTGATCCGCCGGTCGGCGGCACGCAGGGCGGCGTCACGCGCCGGGCCGGGCTCCCAGGAGGAGCCCGGCCCGCGGTGCGTTCGGGAGGCCGGAGCGTCAGAAGGTGTGCAGGGTCACCAGGACGACGCGGCGCGCCTCGCTCTCGCCCTCCACCTCGATCCGCACCCGCTGTCCGGGGCGCAGCAGCCGCAGCCCTCCGGCGTCGAAGGCCGCCGCGTCGAAGGGCAACGGGGTCCCGTCGTCCAGCAGCACGCTGCCGGAGCGGGTCTCGGAGTCGTAGGTGTACGCGGTCGCCTGCATACCGCCAGCGTAGCGGCGGGGTTTTCCAGGCGGATCAAGCCCGTCCGGCGATTGAGGACCGGGGTCCGGGGCGGAGCCCCGGTCATGGGCAGCCGCCCCGCGGGCTACGCGGGGCCCGGGACGGGGTGGCGCGCGGTGTGCGGGCCCACCCCGAGCGCCAGCGCGGCCCGCAGGTCCGCGCCCGTATCCACGTCGCGCCGCACCGAGTCGACCCCCCGCAGCCGTATCTCCCGCGCCCCCGACGCCCGGTGCCGGGCCCGGGAGGGCCCGCCGAACGCGGGGGACAGCTCCACCCCAGGCGCCGCCGCGAGCAGCGTCGTGCCCACCCCCGCCGCATCCGCCAGAAAGGCCCGTGGAAAGGCGGAGGCGGCCTCGAGCACCTGCTCGAGCTCCTCCGGCCGCAAGGCCGGGAGATCGGCGTTCAGGGCCGCCACGGCGGCCGTGGGGAGCTGCTGCCGCACGGCCAGGGCGCCCTGCGCGAGCGCCGCGTTCAGACCGCCGCCCGGCGGGTCCGGGAGGATCCGGGCGCCGAGGGCCGACAGCTCCCGCGCCGCGAGCGGGTCGTCCGTGACGACCGTCACCCCGCGCACCGCCCGGCACGCCAGGGCGGCGGCCACCGTGTCCTGCGCGAACGCCAGGGCGAGCCCCGGCCGCAGAGCGTCCCCCGCGGCGTCGGCGAGCCTGCTCTTGGCCCGGGACAAGGGCTTCAGCGGCACCACCAGCGTCCACGCCCCATGGACTCCATCGCTTCCCACGGGCCTCATTCTCGCCTGCTGTCGGAGCCGCCGGGGACGTGCGGGGTTACGGTGTGCTCGACAGACCGGGTGTCTGGGGCGACACTTGTGCGGCTGCCCGGACGGGCAGCAAAGCCAGCAGGTCAGCAGGGTCCAAGAGGAGGATGTTCCGAGTGTCCGGCCGCAGAATCGGCTTCTGGTACCGCTTGGCGGCGGTCCTGGTGAAACCGCCGCTCGTGGTCCTCTTCAAGCGGGACTGGCGCGGAATGGAACACATTCCCGTCGACGGCGGATTTATCACCGCGATCAACCACAACTCACATCTCGATCCCTTCTCGTACGCCCACTTCCAGTACAACACCGGGCGCATGCCGCGCTTCCTGATCAAGGCCGGTGTCTTCAAGGGCGGCTTTGTGGGCGCCTTCCTGCGCGGGACCGCGCAGATCCCCGTCTACCGGGAGTCCACCGACGCGGCCAACGCCTTCCGGGCCGCCGTGGACGCGGTCAACAGGGGCGAGTGCGTGGCCTTCTACCCCGAGGGCACCCTCACCCGCGACCCCGGGCTGTGGCCCATGCGCGGCAAGACCGGCGCGGCGCGCGTCGCGCTGCTCACCAAGGCGCCCGTGATCCCCGTCGCGCAGTGGGGCGCCAACCAGGCGCTGCCGCCGTACGCCAAGCGGCCCCGGTTCTTCCCCCGCAAGACGCTGACGGTGCACGCGGGCGCGCCCGTGGACCTGTCCGCGTACTACGGCAAGGAGCCCACCGCCGAGGTGCTGCGGGCGGCCACCGACGACATCATGGCGGCGGTCGCCGAACTCCTCTCCGAGGTGCGCGGGGAGCCCGCGCCCACCGAGCGCTACGACTACCGGGCCGGTAAGTCCCGCGCCGCCGGGGAACCCCCCGCGGCCGAAGAGGAGAGCAAGTGACGCGCTGCGCCGTCTACGGCACCGGCTCCTGGGGCACCGCCTTCGCGATGGTGCTCGCCGACGCGGGCTGTGAGGTGACGCTGTGGGGCCGCAGGCCCGGCCCCGTGGAGGCCATCAACACCACCCGCGCCAACCCCGACTATCTGCCGGGGACCGAGCTGCCGCGGTCGGTGCGGGCCACCACCGACCCGGCGGAGGCGGCCCGGGGCGCCGAGTTCACCGTGCTCGCCGTGCCCTCCCAGACGCTGCGCGGCAACCTCGCCGAGTGGGCGCCGCTGCTGCCGGCCGACACCGTGCTCGTCTCCCTGATGAAGGGCGTGGAACTGGGCACCGCCAAGCGGATGAGCGAGGTGATCGGGGAGGTCGCCGAGGCGCCCGCGGAGCGGGTCGCCGTGCTCACCGGGCCCAACCTGGCCAAGGAGATCGCCGCCCGCCAGCCCGCCGCCTCGGTGGTCGCCTGCCGCGACGAGGCCGTGGCGCGCCGCCTCCAGGCCGCCTGCCACACCCCGTACTTCCGCCCGTACACCAACACCGACGTGGTCGGCTGCGAGCTCGGCGGAGCGGTCAAGAACGTCATCGCGCTCGCCGTGGGCATCGCCGACGGAATGGGGCTCGGCGACAACGCCAAGGCGTCGCTGATCACCCGGGGACTGGCGGAAACGACCCGGCTGGGGCTCGCCATGGGCGCCGACGCGCACACCTTCGCGGGCCTGGCGGGCATGGGCGACCTGGTCGCCACCTGCTCCTCGCCGCTGTCCCGGAACCACACCTTCGGCACCAACCTCGGCCGGGGCATGACGCTGGAGGAGACCATCGCGGTCACCAAGCAGACCGCCGAGGGCGTCAAGTCGTGCGAGTCCGTGCTCGATCTCGCCCGGCGGCACGACGTCGACATGCCGATCACCGAGACCGTGGTGAGCGTCGTCCACGACGGCAAACCGCCGCTGGTGGCGCTGAAAGAGCTGATGTCGCGCAGCGCGAAGCCCGAGCGGCACTGACCACGCCCGGACCGCAAGGTAATCTCAACGCGTTATGAGCAGCCAGAGCCCCGCCCCCAGCCCTGTCCCGCCCCCTTCCGGAGGGGAGCCGCGGAAGCTGCGCGTCGCCGTCGTGTTCGGCGGTCGCAGCTCCGAGCACACCATCTCGGTGGTCACCGCCGGCGCGGTGCTGCGCGCCATCGACCGCGAGAAGTACGACGTGCTGCCGATCGGGATCACGGGCGACGGGCGTTGGGCGCTGACCGTCGACGAGCCCGACCGGATGGCCATCGCGGACCGGGTGCTGCCCAGCGTCGAGGGCCTCGCCGAGTCCGAGGAGGGCTCGGTCCTGCTCCCGGTCGAGCAGGGCAACCGCGAGGTGGTCTACGCCGAGCCGGGCGCGGTGCCCAAGGCGCTCGGCGAGGTCGACGTGGTCTTTCCCATGCTGCACGGCCCCTATGGCGAGGACGGCACCCTTCAGGGGCTGCTCGAGCTGTCCGGCGTGCCCTATGTGGGCGCCGGAGTGCTCGCCTCCGCCGTCGGCATGGACAAGGAGTACATGAAGCGGGTGTTCGTCTCCTTCGGGCTGCCGGTCGGCCCGTACGAGGTGATCCGCCCCCGCGAGTGGGAGCAGGACCCCGCCGCCGCGCGCAAGAAGATCGTCGATTTCGCCGGTGAGCACGGCTGGCCGGTCTTCGTGAAGCCCGCGCGCGCGGGTTCCTCCATCGGCATCTCCAAGGTCGACGACATCTCCGGCCTGGAGGAGGCGATCGAGGAGGCGCGGCGCCACGACCCGAAGATCGTCGTCGAGGCGCTGCTGCGCGGCCGCGAGATCGAGTGCGGTGTGCTGGAGTTCGAGGACGGCCCGCGGGCCAGCGTGCCCGCCGAGATCCCGCCGGTCTCCGCCCACGACTTCTACGACTTCGAGGCCAAGTACATCGACTCGGCGGACGGCGTGGTGCCCGCGCCGCTCACCGCGGAGCAGACCGAGCGGGTGCAGGAGCTCGCGGTGCGGGCGTTCGAGGCGACGTCCTGCGAGGGCCTGGTCCGCGCGGACTTCTTCCTCCAGGACAACGGCGAATTCGTGATCAACGAGATCAACACCATGCCCGGCTTCACGCCCATCTCGATGTACCCGCGGATGTGGCAGGAGAGCGGCGTGAGCTACCCCGAACTGGTGGACCGGCTCATCCAGGCCGCGCTGCGCCGCCCGACGGGGCTGCGCTAGGCGACGACGACGCCATGGCCCCGGGCGGCGCGCCCGGGGCCGGTGCGTACGGGAGGCCGGTGCGTACGGGGCCTCTCAGACCACGCCCTCGGGCACGCTCTTCTCGACGGCGCTCGCCAGATCGACCAGCGGGTTGACCTCCGGCGCGTACTTCCCGGGCACCGTCACCTCCACATACGCCCGGCGCAGCACGGTCGTGAAGCGGTAGCCGTCGTCCAACTGCTCCGGCAGCCACTTCACGCCGTTGACCTCGGCCGAGTTGACGTACGGGTCGTAGTGTTCGGTGCCGGGTGTGAGCTTGAGGGGCTTCGCGACCCCGCAGCGCAGCTTTATGGCGGGGTCGCCCCAGGCGGCGGTGAGGTCCGAGGCGGGCTCGGGGGTGCGCCGCTTCAGCCCCTCCACGGTCTTCGGCAGTTCCTTGTGCAGCGCCCGGCAGAGCCTGGCCGCCTCCGCCGTCGGTTTGGGAACCGAGAGGGACAGTGAACCGTCGGTGTCTCCGACGAGAGAGCAACCGGCCGCCGACAGCACGAGCAGCGCCACGGCGGCGGGCGTGGAGACGGCCCTGCGGCGGGGGCTACGGTGTGCGCAATTCACGGGCCGAGCATACGGGGAGTCACAGATGGACGACCGGGCAGGTCAGGGTGCGGGTGATGCCGTCCACTTGCTGGACCTTCGCGACCACCATGCGGCCGAGTTCATCGACGGTCTCCGCTTGTGCGCGCACGATGACGTCATACGGACCGGTGACGTCCTCGGCCTGTATCACTCCGGGGATCTTGGCGATGACGTCGGCGACGGTCGACGCCTTGCCGACCTCGGTCTGGATCAGGATGTACGCCTGTACCACGGAACCTCCAGGGCGGCTACGAGGATCATGTGGGGAGAAGGGACGCCACGGTACCGCGTCGCCGAGCGACGCGGGGAGACCCGCGCGGCGTGCGCGGCGCGGCGGGCAGCGAGCGACAAGTGCGAAGGGGCAATGGGATGAAGGGCACCGTGGGCGAGTTGGGGGAGTTCGGGCTCATCAGAGAGCTCACCTCCCGGCTCACCACCACCCCGGCGGTACGGCTTGGGCCCGGCGATGACGCCGCGGTCGTGGCCGCGCCGGACCGGCGGGTCGTGGCCAGTACGGACGTACTGCTGGAGGGCCGGCACTTCCGCCGCGACTGGTCCACCGCCTATGACGTCGGCCGCAAGGCCGCCGCCCAGAACCTCGCGGACATCGCGGCGATGGGCGCGGTGCCGACCGCGCTCCTGCTGGGCCTGGTGGTGCCCGCCGAACTCCCGGTGACCTGGCCCGCCGAGCTGATGGACGGCATCCGCGACGAGTGCCAGGTGGCGGGCGCGGCCGTGGTGGGCGGCGATGTGGTGCGCGGCGAGACCATCACCGTGGCCATCACCGCTCTGGGCGATCTGCGCAACCACGAGCCGGTCACCCGATCCGGTGCCCAGCCGGGCGACGTGGTCGCGGTCACGGGCTGGCTGGGCTGGTCGGCGGCCGGACACGCGGTGCTCTCCCGCGGCTTCCGCTCGCCGCGCGCCTTCGTGGAGGCACACCGCCGCCCGGAGCCGCCGTACCACGCGGGGCCCGCGGCCGCCGGGCTCGGCGCGACCGCCATGACCGACGTCAGCGACGGGCTGGTCGCCGACCTCGGGCATATCGCGGAGGCCAGCAAGGTCCGGATCGATCTGCGCTCGGGGGACATCGACATCCCCTCCCAGATGTCCGACATCGGGCAGGCGGTGGGCGTCGATCCGCTTCAGTGGGTGCTCAACGGGGGCGAGGACCACGCGATCGTGGCCACCTTCCCGCCGGACGCGAAGCTGCCCGCCCGCTGGAAGGTGATCGGCGAGGTGCTCAACCCCTCGGCGCTGCCGCAGGTGACCGTGGACGGCGCGCCCTGGCCGCACGCGGGCTGGGACCACTTCGGCAAGGACAAGAGCGCCGACTAGAAGCACCGGACGGGAAGCGCCGCCGAGAGGCACCGGAGGGGAAGGCGCCTGCGGGAAGCGCGCATCGGAACGCCGAGTAGATTCGGCGACATGGCGACTTCCCCCGCACCAGCGCCCACCAGGCCCATGGCCCCGCCCCGCGTCCTCACCGTCGCCGGATCCGACTCCGGCGGCGGTGCCGGTATTCAGGCCGACCTGAAGGCGATGCTGGCCCTCGGCGTGCACGGTATGAGCGTGATCACGGCCGTGACGGCGCAGAATTCGCTGGGCGTGAGCGGCGCGTGGGAGCTGCCCGCCGAGGCCGTACGGGCCCAGTTCCGCAGCGTCGTCGACGACATCGGGGTGCAGGCGGTCAAGACCGGGATGCTGGCCACCGCCGAGCTCGTCGAGACCGTCGCCGGGCTGCTCGCGGACGTCTCCGCCCCGGTCGTGGTCGACCCGGTCGGGGTCTCCAAACACGGCGACGCCCTGCTCGCCGCGGAGGCCCTCGGCTCGGTCCGGACCCGGCTGCTGCCGGTCGCGACCGTGGCCACGCCCAACCTGGACGAGGTCGCCCAGCTCACGGGCGTGAAGGTGGCGGGGGAGGGGGATCTGCGGCGGGCCGCGGGCGCGGTTCTGGAATTCGGCCCGCGATGGGCGCTGATCAAGGGCGGCCATCTGGACGGCGACGCGGTCGACCTGCTGACCGACGGCACCGAGGAGCACTGGCTGCGCGCGCCCCGGTACGACAACCGCCATACGCACGGCACGGGCTGCACCCTCGCCTCCGCCATCGCCTCGCATCTGGCGCTGGGGGCCGGGGTGCCGGAGGCCGTCGCGGCGGCCAAGGAGTACGTCACGGGCGCGATCGCGGCCGGATTCCCGCTGGGCCGGGGGATCGGCCCGGTGGATCACGGCTGGCGGTGGCGCTGATCCCGGAGGCGAGCCCGGGACCGGCCCGGGAACTCAGGGCATGCGAAAAGCCGGTCCACCACGAGGTGGACCGGCTCGGCAACCGGAAGGGTCGCACTCGGCACGCGCACGGGGTCGCCCCCGCCCGCGCGGGAGATTCAGCGCGAAACCTTGCCGGCCTTGATGCACGAGGTGCAGACGTTGAGCCGCTTCGGGGTCCGACCGACCACAGCGCGCACCGTCTGGATGTTGGGGTTCCAACGACGGCGGGTGCGGCGGTGCGAGTGCGAGATGTTGTTGCCGAAGCCCGGCCCCTTGCCGCAGACGTCGCAGTTGGCAGCCACGGGTTACTCCAAAGACGGGTCAACCCCGCTGGCGCGAGGAGACAGACACTTACGGTGAGCCCCGGCGCGCTGGGATCGTGAACGATCGGCGGTGATGCCAGGGGAATGGCCCGATTTTCATCGGGCAACCGGAGCAATATACAACGCCTGCTCCGCTACCCCGAAATTACCACGGTCGCCCGGGCCTGCGCCGGGGGTGGCGACTACCCTGCGATAACGGTCCCGCCCCCTGCCCTCCCGAGGAGGACGTACGTGCCGCACACGCTCGACGCCGATGCGGTACGCACCTGGTGCGCCCTGGCGCTGGACGCGCTCGGCCGCGCCCGCGAGGAGATCGACGCGATCAACGTCTACCCGGTCGCGGACGCGGACACCGGCACCAATCTCTATCTGACCGTCGAGTCCGCCGCCCAGGCCGTCGCGGCCGCGTTCGACGGCCACGCCGCCGCCCAGCGGACCGCCGCCCGCCCGAGCCTGCCCGAGGCGGTGCGCGCCATGGCCCACGGCGCCCTGATCGGCGCGCGCGGCAACTCCGGCACCATCCTGGCGCAGCTGCTGCGCGGCATGGCGGACGTCCTCGCGGACGGCGACGGCCGCCGGGGCGCCGGAGGCGGCGACGACGGTGGGGCGGACGGCCTGCGCCGGGCCCTGCGGCGCGCGGCCGAGCTGGCGTACCTGGGCGTGGCCCACCCGGTGGAGGGCACCGTGCTGACCGTGGCGCGGGCCGCGGCCGACGCCGCGGGGCGCGCCGAGGGCGACCCGGCCGCGGTGGCCAGCGCGGCGTACGAGGGCGCCAGGACCGCCCTGGAGGCCACCCCCGCCCAGCTCGGGGTGCTGGCCCGCGCGGGCGTCGTCGACGCGGGCGGCTACGGGCTGGTGGTGGTCCTCGGCGCCCTCGCCGAGGCCACCTCGGGCCGGGCCCCGGACGGCGGGCCGGTCACGGCCCCCGGATGCTGCCCGGCTGCCGGGCCCGCGGCCACGGCCGCGCCCGACGGCGAGGTGGGAGACGGCGGACCCGCCTTCGAGGTGATCTATCTGCTGGAGGCGGACGAGCCGGCCGTCGCCCGGCTCCGCGAGCGGCTGGACGCGCTCGGCGACTCCCTGGTGGTCGTCGGCGGCGACGGGCTGTGGAACGTACACGTCCATGTGGACGACGCGGGAGCGGCCGTGGAGGCGGGCGTCGAGGCGGGCCGCCCGCACCGCATCCGCATCACCCACTTCGACACCGCCGCCGCCCGCCGGGCCCACGCCGACCAGCCCTACCCCCGGCCCCGGACTGCCGCCGACACCGCCCGCACGGACCGGCCGGGCGCCGCCGAGCCCCAGGGCGCCCGCGCGGAGCGCGCACCGCGCGCCGTGGTCGCGGTCGTCCCCGGCGAGGGCCTGGCCGCGCTGTGCGCCGAGGTCGGCGCGACCGTGGTCGCCGCACGCCCGGGGGAGCGGCCGGCCGCGGGCGAGCTGACCGAGGCCGTCCGGCGGGCCGGCGCCCAGGAGGTCGTCCTGCTGCCGAACGACACCGAGCTGCGCCACACCGCCGCGGCCGCCGCCGCCCAGGCCCGCGCCGACGGCGTACGGGTGGCGGTCATCCCCACCCGCTCCCCGGTCCAGGGCCTCGCCGCGCTCGCCGTGCACGAGCCGGGCCGCAGCTTCGACGAGGACGTCGTGGCCATGACCTCCGCCGCGGGCGCCACCCGCTACGCCGAGCTGGCCGTCGCCGAGCGCCAGTTCTGGACCATGGCCGGGGTGTGCCAGGCGGGGGACGTACTCGGGCTCATCGACGGCGATGTGGCGGTGATCGGCGACGGCCTCGCGGGCACCGCCGAGACCGTGCTGGACCGGATGCTCGCCGCGGGCGGCGAACTGGTCACGCTGGTGCTGGGCGCGGACCTGCCCGACGGTTTCGCCGAGCATCTGGAGCGCCACGTACGGGAGGGGCACTTCGCCGTCGACACGGTGGTCTACCAGGGCGGCCAGTCCGATGTGCCGCTGATCATAGGCATCGAATAGCCCGCACAGCAGGCGCCTCATCGGCCGGGGTGGCCCCGCTTGTCGGTGCCGTGGTGTGCAATGGACTGCGTGCCCGCGCTGGATGAACCCCTGAAGAAGGTGCTCGGCGGCAACACCGCGAAGGTGATGGCCGACCACCTCGACCTGCACACGATCGGCGATCTGCTGCACCACTACCCCAGGCGGTACGCCGAGCGCGGCGAGCTGACCCGGCTGTCCGAGCTGCCCCTGGACGAGCATGTGACGGTCGTGGCGCAGGTCGCCGAAGCCCGTGTGCACAAGTTCGACCGCGGCACCAAACAGCGCCTCGAGGTCACCCTCACCGACGGCAGCGGCCGGCTCCAGCTGGTCTTCTTCGGCCGGGGCGTCTACGCGGCGCAGAAGGAGCTGCT
Source organism: Streptomyces sp. NPDC097640 (assembly GCF_040302705.1). Taxonomy (NCBI): domain Bacteria; kingdom Bacillati; phylum Actinomycetota; class Actinomycetes; order Kitasatosporales; family Streptomycetaceae; genus Streptomyces; species Streptomyces sp. NPDC097640. The sequence goes on from NZ_JBEOSB010000030.1 coordinate 22,975, forward strand.
CCCCGGCCGCCGGGGCATGTTCGCCGGCAAGGTCGGCGTCTTCCGCAATGTGCGCCAGCTCGCCCACCCCGCGTACGAGATGCTCGGCAAGGAGGACGGCGCGGAGGCCGTGGAGGCCTGGGCCAACCAGTTGCGGCCGCTGTATCCCGCCTGCGCCCAGCTGGAGTCCTGGAAGATCGAGAAGGCCGTCGGGACGCTGCTCGACAGCCTGGCGGCCACCGGCTGGGAAGGCCTGGTCGACCCGCTGCCCGAGAGCCTGCGGCAGGGCCGCGGGCTGGCCGAGCTCCCCGAGGCGCTGCTGAAGATCCACCGGCCGCGCACCAAGACGGACATCGCCACGGCCCGGGACCGCCTGAAGTGGGACGAGGCCTTCGTGCTCCAGGTCGCCCTCGCCCGGCGGCGGCACGCCGACGCCCAACTGCCCGCGGTGCCGCGCGCCCCGGCCGAGGGCGGCCTGCTGGACGCCTTCGACGCCCGGCTGCCGTTCACCCTCACCGACGGCCAGCGGAGCGTCAGCCGGGAGATCTTCGCCGACCTCGCCACCGAACACCCCATGCACCGGCTGCTCCAGGGCGAGGTCGGCTCGGGCAAGACGATGGTCGCGCTGCGCGCGATGCTGGGCGTCGTGGACAGCGGGGGACAGGCCGCGATGCTCGCGCCCACCGAGGTGCTCGCCCAGCAGCACCACCGCTCGATCACCGAGATGATGGGCGACCTGGCCGAGGGCGGCATGCTGGGCGGCTCCGAACAGGGCACCAAGATCGTGCTGTTGACCGGCTCCATGGGCGCCGCGGCCCGCCGCCAGGCGCTGCTGGACCTGGTCACCGGCGAGGCCGGGATCGTGGTCGGGACGCATGCGCTGATCGAGGACAAGGTCCAGTTCCACGATCTGGGCCTGGTCGTGGTCGACGAGCAGCACCGCTTCGGCGTCGAGCAGCGCGACGCCCTGCGCTCCAAGGGCAAGCAGCCGCCGCATCTGCTGGTGATGACGGCCACCCCCATCCCGCGGACCGTCGCCATGACCGTCTTCGGCGACCTGGAGACCTCGGTTCTGGACCAGCTGCCGGCCGGGCGCTCCCCGATCGCCTCCCATGTGGTGCCCGCGAAGGACAAGCCGCACTTCCTGGCGCGGGCGTGGGAGCGGGTGCGCGAGGAGGTGGCGGCCGGGCACCAGGCGTATGTGGTGTGCCCGCGGATCGGCGACGACATCGGCGACGAGGGGAACGAGGGGGATGGGGGGAACGGGCCCAAGGGCGCTGCGCGCAAGCCGGCCAAGCCGTCCGCCAAGTCCTCCGCGGCGTCTCCCGAGGACGAGGCCGAGAAGCGGCCGCCGCTCGCGGTCCTCGACATCGCCGAGCAGCTCGCCAAGGGCCCGCTGCGGGACCTGAGCGTGGAGGTGCTGCACGGCCGGATGCAGCCGGAGGCGAAGGACGACGTGATGCGCCGCTTCGCCGCGGGCGAGGTGGACGTCCTGGTCGCCACGACGGTCATCGAGGTCGGGGTCAACGTCCCCAACGCCACCGCCATGGTGATCATGGACGCGGACCGCTTCGGCGTCTCGCAGTTGCACCAGCTGCGCGGCCGGGTCGGCCGTGGCTCGGCCGCCGGGCTGTGCCTGCTGGTGAGCGAGATGCCGGAGGGCAGCCCCGCCCGCGCCCGGCTCGGCGCGGTCGCGGCCACGCTGGACGGCTTCGAGCTGTCCCGGATCGACCTGGAGCAGCGGCGCGAGGGCGATGTGCTGGGGCAGGCCCAGTCCGGGGCGCGCTCCTCGCTGCGGGTGCTCGCGGTCATCGACGACGAGGAGGTCATCGCGGCGGCCCGGGAGGAGGCGGCGGCCATCGTCGCGGCCGACCCCGAACTGACCGCCTTCCCCGAGCTGCGCACGGCGCTGGACGCGTTCCTGGACGAGGAGCGCGAGGAGTACCTCGACAAGGGCTGACAAGGGCCGAGTCGCGGGTGCCCGGCCTGGGCGGGGCCAGGGCCCCGGACGCCATATGGTGAAGGGGCAGCGGCTTCGTACGGCCCGCCGCTGCCCCCTCCCACCGCGAAGGACTGCGTCACCGATGACCCGCGTGATCGCCGGAGCCGCCGGCGGCCGCCGCCTGGCCGTGCCGCCGGGAAACGGCACCCGCCCCACCTCGGACCGGGCGCGCGAAGGCCTCTTCTCCACCTGGGAGTCGCTGCTGGGCTCGCTGCGCGGAGCCAGGGTGCTCGATCTGTACGGCGGCTCGGGCGCGGTCGGCCTGGAGGCGCTCTCGCGCGGCGCGGAGCATGTGCTGCTCGTGGAGTCCGACGCGCGCGCCGCCCGCACCATCCGGGCCAACATCCGGGCGCTGGACCTGCCGGGCGCCGAACTGCGCACCGGCCGGGCCGAGCAGACGATCGCCGGTCCGGTCCCCTCGACCGGCCCGTACGACGTGGTGTTCCTGGACCCGCCGTACGCGGTGGCCGACGACGAGCTGCGGGAGATTCTGCTCACACTCGCCGGTAACGGGTGGCTTGCGCCCGATGCGCTGGCCACGGTGGAGCGGAGCACGCGAGGCGGGGATTTCGGGTGGCCTGCCGGATTCGAGGGCTTGCGGGCCCGTCGATACGGCGAGGGCACGCTTTGGTACGGTCGCGCCGCCTCGACGTGCGACAACGCGTCATGACCGGACCCGAGAGCGAGGAACCACCAGTGCGCCGCGCAGTCTGTCCGGGGTCCTTCGACCCCGTCACCAATGGGCACCTCGACATCATCGCCCGTGCGTCCAAGCTGTACGACGTCGTCTACGTCGCCGTGATGATCAACAAGTCCAAACAGGGGCTGTTCACCGTGGACGAGCGGATGGACCTGCTCCGCCAGGTCACCGCCGAGTACGGGAACGTCCGGGTGGAGTGCTTCCACGGACTCCTCGTGGACTTCTGCAAGGAACGCGAGATCCCCGCCATCGTTAAGGGGCTGCGGGCGGTCAGCGACTTCGACTACGAGCTCCAGATGGCCCAGATGAACAACGGCCTCTCCGGCGTGGAGACGCTGTTCGTACCCACCAACCCCACCTACAGTTTCCTCTCCTCCAGCCTGGTCAAGGAGGTGGCGGCCTGGGGCGGCGACGTCTCCCACCTGGTGCCCCCGCTGGTGCTGGAGGCGCTGACCGAGCGGCTGCGCAAGCGCTGACCCGATGACGGCCGGGCCGGCGGGTTTTGGGCGGGGCCCGCTGGCCGTACAGTCGTCCCCGGTCGAAGTTCCGTCAAGAGAGAGTGGCGAGCACCCAAGGTGGACGTGCAGAAGAAGCTCGACGAGATCGTCGACACCGTCGGCAGCGCCCGGTCCATGCCCATGTCGGCCTCGTGCGTGATCAACCGCGCCGAGCTGCTCGCCATGCTCGAAGAGGTGCGCGCCGCTCTCCCTGACTCCCTGGCCCAGGCGCAGGATGTGATCGGCGGCCGCGACCGCATGGTCGAGCAGGCCCGCCAGGAGGCCGACCGGATCATCGAGTCCGCGCACGCCCACCGGGGCTCGCTGGTCTCGGACACCGAGGTGGCCAGGAAGTCCCAGGAGGAGGCGGACCGGATCCTGGAGGAGGCCCGCCGGGAGGCCGAGGAGATCCGCGCCGAGGCCGACGACTACGTCGACAGCAAACTCGCCAACTTCGAGGTCGTGCTGACCAAGACCATCGACTCCGTGGACCGGGGCCGGGGGAAGCTGCTGGGCCGTCCCTCGGACGGGGCGCCGGACGAGGTGGGGCAGCTGGAGGACGGTCCCGAGCGCAGCGCCGACCCCCAGACGCTGCGGCACCGCGCCGACGAATACGTGGACACCAAGCTCGGCGCGGTCTCGGCGGTGCTTACCAAGACGCTGGAGGCGGTCGGCCGGGGCCGTCAGAAGCTGCTCGGGGCCCAGGCGATCGACGAACTGGGCGCGCACCTGGCCGCCCAGGACGCGGCCGCCTCGCTCGGCCACCAGACCAGCGACGACGACTACCTGGCGGACCTGGCCCAGTCGCAGGCGCAGGTGACGGTGGCGCGGCCCGAGGCGGCGCCCGATGCCTCGTACTACGCGGCCACGGCCGGCTACCAGCAGCAGGACGCGTACGGCTATCAGCAGCAGGGCTATGTGCAGCAGCAGGACCCGTACCCGGCCCAGGGCGGCTATCAGCAGCAGGACGCGTACGGCTGGCAGCAGCAGCCCCAGGGCTACGACCCGAGCGGCTACGTCCCCGAGCAGCAGCCGCAGCAGCCGCAGCAGCAGGCGCTACCCCCGGCGCACCACCAGCCCCAGCAGCCCGCCGCGGCCCTCGACGAGACCAGCCTGTTCGACACCAGCATGATCGACCTGGATCAGCTGCGTCAGTACGAGCAGGGCCGCTGAGCCCGGCCTGACCTGATCCACCGCTCCGGGGCCGGATTGGGTGTACGGCGGCCGGTCCAGTATCCTGGCTCTTCGGTCGCGTGTACGTCCGCGATCTCGGCTGCCCGTTTCGTAGTTTCGCGTCGGGTGGCCCGCCGCAGCCGTAGAAAGCAGGAAGCCCTGAACGCCCGCCTCGACCACCGTGCCCCTCTCGTGTTCGACACGCGCGAGCTGGGTCGTCGTCCCGGTGCGCTCAAAAGGCTCTCCCGCTCGGTCCCGGCCCCCAAGGACCTCGGTATCGAGGTCATCGGGGTGCGGGAGGGCGTGACCGTCGAGCTCGACCTCCGCCTGGAGTCGGTCATGGAGGGGGTGCTTGTCACAGGCACCGCCCGCGCACCGCTGACAGGGGAGTGCGTAAGGTGTCTGGAGCCGCTGGAGCGGGAGCTCGAAGCGGACTTCCAGGAGATGTACTCCTACCCCGACGCCGACGACCGGAGCCGCCCCGCGGACACCGGCGACGACGCCGAGGAGGAGGACACGCTCTTTCTCGAGGGCGATCTGTTCGACCTCGAACCCGTGCTGCGTGACGCGGTGGTGCTCGCACTGCCGTTGCAGCCGGTGTGCCGGGAGGACTGCCCCGGGCTGTGCGCCGAGTGCGGCGCGCGGCTCGAGGAGGACCCCGACCACCATCACGATGCCGTCGACATCCGTTGGGCGGCGCTGAAGGGACTCGCCGAGGCCGATTCGGGCGGCGAGAAGGAAAACGCACCCCGCGAACGCGGGGATGACTCACAGGAGAAGTAGCCGTGGCTGTTCCGAAGCGGAAGATGTCGCGCAGCAACACGCGCCACCGCCGGTCGCAGTGGAAGGCTGCGGTCCCCACCCTGGTGGCGTGCGAGCGCTGCCACGAGCCGAAGCTGCAGCACATCGCGTGCCCCAGCTGCGGCACCTACAACCGCCGCCAGGTCCTCGAGGTCTGATCGGCGGGTGACAGGCTCTATGTCGGACGCCAACACGACTCCCCGCAAGCGTGCGGGAGAACTGGCCCAGGCGGACACGGCCTCGTCCCACACGATCCTGGAAGGGCGGCTCGGGTATCAGCTCGAGTCCGCCCTTCTGGTGCGTGCGCTCACCCACCGCTCCTTCGCGTACGAGAACGGCGGGCTGCCCACCAACGAGCGCCTGGAGTTCCTCGGGGACTCCGTGCTCGGCCTGGTGGTCACCGACACGCTGTATCGCATCCACCCCGACCTGCCCGAGGGCCAGCTGGCCAAGTTGCGGGCCGCCGTGGTCAACTCGCGCGCGTTGGCCGAGGTGGGCCGCGGCCTCGACCTCGGCGCCTTCATCCGGCTCGGCCGGGGCGAAGAGGGCACCGGGGGCAGGGACAAGGCCTCGATCCTCGCCGACACTCTTGAAGCGGTCATCGGCGCCGTCTACCTCGACCAGGGGCTGGACGCCGCCGCGGAGCTGGTGCACCGGCTCTTCGATCCGCTGATCGAGAAGTCCTCGAACCTGGGCGCCGGCCTGGACTGGAAGACCAGCCTCCAGGAACTGACCGCCACTGAGGGTCTCGGGGTTCCGGAATATCTGGTCTCCGAGACCGGACCCGACCACGAGAAGACCTTCACGGCTGCCGCCCGCGTCGGTGGTGTCGCGTACGGCACCGGCACCGGCCGCAGCAAGAAGGAAGCCGAGCAGCAGGCGGCCGAGGCCGCCTGGCGCGCGATCCGCGCGGCGGCTGACGAGGCGGCCAAGGCCAAGGCCGAGGCCGAATCGGCCACCGCCGGGGGCACCGCCGCCGGCTCGGACGGCGAGGCAGCCGACACCGCCTCGCCGGCACACTGATCCCACCCCTCGCCCTCCCTGCGACCGAGCGCGGCCCCGGCCGCCAAGGCCGCAGGGAGGGCGAGGGCTTTTGCCAAGGAGGCCCCCGTTGCCCGAGCTGCCCGAGGTCGAGGTGGTCCGCCGCGGTCTGGAGCGCTGGATCAGCGGCCGTACGGTCGCCGAGGCGCAGGTGCTGCACTCGCGCGCGGTACGCCGTCACCTCGGGGGCGGCGAGGACTTCGCCGCCCGCCTCAAGGGGCGCCGCGCCGGGGTGGCCCGCCGCCGCGGCAAGTACCTGTGGCTGCCGCTGGACGACGGTGACGAGTCGGTGCTGGCGCACCTCGGCATGAGCGGCCAGCTGCTCGTCCAGCCGCACGCCGCGCCGGACGAGAAGCACCTGCGCATCCGGGTGCGCTTCGCCGACTCCATAGGCACCGAGCTGCGGTTCGTCGACCAGCGCACCTTCGGCGGCCTCTCGCTGCACGAGGCCGAGCCCGGCGCGGCGGACGGGCTGCCGGCGGCGATCGCGCACATCGCCCGCGACCCGCTGGACCCGGCGTTCGACGAGGCCGCCTTCCACACCGCGCTGCGCCGCCGCCGCACCACCCTCAAGCGGGCGCTGCTCGACCAGTCGCTGATCAGCGGGGTCGGGAACATCTACGCCGACGAGGCGCTGTGGCGCGCCCGGCTGCACTACGACCGGCCGACGGCCACCCTCACCCGCCCGCGCAGCGCCGAACTCCTCGGTCATGTGCGCGACGTCATGAACGCCGCGCTGGCCGTCGGCGGCACCAGCTTCGACTCCCTGTACGTCAATGTGAACGGCGAGTCGGGCTACTTCGAGCGCTCCCTGGACGCGTACGGCCGGGAGAACGAGCCCTGCCGCCGCTGTGACACGCCGATGCGGCGCCGCCCGTGGATGAACCGCTCCAGCTACTTCTGCCCGCGCTGTCAGCGCCCGCCGCGCCCGGTCGCGGCGCCCCGTACCGCCGTGCCGCGCTCCTCGTCGTAGCGCGCCTGGGCGGTCAGCACCTCCGGCATCCGCTCCTCGACGAGGCCGATCAGCGCCAGCAGCCGCTCGGCGACGGCGTGGCCCAGCGGGGTCAGTTCGTAGTCCACACGCGGCGGGTTGGTCGGCTGTGCCTCGCGGTGCACCAGGCCGTCGCGCTCCAGCGCGTGCAGCGTCTGGGACAGCATCTTCTCGCTGACGCCGTCGACCCGGCGGCGCAGTTCGTTGAAGCGGAGACTGCCCTGCTCGAGAGCGCCCAGGGTCAGGCCGCCCCACTTGCCGGTGATGTGCTCCAGCGTGCCGCGGGACGGGCAGACGCGGGCGAACACGTCGAAGGCCAGGTCGTCATGTGCCGTTTCGGCGCCCGTCGGCGTGGCGCGGTCGCTCTCCATGCCATGACCATACTCCAGCGCAGCGCTGACCACCGGGTTGCGCTTTCGGAAAGTTAGTTACCGGGGCGGGCCGGGTACGGCGCACTCGCCGCCTGACGGGGAAGGTGCGAGGGCGCCGCACCCGGTGTGCGGCCCGGGCCTCAGGAACGGCTCAGTAGCCGAAGTCCTGGGTCCACCACGGGCCGTCCGCGCCGAAGTTCGTGCCGACGCCGAGGGTCTTGTAGCCGCAGTTGAGGATGTTCGCCCGGTGGCCGGAGCTGTTCATCCAGGAGTCCATCACCGCCTGCGCGTCCTCCTGGCCGCGGGCGATGTTCTCCCCGCCCAGGTTCACGATGCCGACCTGCTCAGCCCGCTCCCAGGGGGTGTCGCCGTCCGGGTCGAGGTGGTCGAAGAAGCCCCGCAGCGCCATGTCATCGCTGAAGTCCTGGGCCAGCTGGGTCAGTTTCGGGTCGGCGGTCACCGGCGCGCAGCCGGCCTTCGACCGCTCCTCGTTGACCAGCGCCAGGACCTGCCGCGCGGCGGCCTTCTCGGCCTTGTCGGGGTTTCCGGGCGTGGTGTTGGAGTCCTCGCTCTGGCCCGGGGGCGTGGTGGGCTTCTGGGACGAGCCCTTGCCGTTCGAGCCTCCGTTCCCGTTTCCGTTGTCCCTGCCGTTCGCGTTGCCCTTCCCGTTTCCGTTCCCGTTCCCGGGGGCGGTGTCCGAGGAACCCGGCTGGGTCGAGGGGGTGGTGGAGGGCGTGGGGGAGGACTTGCCCGGGGTCTTCGAGGGCGTGGTGGACGGCGCCTGCGGCCGGTCCTCGCCGCGGTCCGCGGGGGTCGTGCCGCGGTCCACCGGCGAGGCGGACGGGGAGCCCTGGGTCTCCAGGGACGAGCCGGACGGGCCGTCGGCGATCACCCCCCCGGCCGGGTCGTTGCTTCCGCTAAGGGTCGGTCCTCCCGGCAGCAGCCCGGTGGCCATGGCCACCGCACCCACCGCGACAGCGGCGGAAACACTCAGCAGTCCGGTCCGCACCGGTGCCAGGTGGCTCCGGCGGGCTCCCCGGTGGCGCCCGGCGCCGGTGGGTGTCGGCGCGGATCCGGGGGCAGATAGTCGATGGCGGCCCATCTCCTGCCTTCCTTGCAAGATCGGGGTCACATGCGTCACTCGTACGGGTGAGTATTGCGTTTGAGCCGGGACTGTACGCCATGACGGGGGTGGCTGAGGCGCCAGAGAGCGAATTGCTTGGTTTGCGTTCGGCTAGCGTGCCACTCATGAACGAGAGAGTGCGCCTCACCGCGTGGGTCCGCGGCCGGGTCCAGGGAGTCGGTTTTCGCTGGTTCACCAGGGCAAACGCACTGCGCATCGGGGGGCTGGCCGGGTTCGCCTCGAATTTGTCCGACGGCCGGGTCCAGATCGTCGCAGAAGGCGAACGCATGAACTGCGAACAGCTGCTCGACTGGCTGCGGGGTGACGACACGCCCGGCCGGGTCGAGGGTGTGACCGAGATCTGGGACACACCTCGGGGCGGCTACGAGAGCTTCGAGATCCGCTGACAAACCCCGCCGCACCCGCCCGCCGAGAGCCCTCGCCGGGCGGGCTTTTTGCACCGCGCGTGAGCGGAAACAAGCTGATGGTTGCCAATGCGAGCGGTCCGTGGAAGGCTGCGGCGTAAGGGATGATCTCCTCGCTCCGACGGTCTGATCAATACGGGCTCGGCGGCATTCGCCGCCCGGTAAGCCCCCGGCCGCTGGGCCCCGTCGGCCTGTGATCGTGTTGACCCTCAAACCAATTGGTGAGACGCTGGAAGCCCCGCGCACCTTAACTGTTTGCCACTCAGCACGGTAGTAACGGCAGGCATCGCGGGTGCGAAATCCCTCACGACCCACCACCGCTTCGGTCGGTCACTCAGTGTGGAGGACCATCCATCATGGCAAAGGCGCTTCTCGGTTACGTCGGCGGCTCCGACCCCCGAGTCCTCGCCGAGATGCGACGGCTTCAGCAGCGCGTCCAGGACCTCGAATCCGAGCTCATTCGGATCCAGGCCGAGAACGACGCTCTGTCCGCCGCCGCTCACCACGGCGACTCGCTGCTCGAAAGCATCGACGTATCCCAGGCGGAGCCTGCGCTCGCCTGACCCGGCTCACGAGCCGGTCGGGCTGCACCGTCAGCCGCTTGAGAATCTGCAAGGGACGCCCATGGCGTCCCTTCGTCGTTTCCGCGGCGACCGACCGCGTTTCCCTTACCGTCTGATGTGCCCCTCCCCCTCACCGGTGAAACCGAGAAAAAACTCGAGAAACACCGAGCGAAGCAGAGGCGAGCGGAGACAAGCAGAGACAAGCGAAGACCCGCCTCGCGGCGCCACGGCCGAAGGACGGTGTCGTGTGAGACAGGGGAGGTAGAGTCCAAAGGCGTGCATCTCAAGAGCCTGACCCTCCGAGGCTTCAAATCCTTCGCCTCCGCCACGACGCTGCGCTTCGAGCCGGGTATCACCTGCGTCGTCGGCCCCAATGGTTCGGGCAAGTCCAATGTCGTGGACGCGCTTTCCTGGGTCATGGGGGAGCAGGGCGCGAAGTCGCTGCGCGGCGGAAAGATGGAGGACGTCATCTTCGCCGGCACCACCGGCCGTCCCCCGCTCGGCCGCGCCGAGGTCTCCCTCACCATCGACAACTCCGACGGCGCACTGCCCATCGAATACGCCGAAGTCACCATCACGCGGATCATGTTCCGTAACGGCGGCAGCGAATACCAGATCAACGGCGACACCTGTCGCCTGCTGGACATCCAGGAGCTGCTCTCCGACTCCGGCATCGGCCGTGAGATGCATGTCATCGTCGGCCAGGGCCAGCTCGACTCCGTCCTGCACGCCGACCCGACCGGGCGCCGCGCCTTCATCGAGGAGGCCGCGGGCGTACTCAAACACCGCAAACGCAAAGAGAAGGCGCTGCGGAAGCTGGACGCCATGCAGGCCAACCTCGCCCGCGTCCAGGACCTCACCGACGAGCTGCGGCGCCAGCTCAAGCCGCTCGGGCGGCAGGCCGCGGTCGCCCGGCGGGCCGCCGTCATCCAGGCCGATCTGCGCGACGCCCGGCTGCGGCTGCTCGCCGACGACCTGGTGACCATGCGCGAGGCACTGCGCACCGAGATCGCCGACGAGGCCGCGCTCAAACAGCGCAAGGAGACCGCCGAGGCCGAGCTGCGCACCGCGCAGCAGCGGGAGGCGGCGCTGGAGGAGCAGGTCCGGCGGCTGGCGCCGCGGCTGCGGGACGCCCAGCAGACCTGGTACGAGCTCTCACAGCTCGCCGAGCGGGTGCGCGGCACCATCAGCCTGGCCGACGCCCGGGTCAAGAGCGCCAGCTCCGCCCCCGGGGAGGAGCGGCGCGGCCGGGACCCGGAGGACATGGAGCGCGAGGCGGCCCGGATCCGCGAGCAGGAGGCGGAGCTGGAGGCCGCTCTGGAGGCGGCGAGCCGGGCGCTGGACGACACCGTCGAACACCGCGCCGAACTGGAGAGGGAGCTGGCGCTCGAGGAACGCCGGCTGAAGGACGCGGCCCGCGCCATCGCCGACCGCCGCGAGGGGCTGGCCCGGCTCCAGGGCCAGGTGAACGCCGCCCGGGGCCGGGCGGGTTCGGCGCGCGCCGAGATCGACCGGCTGGCCGCCGCCCGCGACGAGGCCCGGCAGCGGGCGGTCGCGGCGCAGGAGGAGTACGAACAGCTCCAGGCCGAGGTCGACGGACTGGACGCGGGCGACGCGGAATTGGCGGAGCGCCATGAGGCCGCCAAACGGGAGCTGACCGAGGCGGAGACCGCGCACCGGGCGGCCCGCGAGGCCCTGACGGCCGCCGAGCGCGAGCGCGCCGCGACCTCCGCCCGCCATGACGCGCTGGCCCTGGGCCTGCGCAGAAAGGACGGCACGGGCGCCCTCCTCGGCTCCGCCGACCGGCTGACCGGCCTCCTCGGCCCGGCCGCCGAACTCCTGGACGTCGCCTCCGGCTTCGAGGTCCCCGTGGCCGCGGCCCTGGGCGCCGCGGCCGACGCGATCGCCGTCGCGGACCCCGGCACCGCGGCGGAGGCCATCCGCCTCCTCCGCAAACAGGACGCGGGCCGCGCCGCGCTCCTGCTCGGCGCCCCGGCGCCCGAGCGCCCCGACTCCATCGCGCCGCCGGGCGCGCCGGCCGGAGCGGACCCGTCCGCGCCGCGCCCGGACGCCCCGGCCGCCGGGGCTCGCGACCCGGTCGGTCCAGGCGGCCCCTTTGCGCCCGGGACCGCGGCGCCGGGCGCGCCCGGCGGCCCGATGGCCGGTCAGACCGGCTCCGTACGGCTGCCGCACCCGACCGAAGGCGGCGCGGACGGCGAGCGGGAGCGCGCGGACGTCTCCGGTGACTCACCCCTCGGCCCGGGCCCGTCGGGGCCGCCGCCCGCGCCGGAGCCCGGCGCGGCAGCGGCCGAATCTCCGGCGGGCGGCGGGGTTTCCGCCGACACGGGCATCACCCTTCCGGGCGCCAGACCAGGGGACGGCCCCGCTTGGGCGGCCGACCCCGGCGCGGTCGGCCCGGTCTCCCGCCCCGAAGGCCGGGCGGCGGCGGTGGCCGAGGCCGGGCCCGTCGGCGAGCCCGGGCTGCGCCGCGCGGCCGAGCTCGTGGGTGGGCCCGCGGGGTTGCTGACCGCTGTGCGGTGGCTGCTGCGCGACGTCGTGGTGGTCGCGACGTTGGAGGACGCCGAGGAACTGGTCGATCGGCGGCCGGAGTTGACGGCGGTGACCGCCGAGGGCGATCTGCTCGGGGCGCACTTCGCCCAGGGCGGCTCCGCCGGGGCGCCCAGTCTGCTGGAGGTGCAGGCCTCGGTCGACGAGGCGGCGGCGGAGCTGGAGGAGCTCGCCGTGCGGTGTGAGGAGCTGACCGACGGGCAGCGGGCGGCGGCGGAGCGGCGGGCCGGGTGCGCGGCGCGGGTCGAGGAGCTGGCGGCCCGGCGCAGCGCGGCCGACCGGGAGAAGTCGCAGGTGGCCCAGTCGCTGGGGCGGCTGGCCGGGCAGGCGCGGGCCGCGGCGGGCGAGGCCGAGCGGATGACGGCGGCCGCGGCCAAGGCGGAGGAGGCGCTGGCCAGGGCCACCGAGGAGGCCGAGGAGCTGGCGGAGCGGCTGGTCGTCGCGGAGGAGGAAGCCACCTTTGGTGAAGGAGGGGCTGAGGAGCCGGACACCTCCGTACGGGATCGGCTGGCGGCCGATGGGGCGAACGCCCGGCAGACCGAGATGGAGGCGCGGCTCCAGGTCCGTACGCACGAGGAGCGGGTCAAGGGGCTCGCGGGGCGGGCGGAGGCGCTCGACCGGGGCGCGCGCGCCGAGCGCGAGGCGCGGGCGCGCGCCGAGCAGCGGCGGGCGCGGCTGCGGCACGAGGCGACCGTGGCCTCGGCGGTGGCCTCGGGCGCCCGGCAGCTGCTGGCGCATGTCGAGGTCTCGCTGGTGCGGGCCGAGGAGGAGCGGGACGCGGCCGAGCGGGCGAAGGCCGAGCGGGAGCGCGAGCTGGTCGCCGAGCGCAACCACGGGCGTGAGCTCAAGGGCGAGCTGGACAAGCTGACCGACTCGGTGCACCGGGGCGAGGTGCTGGGCGCCGAGAAGCGGCTGCGGATCGAGCAGCTGGAGACCAAGGCGCTGGAGGAGCTGGGCGTAGAACCGGCCGGGCTGATCGCCGAGTACGGACCGGACCAGCTGGTGCCGCCGTCTCCGCCGGCCGAGGGCGAGGTCCTGCCGGAGGACCCGGAACACCCGCGCAATCAGCCGGTGCCCTATGTCAGGGCGCAGCAGGAGAAGCGGCTGAGGGCGGCCGAGCGGGCGTATCAGCAGCTGGGCAAGGTCAATCCGCTGGCGCTTGAGGAGTTCGCGGCGCTGGAGGAGCGGCACAAGTTCCTGAGCGAGCAGCTGGAGGACCTGAAGAAGACGCGGGCCGATCTGCTCCAGGTGGTCAAGGAGGTGGACGAGCGCGTCGAGCAGGTGTTCACGGAGGCCTACCGGGACACGGCGCGCCAGTTCGAGGGCGTCTTCTCGCGGCTGTTCCCGGGCGGCGAGGGCCGGCTGGTGCTCACCGACCCGGAGAACATGCTGACCACGGGCGTGGATGTGGAGGCCAGGCCGCCGGGCAAGAAGGTCAAGCGGCTGTCGCTGCTGTCCGGCGGGGAGCGGTCGCTGACCGCCGTGGCGCTGCTGGTGTCGATCTTCAAGGCGCGGCCGAGCCCGTTCTATGTGATGGACGAGGTCGAGGCCGCGCTGGACGACACCAATCTCCAGCGGCTGATCCGGATCATGGAGGAGCTACAGGAGAGCTCCCAGCTGATCGTGATCACTCACCAGAAGCGCACGATGGAGGTCGCCGACGCGCTGTACGGCGTCTCCATGCAGGGCGATGGGGTGTCCAAGGTCATCAGCCAGCGGCTGAGATAGACGCCTCAACACTTGGCACTTCAACACTTGAAGTCATGTGATCAAGGATGTCCAATCTGCCCGTGAAGGCGGCCCCGTGACTCCTTCGTCACACCCTATTGACTTCGGAACTTGAAGGCATAGTCTCGGCAACGTTGTTTTTACCTTCAAGTGGTGGCCCGACCCCACGGCCAAGCCCCGCTGGAAGGCCGCCCCCCACGTCCGGCGGTGCTGCCGGACGGCCACAGGAGTACACGTTGACCACCACCGTGCAGGCACCGGGGTCCGAGGGTCGCAGTGCCCAGCCGGCCCCCCTTGGCCGTGTCATCTTCATCACCGCCGCCGCCGCGATGGGCGGCTTTCTCTTCGGCTACGACAGCTCGGTGATCAACGGAGCGGTCGAGGCCATCCGTGGCCGCTACGACATCGGCTCCGCCGCTCTGGCCCAGGTCGTCGCCATCGCCCTGATCGGCTCGGCCATCGGCGCGGCCATCGCCGGCCGGATCGCCGACCGCATCGGCCGCATCCGCGTCATGCAGATCGCCGCCGTGCTGTTCACGGTCAGCGCGGTCGGCTCGGCCCTTCCGTTCGCCCTGTGGGACCTGGCCGTCTGGCGGGTGCTCGGCGGCATCGGCATCGGCATGGCCTCCGTGATCGGCCCGGCCTACATAGCCGAGGTCGCCCCGCCCGCGTACCGGGGCCGTCTGGCCTCCTTCCAGCAGGCCGCGATCGTCGTCGGCATCGCCCTGTCCCAGCTCGTCAACTGGGGCATCCTCCACCTCGCCGACGGCGACCAGCGCGGCAAGATCGGCGGCATCGAGGCCTGGCAGTGGATGCTCGGCGTGATGGTCGTCCCGGCCGTGGTCTACGGCCTGCTGTCCTTCGCCATCCCCGAGTCGCCCCGCTTCCTGATCTCCGCCGGCAAGAGCGACCGCGCCAAGGAGGTCCTGGCCCAGGTCGAGGGCGAGGGCGGCCATCTCGACGCGCGCGTCGCCCAGATCGAGCAGGCCATGCGCAGCGAGCACAAGTCCACCTTCAAGGACCTGCTCGGCGGCCGGTTCGGGCTGCTGCCGGTGGTCTGGATCGGTATCGGTCTCTCGGTCTTCCAGCAGCTCGTCGGCATCAACGTGGCGTTCTACTACTCCTCGACGCTGTGGCAGTCGGTGGGCGTCGACCCGAGCGGCTCGTTCTTCTACTCCTTCACCACGTCGATCATCAACATCATCGGCACCGTCATCGCGATGATCTTCGTCGACAAGATCGGCCGCAAGCCGCTCGCGCTGATCGGCTCGGCCGGTATGGCGGTCTCGCTGGGGCTGGTGGCCTGGGCCTTCTCGGCGCACCTCGTCGACGGCAAGCTGCCGCACGCCCAGGGCGTCCTGGCCCTGATCGCCGCGCACGGCTTCGTCCTCTTCTTCGCCCTCTCCTGGGGCGTGGTGGTCTGGGTGCTGCTCGGCGAGATGTTCCCGAACAAGATCCGCGCCGCCGCGCTGGGCGTCGCCGCCTCCGCGCAGTGGATCGCCAACTGGGCCATCACCGCCAGCTTCCCCAGCCTGTCCGACTGGAACCTGTCGGCGACCTACATCATGTACACCGTCTTCGCCGTGCTCTCGATCCCCTTCATCCTCAAGTGGGTGCCGGAGACCAAGGGCAAGGCGTTGGAGGAGATGGGCTGACCCCCCGCCGGCCCGCTCCTCGTTCTTCGAGGGTTCTGCCCCGCCTCATCGTTTGAGGCGGGGCAGAACGCGTTCCGCGAACAGCCGCAGCGAGCGCCACCCCTCCTCCACGGGCATCCCGCCGCACAGCGGATGCAGCACCAGGCCCGCCGCCTCGCCGCCCTCCTCGGCCAGCGCCACGCACTCCTCGGGCGTGACGATGCGGTAGACGCCCTCGTCGCGCAGCGCCGCCAGATCCTCGGCCTCGGAACGGACCGCGGAGTGGACACCCCCGCCCGACTGCCAGGAGCCGTACGTCCGCGCCTCGTGCAGCAGATGCGGGCCGTACGCCGCCCAGGCCCGCTCCGGGTCCTCCGCGACATGCAGCAGCGAGGTCCGCGCGGTGGGCATCAGGCACCAGCCCGGCGTCCCGTACTCCGCGCGCCGGGCGTGGTAGTACGCCTCCAGCTCCGGCAGATGGGCGCTGGGGAAGAACGGCAGGCCCAGCCGGGCGGCGCGGCGCGCGGCGGCCTTGGAGCTGCCGCCGACCATCAGGGTCGGGTGCGGCTGGGTGTACGGGCGCGGGGTGACCCGCACGGTGCGGCCCCGGTACTCGAAGGGCTCGCCGGTCCAGGCCGCCAGCAGCGTCTCGAGCGCCTCGTCCTGGAGCGCGCCGCGCCGCTTCCACTCCCGGCCGAGCCCGGCGTACTCCTCGGGCCGGTAGCCGATGCCCGCCACCGTGACCAGCCGGCCGCCGCTCACCAGGTCGAGCACGGCGATGTCCTCGGCCAGCCGCAGCGGGTCGTAGAGCGGGGCGATCAGCGCGGAGACGGTGACCGCGATCCGCCGGGTCGAGCCCAGCACCGCGCCCGCGAAGGTCAGCGGGGAGGGCAGCCAGCCGTTGGCGGCGCCGTGGTGCTCCTCGGTCTGGATGGTGTCGATGCCCTGGTCGTCGGCGAACGCGGCCATATCGACGGCCGCCCGGTAGCGCCGGGACAGGGACTCGGGTGTGGCGTCGGGAGCGACGAGGTTGAGCCGTACGACCGTGACGGGCATGGCGGAGGTCCCCTTCGCGGTGGGCGGGCGAGCACGGTATCTGACGGACCGTCAAATAAACAGGGAGCGGCCCCTTCGGACGCGGCCCCTTGGGACGCCCGGGCAGGGGCGGGGCGGATGACTCATGCGCCTGGGACACAGGGCGGCTGACCGTAGGGGCAGGCCCGGCGAACCGGGCTTCGATTCCCGCCCTTGCGCGGACACAACCCGCCGCTCTGCGGACACAAGCCGCCGCCTTGCGGACACGACCCGCCGCCGTGCGGACACCAGAGGAGGGGCCCGTGACCATCACGACGGGAGATCCGGCCATCACCGGATCCGACATCGACGACCTGGTCATCCGGGTGCGGCAGGCCGCCGGTGACACCGCGGAACTCGAAGCCGCCAAGGTGTCGCTCTTCGGCACGGCCGGCGCCGCCCCGCCCGACGCCCAGCTCATCCGGCAGCGGCTGCTGACCGTCGCCCTGCACCACGGCGGCGACCTGCTGGCCAAACTGCTCACCCGGCTCGGACCGCGCGAGACCGCCGTGGTCCGCCGCTACGCCCACCGGCTCGGCCACTTCCTGGAGACCCTGGAGATCTGGTCCGCCAAGCCGATCATGCTCACGCTGATGCGGTTCGGGGTGCCCTACATCGAGGCCGAGTCGATCGCCGTCGCCATCCTGCTGATCGTCTGGTAGCGCGACCCCGGCGGGCTGGGGCACGGCGGACGGGGGCACGACGGACGGGGACACGGCGGGACGGAACGCGGGTACGGGTCAGTCACCGGTTCGAGTGGGCGCGGGCCCGGCCGCACTTCACCCGCCCCACCGCGGGTAGTGCTGGGACCGGGAGAACCGGAAGCCCGCCGAACCGCGGAAGCGGTGCACCGGAGCACGAGGAGGTTGTCAGATGACCCCATCCCGGACCCGCCAGACCCGCCGGACCCGCCGGACCTCTGTGATGACCGTGCTCGCCCTGCTCAGCGGCGCCGTCGTGGCGACCGCCCCGGCGGCGCCGGCCACCGCGGCGCAGGCCGCGGCGTGGCGCCAGGCCGGACATTTCGACACCACCAGCGCCTGTCGCAAGGCAGGCCGGAACGGGATGGACGCCCGCAAGTGGAGTGAGTACAAATGCCGCCGGGGCCACAGCGACCACTCCATCACGCTGTGGGTCAGGGGGCGGGGCACCAGCCACACCGCCGGACCGGCCCCGGCTCCGCCGGCGAGCCCGCCCTCGGCCACCGCCCCGGCCCGGGGTTCCGGGATGGGATGAGACGCGCGGTCCAGCCCAAGGACCGAGCCGTGCAGGCCGCCGCCGGGGTGTCGGCCCTGTTCGTGGTGGTCCTCGCGGGCTGGCTGGCCGGCCTGCTGCGGGTGAACGACCAATGGCCGGCCCCGTCCTACCCGCAGCCGCGCGGCACCGCCGTGCTGACCCGCGCGGCCGTGGGCGTCCCGGTCCTCGGCGTCGGGGTGCTGCTGCTGGCCGAGCGCTCCGCCCGCCGCTACGGCAGCGTCCTGCTGGTCGCCGGCGCGCTGTGGCTGCTGCCCTCGGCCGCCGCCGACCTGCTGGACCTGGCCGACCTGGGCTCGGCGGGCGCGGTGGCCCAGCTGCTGATCTCGGCCGCCGGGATCGCCTGCCGCCCGCTGACCGTCCTGCTGCTGCCGCTGTGGCTGTTCCCGCGCGGCTCGCAGCGCCGGTGGCAGTGGTGGGCGATGAGCGCCGGCGCCTCCGCCTACTGGCTGGGCTACGCCGCCCTCTGGCTGGTCAGCGAGCCGCTGGCCGGCTCGGTCCCCAACCCCGTCTTCGGCACCGCCTGGGGCCAGTGGGCCTTCGACCACCTCGACACCTACTCCACGGCGGAGGAGTGGGTGCTGCGCGCCGTGGCCACCGCGGTCACCTGCGCGCTGTGCTGCCGCGCCGCCGTCGCCCACGGCGCGGAGCGGCGCAACTGGGCGCTGCTGGCCGCCGCCTACCCGGCCTGTGTCTTCCTGCTGCTCGCGGAGTGGACCGAGGGCATGCCCACCATCGTGGCGCGCACCCTCGGCAGCGCCGTCTGGGCGGCCGCGATCTGCCTGGGCGTCGCACGCACCGGCATATGGCGGCTGGACCGCGTCACCAGCCACCGCCTCGCCCGCGCCTTCGTCCTCACCTCCCTCGCGGCCGTCGTCGTCTGCGCGGTCGTCGCCGTCCAGGCCGGACTGCCCTCCCTGCGCGGCGGGACGATCAGCACCGCCGTCGGCTGCGCGCTGCTGCTCGGCTGGGCCCTGCGGCCGACCGTGCGCTGGCTGACCCTGCGCGTCGAGCGCGCCTTCTACGGGCCGCGCGCCCGCCCGCACGAGGCCGCCAGCGCCCTGGCCGTACGCCTCCAGCAGGCGCCCCACCCCGGCGAGGTGCCCCAGCAGATCTGCCGCAGCGCCGTCGAGGACCTCGGCGTCTCCGGCGCCGCCGTCAGCGTCGACACCCGCGCAGGACCCCGGCGGCTGGCCGCCGCCGGGGCGCCGCTGACCGGCCCGGTCCAGGCGTTCGTGCTGCGCCACCACGGCCGTACGGTCGGCCGCCTCGAAGTCGCCCGGGACGGCTTCGGCACCCCCGCGGGGCGCGACAGCGGCCTGCTCTCCCTCCTCGCCGACCAGGCCGCCCCGGCGCTCGCCGCGCTGCGCCTGGCCGAGGAGGCCCAGGCCGCCCGCGAGCGGCTGGTGCTCGCCCGCGAAGAGGAACGCCGCCGGCTGCGGCGCGAGATCCACGACGGCCTCGGCCCCCAGCTCGCCGCCGTACGGCTGCGCCTGGACATCGCCCAGACCACCTGCCCGCCCGGACACCCGGCCCGCCACCAGCTGCGCGAGGCCGCCGAGACCCTCGCCGAGGCCCTGGTCGAGGTGCGGCGGATCACCTCGGGGCTGGCCCCCGCCGCCCTGGCCGAGCGCGGCCTGGCCAAGGCGGTACGGGACCTGGCGCGGCGGCTGGGCGGCGCCGGGCCCCGGGTGACGGTGGCCACCCGCCCGACCGCGCTGCCGCCGCTGTCACCCGGCGTGGAGACGGCCGCCTACCGGATCGCGGCCGAGTCGCTGACCAACGCGGTGCGGCACGCGCGGGCCCGGCAGGTCCGGATCGAGCTCACCGCGGGCCCCGACACGCTCGAGGTCAAGGTCACCGACGACGGGAGCGGGCTGCGGCGCGGCGCCGTGCCCGGCGTGGGGCTGGCCTCCGTGGCGGAGCGGGCCGAGGAGATCGGCGGCTCCTGCTCGGTGACCGGGTCCGCGACGGGCACGGTGGTGCACGCGATCCTGCCGCTCGCCGGGCCGGGGGAGGCCGACCCGCCCGCCGGGGAGAGCGCCGGCCATGACGGCGCCGGCCATGAAGCGGCCGTTCACGCCGTACCCGAAGAACACGGCCACGGCCGCGACCACGGAGAGGAGGTGCCGGGCCGGTGACGGCGGCGGGAGGGCCGCAGTGGCGCGTACTGCTCGTGGACGACCATCCGCTGTTCCGCGAGGGCCTGGCGGCCGCGGTCAACCTGGACGAGGCGTTCGCCGTGGTCGGCCAGGCCGCGTCCGCGGAGGAGGCGGTCACCGAGGCCGCGCGCACCGAGCCCGACCTGGTGGTCATGGACCTCGGGCTGCCCGGCCGGTCCGGCACGGAGGCCACCCGGCGGATCCTGTGCGCCCACCCCGAGGCCCGGGTGGTCGTCATGACCATGTCCGAGGACGACGACAGCCTGCTCGCGGCCATGCGCGCCGGCGCCCGCGGGTATCTCCTCAAGGGCGCGGGCCGGGACGAGATCCTGCGCGCCCTGCACACCGTGGCGCGCGGCGGCGCGGTCTTCAGCCCGCGCATGGCCGAGCGGCTCGGCTCCCTGCTCGGCTCCTTCGGCACCGCCTCGGCCAAGGAGGCGTTCCCCACCCTCACCGCCCGCGAGCGCGAGGTCCTGGAGCTGCTGGCGGTCGGGCTCGGCTACCGACAGATCGCCCAGCGGCTGGTGGTCACGGACAAGACCGTGCGCAATCACGTCGGGTCCATTTTCGCCAAGCTTCAGGTCCGCGACCGCGCCCAGGCGATCGTCCGGGCCCGTGAGGCCGGGCTCGGAGGTGAATGACGCCCCGCACCGCGTTGGCTGATACTGGGTGCGTTATGGAACAAGTCATCCTTGCTGTAGTCATCGCTGTGATCGCGCTCGCCGCGGTCAGCGGGCTCGTGATCGGCAGCCGCAAGAAGAAGCGGCTGCCCCCGGCCCCGCCGAGCAGCCCGTCGGTCACCGCGCCGCCCGCCGAGCCGCAGGTCGGCGAGGAGGCGGAAACCACGCTCGAGGAACCGCGCAGATCCATCGAAGAGGTGGATCTCCCGGTCACCGAGGCACCGCCCGCACCCACCGTGCCCGCACAGCCGGCGGCGCCCGCGATCGAGGTGCCCGAACCCACCGCCGGCCGGCTGGTGCGGCTGCGGGCCCGGCTGTCCCGCTCCCAGACCACCCTGGGCAAGGGGCTGCTCACCCTGCTGTCCCGTGAGCACCTCGACGACGAGACCTGGGAGGAGATCGAGGACACCCTGCTGACCGCCGACGTCGGCGTCACACCGACGCAGGAGCTGGTGGAGCGGCTGCGCGAGCGGGTCAAGGTGCTCGGCACCCGCACCCCCGAGGACCTGCGCGGCCTGCTGCGCACGGAGCTGCTCCAGCTGATCGGCACCGAGGCCGACCGCACCGTGCACACCGAGAGCGGCGTGGGCGCGAACGGCGAGGAGAAGCCGGGCGTGGTCATGGTCGTCGGGGTCAACGGCACCGGTAAGACCACCACCACCGGCAAGCTCGCGCGGGTCCTGGTCGCCGACGGCAAGTCGGTGGTCCTGGGCGCGGCCGACACCTTCCGCGCGGCGGCCGCCGATCAGCTCCAGACCTGGGGCGAGCGGGTCGGCGCCCGCACCGTCCGGGGCCCCGAGGGCGGCGACCCGGCCTCGGTCGCCTTCGACGCGGTCAAGGAGGGCATCGCCGAGGCCGCGGACGTCGTGCTCGTCGACACCGCCGGCCGGCTGCACACCAAGACCGGCCTGATGGACGAACTGGGCAAGGTCAAGCGGGTCGTGGAGAAGCACGGCGCGGTGGACGAGGTGCTGCTGGTGCTGGACGCCACCACCGGGCAGAACGGCCTGGTGCAGGCGCGGGTCTTCGCGGAGGTCGTGGACATCACCGGCATCGTGCTCACCAAGCTGGACGGCACCGCCAAGGGCGGCATCGTGGTGGCGGTGCAGCGCGAGCTGGGCGTGCCGGTGAAGCTGGTGGGCCTGGGAGAGGGCGCGGACGACCTCGCGCCGTTCGAGCCGGAGGCCTTCGTCGACGCGCTGATCGGCGACTGACCGCCCGCTTACACCCCCCATCCGCCCCTTATCCGCCCCCACGCGCTTCAGGCGCCCTGAGACCTTCCCAGGGCGCCTGAAGCGTTTTGTGTTTTCGGGGACGGCACCGCAGGAGCGTTTCCGCCGGTATGGCTCCAGGAGGGGCCGATCAGCCGCCCGCGCGATGGGCGGCGTACGCCAGCGTGCCCAGCAGCAGCCGCGCGTGCGGCGGCCGGCCCGCCTCGTCCAGCACGGGCGGGCGCAGCCAGCGGACCGGGCCGAGCCCGCCGAGGTCGCTGGGCGGGGCCGTGATGTGGTCGCCGGGCCCCAGACAGCGCAGGTCAAGACCGGCGTCGTCCCAGCCCATGCGGTAGAGCAGCTGCGGCAGCTGCTCGGCGGCGCCGGGGGCGACGAAGAACTGGGCGCGGCCGTGCGGCGTGGCGGTCACCGGGCCGAGCGGCAGTCCCATGCGCTCCAGCCGGACCAGCGCGAGCCGCCCCGCCTGCTCGGCGACCTCCAGCACGTCGAACGAGGTGCCCACGGGCAGCAGCACCGCGGCCCCCGGGACCTGCTCCCAGGCCGCCGTGGCGTCGTCCAGGGTGGCGCCCGCCGGGACGGCGGAGGCGAAGGCGAGAGGGTGCTCGCCGGGGGCGGCGCAGTCGGCCGCGCCGCATGAACATTCGTTTCTGCTGCCGTTCGCGCCGCGGGCCGCGCGGGCGCCCGGCACCACGTCCCACCCCCACAGGCCGGTGTACTCCGCCACCGTCGTGCACTCGGACGTACGGCCGCGGCGCCGCGCGCCCGGCCGCATGTCCCGGATGCCGCCGATCGTGAAGTCCATGCCCCCTCCAACGGGTCGACCTGTCGATGGTTACGAATCGAATGACGAAGAGAAGCGGCTCCGTGGCGCTCCGTAGCCGGAGGCGGCGCCACCGGTGCTGCTGCGGCTGCGGTGCGGTGGTGTGGCGGTGGTGTGGCGGTGCGAGAGGTGGTGAGACGCTGTGCGCGCGCCCCGGTGTGCACCCTTCCACCTGTTTCCGGATGCCCGGTGTCAAGTGAATCGCGTGAATCGCCGGTGGCGTTCATTCGAAGGGGTGGCGAATGGTGGCGTTTCAGCGAACTTCCTCGCCGGAGGCGTGATCGTAAGATTACTTTCAGTGCATGACCCCCCGTCTCCGGTGATTGATGCGGCGGATCGCGGGGACAACCGACCGTGACAGAAGGCATTCTGGTCGCGGTGCGAGCGGAATCGTGGGATGGGGGCATTCCAGTGGGCGACAACGGCGGCGGTGCTGACAAGCGTCCCAACGCGCAGTTGGGTTCGTGGTTCGTGCGCAGCGGCTGGTCGAAAGGCGAGCTCGCGCGCCAAGTGAACCGCAGAGCACGCCAGTTGGGCGCCCACCACATCAGCACCGACACCTCGCGGGTGCGCCGCTGGCTCGACGGCGAGCAGCCGCGCGAGCCCATTCCGCAAATCCTCTCCGAGCTGTTCTCCGACCGCTTCGGCTGCGTGGTCGGAATCGAGGACCTCGGGCTGCGCACCGCCCATAGGTCACCGTCCGTGTCAGGCGTCGACCTGCCCTGGGCCGGCCCGGAGACCGTCGCGCTGATCGGCGAGTTCTCGCGCAGCGACCTGATGCTCGCCCGGCGCGGCTTCCTCGGCACCTCCCTCGCGCTGTCGGCGGGCCCCGCCCTGATCGAGCCCATGCAGCGCTGGCTGGTGCCCTCCCCCTCCGGGCGGCCCGGCGGCCGCACCCAGCCCGAGGCGGGCCGCTCCCGGCGGGTCTCCCGGCTCTCCGAGCCCGAGCTGGAGCTGCTGGAGTCCACCATCGTGATGTTCCGGAAGTGGGACGCCCAGTGCGGCGGCGGGCTGCGCCGCAAGGCGGTGGTGGGCCAGCTCCACGAGGTGACGGACCTGCTTCAGGAGCCGCACCCCGAGTCCGTCTCCAAGCGGCTCTTCAAGGTCGCGGGCGAACTGGCCGAGCTCGCCGGGTGGATGAGCTACGACATCGGGCTCCAGCCCACCGCCCAGAAGTACTTCGTCCTCGCCCTCCACGCGGCGAAGGAGTCCGGGGACCGGCCCCTGGGCTCGTACATCCTCTCCAGCATGAGCCGCCAGATGATCCATGTGGGGCGGCCGGAGGACGCGCTGGAGCTGGTCCACCTCGCCCAGTACGGCAGCCGGGAGAGCGCGACGCCGCGGACCCAGGCCATGCTGTATGCGATGGAGGCCCGCGCGTACGCCAATATGGGCCAGCCCAGCAAGTGCCACCGGGCCGTGAAGATGGCCGAGGACACCTTCGCCGAGAGCGCCTCGGGCGACGGGGACCCGGACTGGATCCGCTTCTTCTCCGAGGCCGAGCTCAACGCGGAGAACGCGCACTCGTACCGCGACCTCGCCTATGTCGCCGGCCGCAGCCCGACCTACGCCAAGCTGGCCGACCCCGTGATGCGCCGCGCGGTCGACCTCTTCGGCCAGGAGGCGGCCCAGGACGGCGGGCACCAGCGTTCGTATGCGCTCAACCTGATCGGCCTGGCCACCGTCCACCTGCTCCAGAAGGAGCCCGAGGAATGCGCGGCGGTCGCCGAGAAGGCCGTGCCGCTCGCCCGCCGGGTGCGCTCCGAGCGGGTCAGCAACCGGCTGCGCAAGACCGTGGACACGGCGATGCGCGACTTCGGAAGCGTTCCGGAGGTCGTTCAGCTCGGCGAGCGGCTCGCCGACCACCTGTCCGACGGGCCCGACGCGACGGAGGCGGCCCGGGCCGTCTGAGCCCCCCACCCATGGTTGCGAGACGGTAACAAGGCCCTCCGGCCGTCCAGTGCCAGTTCATCAGTGCGTAACACTCCCGCGCCCTTCGTCACTGCCGTGAAACATCGAGCGGCATCGACTGAAACGGCGCTGCGCCAACCTCGTGGCGAAAACCGGCCCACCTGAGTTCTGCCCGCACGGGCCGTCATTTCGAGGAGACGTCCACATTGAATGGCGCAAATACCGCGTTCGTATTGATCAGCGCCGCGCTCGTGATGCTGATGACCCCCGGCCTGGCCTTCTTCTACGGCGGCATGGTCCGGGTGAAGAGCGCCCTCAACATGCTGATGATGTCCTTCATCGCCCTGGGCGTCGTCAGCCTCCTGTGGGTGCTGTTCGGCTACTCCCTCACCTTCGGTGACGACATCGGCGGCGGGCTGCTGGGCAACCTGGACCACGTCGGCTTCAAGGGCATCAATCCCGAGTCGCTGTGGGGCAGCAAGCCCGACGCGATCCCGGTATTCGCCTTCGCCTTCTTCCAGCTGATGTTCGCGGTCCTCACCCCCGCGCTGATCAGCGGTGCGGTCGCCGACCGGGTCAAGTTCGGCGCCTGGACCCTGTTCATCACCGTGTGGGTCACCATCGTCTACTTCCCGGTCGCCCACTGGGTCTGGCAGGCCGACGGCTGGCTGTTCAAGAAGGAAGTCATCGACTTCGCGGGCGGCACGGCGGTCCACATCAACGCGGGCGCGGCCGGTCTCGCCGTGGCCCTGGTCCTCGGCAAGCGCATCGGCTTCAAGAAGGACCCGATGCGGCCGCACAACCTGCCCCTGGTGATGCTGGGCTCCGGTCTGCTGTGGTTCGGCTGGTTTGGCTTCAACGCCGGTTCCGCGCTCGCCGCCAACGGCACCGCCGCCAACATGGCGTTCAACACCCAGATCGCCACCGGCGTCGCGATGCTCGGCTGGCTCGTCTACGAGCGCATCCGGCACGGCGCCTTCACCACGCTGGGCGCGGCCTCCGGCGCCGTCGCGGGCCTCGTCGCCATCACCCCCTCCGGCGCGGCCGTCAACGCCTGGGGCGCGATCATCATCGGCCTCGTCGCGGGCGTCGTCTGCTCCTGGGCGGTCAGCCTGAAGTACAAGCTGGGCTACGACGACTCGCTCGACGTGGTCGGCGTGCACCTGGTCGGCGGCATCCTGGGCACCCTCCTGGTCGGCCTCCTCGCCACCGACGGCGTCGGCGGCCTGGACCAGCTGGGCAAGCAGGCGCTCGGCGCCTTCACGGTCCTGATCTACTCGTTCGTCGTCTCCTGGATCCTCGCCAAGGCGATCGACGTCACCATCGGCCTGCGGGCCACTGAGGACGAAGAGGTCGGCGGCCTCGACCAGGCCTACCACGCCGAGACGGCCTACGACTTCAGCGCCGTCGGAACCGCGCACGTGGCGCGTCATACGGTGGCCTCCCTCCAGGACGAGACCGGCGCGGGTGCGCCGCAGAACAAGAAGGTGGACGCGTGAAGCTCATCACCGCGGTCGTCAAGCCCCACCGGCTGGACGAGATCAAGGAAGCCCTCCAGGCCTTCGGGGTCCACGGCCTGACCGTCACCGAGGCCAGCGGTTACGGCCGCCAGCGCGGCCACACCGAGGTCTACCGGGGTGCCGAGTACACCGTCGACCTGGTGCCCAAGGTCCGCATCGAGGTGCTGGTCGAGGACGACGACGCCGACGACCTCATCGAGGTCGTGGTCAAGTCGGCCCGCACCGGCAAGATCGGGGACGGCAAGGTGTGGAGCGTCCCCGTCGACACCGCGGTGCGGGTACGGACCGGCGAGCGCGGCCCCGACGCGCTCTGAGCCACCCCACGGTCCGGACGCCCTTCCCTGTGATCAAGGAGCCGAGTTGACGGAAAACGTCGAGACGAAGACGGAGACGACCGACTCGGCGCCCGGCGGCTACGCGGCGGCCCGACTGCGACTCCTCCAGGAGGAGTCGCGGTCCGGGCCGCCGCGCCGTACCGCCCTCGCCGAACTCACCGACCAGTGGCTGGCCGCGCTGCTGGCCGGCGGGGCACAGGAGGCCGGCCTCGCGAAGGGCGCCCAGGGCTCCCCGGGCGCCGAGGGCATCCAGGGCGTCGCTCTGGTGGCGGTCGGCGGATACGGGCGCGGCGAGCTGTCCCCGCGCAGCGACCT
Source organism: Streptomyces sp. NPDC097640 (assembly GCF_040302705.1). Lineage (NCBI taxonomy): Bacteria > Bacillati > Actinomycetota > Actinomycetes > Kitasatosporales > Streptomycetaceae > Streptomyces > Streptomyces sp. NPDC097640. Next base: position 49,874 of record NZ_JBEOSB010000030.1, read on the forward strand.
GGACGTGCTGCTGCTCCACGACGGCTCCGCGGACGCCTCGGCCATCGCCACGCTCGCGGACCGCGTCTGGTACCCGGTGTGGGACATGGGTCTGGCCCTCGACCACTCCGTACGCACCCCCGACCAGGCCCGCAAGACCGCGGGCGAGGACCTGAAGGCACACCTCGGCCTGCTGGACGCCCGGCACATCGCGGGCGACGCCGCGCTCACCGCGGGGCTGCGCACCGCGGCGCTCGCCGACTGGCGGGCCCAGGCCCCGAAGCGCCTGCCCGAGCTGCGCGAACTGGGCCAGGAGCGCGCCCGGCGCCACGGCGAGCTCCAGTTCCTGCTGGAGCCGGACCTCAAGGAGGCGCGCGGCGGGCTGCGCGACGCGACGGCGCTGCGCGCCATCGCCGCGTCCTGGCTCGCCGACGCCCCGCGCGAGGGCCTCGCCGAGGCCCGCCGGCAGCTGCTCGACGCGCGCGACGCGCTGCACCTGACCACCGGGCGGGCCACCGACCGGCTCGCGCTCCAGGAGCAGGACCAGGTCGCGGCCGAGCTCGGCCTGCTGGACGCCGACACGCTGCTGCGCCAGGTGTACGAGTCGGCCCGGACCATCTCCTACGCGAGCGATGTCACCTGGCGCGAGGTCGAGCGGGTGCTGCGCGCCCGGTCCTCCCGGCCGCGGCTGCGCGGGCTCCTCGGCGGCCGAGGGCGGGGCGGCTCCGGGGCCGCCGCCGCGGACGCGGGGGAGCGCAGCCCGCTCGCCGAGGGCGTCGTCGAGCAGGACGGCGAGGTGGTGCTGGCGCGCGCCGCGCGCCCCGAGCGCGACCCGGTCCTGCCGCTGCGGGCCGCGGCCGCCGCCGCCCAGGCCGGGCTGCCGCTGTCGCTGCACGCCGTACGCCGCCTGGCCGCCGCCGCGCAGCCCCTGCCCGTACCGTGGCCGCCCGAGGCCAGGGAACAGCTGGTCACGCTGCTCGGCGCCGGTGAGTCCACCGTCGGGGTCTGGGAGGACCTGGAGGCCGAGGGGCTGATCACCCGGCTGCTGCCGGACTGGGAGCGGGTGCGCTGCCGCCCCCAGCGCAACCCCGTGCACCGCTGGACCGTCGACCGCCACCTCGTCGAGACCGCGGTGCGGGCCAGCGCCCTGAGCCGCCGAGTCGGCCGCCCCGACCTGCTGCTGGTCGCCGCGCTGCTGCACGACATCGGCAAGGGCTGGCCCGGGGACCACTCGGTCGCGGGCGAGACCATCGCCCGGGACGTGGCGTCCCGGATCGGCTTCGACCGCGCCGACGTCGCCGTCCTGGCCACCCTGGTCCGCCACCACCTGCTGCTCATCGAGACCGCCACCCGCCGCGACCTGGACGACCCCGCCACCGTGCGCTCGGTCGCCGAGGCCGTCGGCTCCCAGGCCACGCTGGAGCTGCTGCACGCCCTCACCGAGGCCGACGCGCTCGCCACCGGCCCCGCGGCCTGGAGCGCCTGGCGCGGCTCGCTCGTCGCCGACCTGGTCAAGCGGGTCGCGGCGGTCCTGGCCGGGGAACCGGCGGCGGATCCGTCCGTGCCCCAGCAGACCACCGCCGAGCAGGAGCGTCTGGCGATCGAGGCCTGGCGCACCGGCGGCCCCGTGCTGGCCCTGCACGCGCGCTCGGAGGCGCTGCCGCCGGGGGGCCGGGCCGACGGCACCCCCGAGGCCGCCGGACAGGCCGGGGCGGGCGAGGGGCCCGGCCTGGAGGCCGGTGCGGAGACCGGCGCGGAGCCCATCGGCGTCGAGCTGCTGATCGCCGTCCCCGACCAGCCCGGCGTGCTGCCCGCGGCGGCGGGCGTGCTGGCGCTGCACCGGCTGACCGTACGGGCGGCGGACCTGCGCGCCGTCGAGCTGCCCGGGGAGCTGACCGGGGCGGAGCCTCGTCGGCCGGTATCCGCGCAGGGGCCCGGCGTGCTGCTGCTGAGCTGGCGGGTGGCCGCGGAGTACGGCTCGCTGCCGCAGGCCGCGCGGCTGCGCAAGGACCTGGTACGGGCCCTGGACGGCTCGCTCGACATAGTGGCCCGGCTCGCGGAGCGCGAGGCCGCGTACCGCAAATACCCGCGCCGCCGCGGTGTGCACGCCCCGCCACCGCGGGTGACCGTGGCGCCCGGCAGCTCCCAGCTCGCCACGGTGATCGAGGTGCGCGCCCAGGACGCCCCGGGGCTGCTGCACCGCATCGGCCGCGCGCTGGAGGACGCGGGGGTGACGGTGCGCAGCGCCCACGTCAGCACGCTGGGCGCCAACGCGGTGGACGCCTTCTACGTCACGGACGCCTCCGGCACCCCGCTCCAGCCCATGCGCGCGGCGGAGGTGGCCCAGCAGGTCGAGCGTGCGCTGAGCGCATAGCGCGCACTCCGGCCTGTCCGGGGCGGAGCCCTGGTTTCGGGAAGGGGCGGGGAGTGGCGGGGAGGGGCCAAGGCCCCGCGGAGCGCGGCACCGGCCCGGGGGCAGACCGTTCGGGCGGCGGGCGGATACCCTTGGAGGCCGACCGCCGACCCGACATCCGAGCGAAGGATTCGCGACCACCGTGTTCGATACCCTCTCCGACCGCCTCGCAGCGACTTTCAAGAACCTCCGGGGCAAGGGCCGCCTCTCCGAGGCGGACATCGACGCCACGGCGCGTGAAATCCGGATCGCCCTGCTCGAGGCGGACGTCGCGCTTCCCGTCGTGCGTGACTTCACCAAACAGGTCAAGGCGAGGGCGCTCGGCGCCGAGGTCTCCCAGGCGCTGAACCCCGCCCAGCAGGTCATCAAGATCGTCAACGAGGAGCTGGTCGGCATCCTCGGCGGCGAGACCCGCCGCCTCCGCTTCGCCAAGCAGCCGCCGACCGTGATCATGCTCGCGGGCCTTCAGGGTGCCGGTAAGACCACGCTCGCCGGAAAGCTCGGCCGCTGGCTGAAGGGGCAGGGCCACGCGCCGCTGCTGGTCGCGTGTGACCTCCAGCGCCCCAACGCCGTCAACCAGCTCTCGGTGGTCGCCGAGCGGGCCGGCGTCGCGGTCTACGCCCCCGAGCCGGGCAACGGCGTGGGCGACCCGGTGAAGGTGGCCAAGGACTCGATCGAGTTCGCCAGGACCAAGCAGCACGACGTGGTGATCGTCGACACCGCCGGCCGCCTCGGCATCGACCAGGAGCTGATGCAGCAGGCCGCGGACATCCGCGACGCGGTCAGCCCCGACGAGATCCTCTTCGTCGTCGACGCGATGATCGGCCAGGACGCGGTGAACACCGCCGAGGCGTTCCGCGACGGCGTCGGCTTCGACGGCGTGGTGCTCTCCAAGCTCGACGGCGACGCGCGCGGCGGTGCCGCGCTGTCCATCGCGCATGTCACCGGCCGTCAGATCATGTTCGCCTCCAACGGCGAGAAGCTGGACGACTTCGACGCGTTCCACCCGGACCGCATGGCGTCCCGCATCCTGGGCATGGGCGACATGCTCAGCCTGATCGAGAAGGCCGAGCAGACCTTCAGCCAGCAAGAGGCCGAGAAGATGGCGGCCAAGCTGGCGAAGGGCCCCAAGGAGTTCACCCTCGACGACTTCCTGTCGCAGATGGAGCAGGTCCGCAAGATGGGCTCCATCTCCAAGCTGCTCGGCATGCTGCCGGGCATGGGCCAGATCAAGGACCAGATCAACAACCTCGACGAGCGGGACGTGGACCGCACCGCCGCGATCATCAAGTCGATGACCCCGGGCGAGCGCCAGGACCCGACCATCATCAACGGCTCGCGCCGCGCCCGTATCGCGCGCGGCTCCGGCGTCGAGGTGAGCGCGGTCAAGAACCTGGTGGAGCGGTTCTTCGACGCGCGCAAGATGATGTCGAAGATGGCCCAGGGCGGGATGCCCGGCATGCCTGGCATCCCGGGCATGGGCGGTGGCGCCGCCAAGCGCAAGGGCAAGCCGCAGAAGAAGGTCAAGGGCAAGCAGCGCTCGGGCAACCCGATGAAGCGCAAGGCCGACGAGCAGGCCGCCGCGGCCCGTCGCGAGCAGGCGGGGCAGCCGGGCGGCGCGTTCGGCCTGCCCGCCGGCCAGGGCGGACAGGACTTCGAACTGCCCGACGAGTTCAAGAAGTTCATGGGCTGAGCGGGACGCGAGGGCCGGGCGGGCCGAGGGGCCCGCGGGCCTTCACACCCGCGCGATCAGATAGCGCAGCACGTTCTCCATCCACACCGTGCCGTCCTGGCGCCGGTACGGATGGAGCGCCTCGGTGATCTCCTTGCGCACCTGGACGGCGTCGGTGGCCCGCTCCGCCGCGTCGAACAGCCCGGTCGACAGCAGCCCGCGCACCGCGCTGTCCATGTCGGCGTATCCGAAAGGGCAGGCCACCCGGCCCGAACCGTTGGGCCGCAGCCCGGCCCGCTGGGCGAGGCGCTCCAGGTCGTCCCGGCCGCAGGGCCGCCAGCGGGCCGGGGAGCACATGGGGTCGGCCAGCCGCGCGCCCACCCGAAGCACCGCGGAGGTGGCGCACCGCTCCGGTGGGCCCCAGCCGGCCAGGACGACCGGGCTGCCGGGCTCGGCGAGGGCGGCAGCCGCGGTCAGCCGCTCGGCCAGGGCATCGGCGCCACCGTCCGTTCCGAGGGCCGACAGCGGCTCGAAGGCGGTGACCACGGTGAAGCCGCTCGCCGCCGTCGCCGTCACAGTCGCCGCCGTCAGGACGCTCTCCAGGCCGCCGTCGCCCAGCCGCTCGCGGGCGAGCGCCAGACGCTCTTCGTCCGGGTCCACCCCGCACACCGCGGCGCCGCGCGCCGCCGCCAGAAGGAGGGCCAGTCCCGAGCCGCAGCCCAGACCCAGCAGCCGGGTCCCGGCGCCCACCTCCAGCCGCTCGTACGCGGCCTCGTACAGCGGCACCAGCATCCGTTCCTGTATCTCCGCCCAGTCGCGGGCGCGGGTGCGCGGTGGCGCCGTGTGCGACGGGGCGGGGTGCGGGGGGTACGGGAGGTGTTGCCGTACGAGCGTAGATGCCATGGAATGCGCCCCAATCCGACGAGAGCAGAGCAGTGTCATGAGCCCAGGCTTGTGTCACCGTTGTGCGCCGCGCGATCCACCCCCGTAGGCCAGGGAACTGCGCATCCGTCCGCGCGTCCAGAGCTTTCGCGGCCATGCTTGCGTGCCCCGGTTGTGCGCCCCCCGGCGCGGGTCCTTGAAAACGAGCCCTTGGAACCGGGCCCTTGAACCTGGCCCCGAAAACGAGCCCTGAAAAAAGCGGCCCCCACCAAACAGATTCACGGTTGGGCGCGCCGTCGCCGTACGATCGGCGCCATGGCGAAGGCTCCCGTTCTCACCCCCCAGGCGGAGGATTTTCCGCGCTGGTACCAGGATCTGATCAACAAGGCCGAGCTGGCCGACAACGGCCCGGTGCGCGGCACCATGGTCATCCGACCGTACGGCTACGGGCTCTGGGAGCGGATGCAGCAGGACATGGACGCCCGGATCAAGGCCGAGGGCGTGCAGAACGCGTACTTCCCGCTCTTCATCCCGCAGTCGTATCTGACCAAGGAAGCGGAGCACGTCGAGGGTTTCGCGCCCGAGCTCGCCATCGTCACCCACGGCGGCGGCAAGAAGCTCGAGGAGCCCGTGGTCGTCCGGCCCACCTCCGAGACGATCATCAACGAGTACTTCTCGAAGTGGGTGCAGAGCTACCGCGATCTGCCGCTGCTGATCAACCAGTGGGCCAATGTGGTGCGTTGGGAGCTGCGGCCGCGGCTGTTCCTGCGCACCTCCGAGTTCCTGTGGCAGGAGGGGCACACCGCCCACGCCACGTTCGAGGACGCACGCGACTTCGCCGCCCGTATCCACCGGCACGTCTACGCGGACTTCATGGAGAACGTGCTGGCCATGGATGTCGTCCTGGGCCGCAAGACGGCCAAGGAGCGCTTCGCGGGCGCCATCAACACCCTCACCCTGGAAGGGATGATGGGCGACGGCAAGGCGCTCCAGCTGGGTACCAGCCATGAGCTGGGCCAGAACTTCGCGCGGGCCTTCAACACCCAGTTCCTGTCCAGGGAAGGCAAGCAGGAGCTGGTCTGGCAGACCTCCTGGGGCAGCACCACCCGCATGATCGGCGCGCTGGTGATGATGCACGGCGACGACAGCGGGCTGCGCGTTCCGCCGCGGCTGGCTCCCGTCCAGGTCGTCGTGCTGGCCATCAAGGGCGACGAGGCGGTGCTGGCCAAGGTCCGCGAGATCGGCGACCGGCTGGCGGCGGCCGGGGTGCGGGTCCGGGTCGACGACCGTACGGACACCCCGTTCGGCCGCCGCGCCGTGGACTGGGAGCTCAAGGGCGTCCCGGTGCGGGTCGAGGTCGGCCCGCGCGACCTGGAGGGCGGCACCGCGATGGTGGCGCGGCGGATTCCGGGCGGCAAGGAGCCGGTGAGCCTGGACGCGCTGCCGGATCTGCTGCCGAAGGTCCTGGAGGAGGACCAGGCGCTGCTGCTGCGCCAGGCGCGGAAGCGGCGCGAGTCCCGGACCGTGGACGTGCGGACCGTGGAGGAGGCCGCCGAGGCCGCGGCGGCGGGCGGCTGGGCGCGGATCCGGTGGGCGGACCTCGGCCCGGAGGGGGAGGCGGCCCTCGCCGAGCAGGCCGTGTCCGTGCGGTGCCTGGTGGCCGAGGACGGGTCGGTGCCGGACGCGGATGATGCGCCCGGTAACGTCGCCTTTGTCGCGCGCGCTTACTGAGTAGGGCCCGGGGCGAGCGGGCGGGGCGTTACGTACCGCCTTGGTGCGCGGTGGGTGGCTCATCCACACATTTGCGCACCCGCCCTCCTCGGGGCGCATCAGCGCTGAACTGACTGGTACGTGCAAAATATTTGCGATGCCCCGGAATCGGAACACCGGGCGCTCCCCGGTCGTTATCACGACGTGAGCACGACACCACCTGTACTCGCCGCAGAGCTGGCGCAGGCGTGGGCCGATATTCAACGGCACCACCCCGAGCTGCCGGATCTCGCCGCGCCCGAATCGCTGATCGGAGAGTCGTCGTCCGCATGTGGCGCCGAGCTCTCCTTCGAACGGCTGCTGCACGAGGCAGTCCATGGCATTGCCGCGGCGCGAGGTGTCCGTGACACCTCGCGCGCCGGCCGCTATCACAACCGCCGATTCCTGGCCATCGCCGAGGAGCTGGGGCTGGACCATTCCGATGAGCCGCATCCGAGCAGCGGCTTCTCCCTGGTCACGCTCAGTCCCGAGGCGAGAAGGCGCTATCGGACGACCATCGACCGGCTTCAGCGCGCCCTCAAGGCGCACACCGTCGCGACCGCCGCCGACACCACCCGCACCTTCCGCGGGCCGGCCGCCCGGCATGGTTCGTCCGGCGGTGGGGTCCGTGTGAAGGCGGTCTGCGACTGCGGGCGCAATGTCCGCGTCGTGCCGTCGGTGCTGGCCCAGGCGCCGATCATGTGCGGGGGGTGCGGAAAGCCGTTCCGTATCCCGGAGCCGGTGGCCGCGGTCGGGTGAGCCGGTGCGGTGTGGCACAATGGTCAGCTGTACTCGACAGCCGACCAGGACCCCTCTCTCCTCCGGCTGACGCGTCCATCGGGCACTCGGGTACCGCAACCCCACGCGGCACTTCGCGGTGCTCAATCACGTCAAGACCAGGAGACACCACTCCCGTGGCAGTCAAGATCAAGCTGAAGCGTCTGGGCAAGATCCGTTCGCCTCACTACCGCATCGTCGTCGCCGACTCCCGTACCCGCCGTGACGGCCGGGCCATCGAGGAGATCGGTCTGTACCACCCGGTGCAGAACCCCTCGCGCATCGAGGTCGACTCGGAGCGTGCGCAGTACTGGCTGGGTGTCGGCGCGCAGCCGACCGAGCCGGTGCTCGCCATCCTGAAGGTCACCGGCGACTGGCAGAAGTTCAAGGGCCTGCCCGCCCCGGCCCCGATGCTCGTCGCCGAGCCGAAGGCCGACAAGCGCGCCCTGTTCGAGGCCGCCGCCAAGGACAGCGGCGCCGAGCCGAAGGGTGAGGCGATCACCCCGAAGGCGAAGAAGTCCGAGAAGAAGTCGGACGAGGCGGCCGCTGACGCGGCGGCCGAGTCGACCGCGTCGACCGAGGCCTGAGCATGCTCGAGGAGGCCCTCGAGCACTTGGTGAAGGGCATTGTCGACAACCCCGACGAAGTGCAGGTCGCCTCGCGCAACCTGCGGCGCGGGCAGGTGCTGGAGGTCCGGGTGCACCCCGACGACCTCGGCAAGGTGATCGGCCGTAACGGCCGCACCGCCCGCGCCCTGCGCACCGTCGTGGGCGCCATCGGCGGCCGTGGTATCCGCGTCGACCTCGTCGACGTGGACCAGGTTCGCTGAGCAGCGTCAAGAAGAGCACCGGCACGGGCCGGGGAGGGCTATGGGCCGTCCCCGGCCCGTGTGCGTGAAGGGAACTGGGAACAGTGCAGTTGGTTGTGGCGCGGATCGGCCGCGCCCACGGCATCAAGGGTGAGCTCACCGTCGAGGTGCGCACCGACGAGCCGGAGCTTCGGCTCGGCCCGGGTGCCGTTCTGGCCACCGAGCCCGCCTCCGTCGGGCCGCTGACCATCGAGACCGGCCGGGTGCACAGCGGCCGCCTGCTGCTGCGCTTCACGGGGGTCGCGGACCGCACGGCGGCCGAGGCGCTGCGCGGCACCCTGCTCATCGCGGAGGTCGATCCCGAGGAGACTCCCGAGGACCCCGAGGAGTTCTACGACCATCAGCTGATCGACCTGGACGTGGTCACGGTCGACGGCACGGAGGTCGGCCGGATCGCGGAGATCTCCCATCTGCCGTACCAGGACCTGCTGATCGTCCGGCGGCCCGACGGCAGCGATGTGATGATCCCCTTTGTCTCCGAGGTGGTGCCGGAGATCGATCTCGAGGAGCAGCGCGCCGTCATCGACCCGCCGCCCGGACTGCTCGACGAGACCGAGGCCGAGGTCGCCCGCGGCGAGGGCGGCGCCGAGCGCGGGGGCGCATGATGCGGCTGGACGTCGTCACGATCTTTCCGGAGTATCTGGAGCCGCTGAACGTCTCGCTGGTCGGCAAGGCGCGCGCCCGCGGACAGCTGGACGTACGCGTCCATGACCTGCGCGGCTGGACGCACGACCGGCACAACACCGTCGACGACACCCCGTACGGCGGCGGCCCCGGCATGGTCATGAAGCCCGAGCCGTGGGGCGAGGCGCTCGACGAGATCATCGCGTCGGGGACCGGCGCGGACGGGGCGCCGCCGTTGCCCGCGCTGGTCGTGCCCACCCCGACCGGCCGCCCGTTCACCCAGGCCCTCGCCGTCGAGCTCGCCGAGCGCCCCTGGCTGGTCTTCACCCCGGCCCGCTACGAGGGCATCGACCGCCGGGTGATCGACGAGTACGCCGAGCGGCTGGATGTGTACGAGATCTCCATCGGCGACTATGTGCTGGCCGGCGGGGAGGCCGCGGTTCTGGTGATCACGGAGGCCGTGGCCCGGCTGCTGCCCGGGGTGCTGGGCAACGCCGAGTCGCACCGCGACGACTCCTTCGCCCCCGGCGCGATGGCCGATCTGCTGGAGGGGCCCGTCTACACCAAGCCGCCGGAGTGGCGCGGCCGGGGCATCCCGGAGGTGCTGCTCAGCGGCCACCACGGCAACGTCGCGCGCTGGCGCCGGGACGAGGCGTTCCGCCGCACCAGCCGCAACCGCCCGGACCTCATAGCGCGCTGCGACCCGACGGCGCTGGACAAGCACGACCGGAAGCTCCTGGCGGAACTGGGCTGGGAAGAGGTACCAGTGAGCGAGCCAAAGGGCGCGCCGCTGTCGAAAGGGCTGAGGAGGAGGGAGCGAGGGACGAGTGACCGCGCGACGAAGCCCGTCGATGGGGGGCACCGCCCAGCGGTAGCTGGGGGAGGACCCGAGCGCCCGGAGGTGAGCGAACACAATAAAGAGCCCGGATTTGGGCGGCCGGGTCCGGTCGTGGAAGAATAGGCCGCTGCCGTACGTCCGGCGCGCGCCCCTGCCACAGGGGGATCGACGCCCGCCCGACCAGGCGGCAATCCGAATCATCATCCGATATACCGCTGATGACCTGTGGCATCGGCGAGGAAAGCAGACGATCATGTCTCACGTGCTCGACTCCGTCGACGCCGCGTCGCTGCGCAGCGACATCCCGACCTTCCGCCCCGGCGACACGGTCAACGTCCACGTCCGCGTCATCGAGGGCAACCGCTCCCGTGTCCAGCAGTTCAAGGGCGTCGTCATCCGCCGCCAGGGCTCTGGTGTCCGCGAGAGCTTCACCGTCCGCAAGGTGAGCTTCAGCGTCGGCGTCGAGCGCACCTTTCCGGTGCACACCCCGATCGTCGAGAAGATCGAGGTCGTCACCCGCGGTGACGTCCGCCGCGCCAAGCTGTACTACCTGCGTGACCTCCGCGGCAAGGCCGCGAAGATCAAGGAGAAGCGCGACAACTGAGTTTTGCGCGACAACTGAGCTACTGCCGGACGGTACAGGCGGGCCGGATAGGCTCTGGCCCGATGGAGACCGACGCACAGCTCTCGGAGCGCGATCGCTCCTCCGGCCCTCACGAGGGTCAGGAGGAGCGGTCGCGCTCTTCGCGTACGGGCTCCGGGCCGGCGCTCGGGCGGGGGCTCCGTTGGCTCACCGGGGGCGGGCCCTGGCGGCGGGCCGGGGTGCTCGTGGCGGCCTGTCTCGCCTTCGTCCTTCTGCTGACCGCCTTCGTGGTGCAGCCTTTCCTGATCCCCAGCGGATCGATGGAGAACACGTTTCGGCCCGGAGACCGGGTCCTGGTGAACAAGCTGGCGTACCGTTTCGGTGACACGCCGCGCCGCGGTGACGTCATCGTGTTCGACGGCACCGGGTCCTTCGTCCAGGAGGAGCCGGACGGGAACTCGGTGGCGGCGCTGCTGCGGGAGGCGGCCGCGGCGGTCGGGCTGGCCGAACCGGCCGAGACCGACTACATCAAGCGTGTCGTGGGCGTGGGTGGTGACCGGGTCAGGTGCTGCGACAAGCGGGGGAGGATCGAGGTGAACGGGGAGCCGGTGGACGAGGACTACCTGTTTCCGGGGGATGCCCCGTCACAGGTCCCGTTCGACATCGTGGTGCCGGAGGGCAGGCTGTGGGTGATGGGGGACCACCGCAGTGATTCCAGGGACTCGCGGGATCACCTCGGCGACCCCGGCGGGGGCACGGTCCCGGTCGACAAGGTGATCGGACGCGCCGACTGGATCGGCTGGCCGGTCGGCCGCTGGACCGGAGTGGACCGCCCGGCGGCCTTCGGGCGCGTGCCGGAGCCGGCCGCGGGCGGGGCGCATGGGTAACCGTGGACGGTCCCGGCACGGGACCCGCCGCCCCGTTCCCGCGCACGGCGTGGGCGTGCCGCGCACCGGACCGCGTCTGGGCGGGCGTGCGGAGCGGCGCAAGGTGCAGCGCCGGATCAAGCGCAGACGGCGCCGTTCGGCCATGAAGGAGATCCCGATCCTGATCGGGGTGGCGCTGGTGATCGCCCTGGTGCTCAAGACTTTTCTGGTGCAGGCGTTTGTGATCCCGTCGGGCTCGATGGAGCAGACGATCAGGATCGGCGACCGGGTGCTCGTGGACAAACTCACACCATGGTTCGGCTCGAAGCCGTCGCGCGGCGATGTGGTGGTGTTCAAGGACCCCGGGGGCTGGCTCGAGGACGAGCGGAAGCCGTCCAAGGCGGACCCGGTGGTCATCAAGCAGGGCAAGGAGTTCCTGACCTGGATCGGGCTGCTGCCGTCCTCGAACGAGCAGGATCTGATCAAGCGGGTGGTCGGGGTCGGCGGCGACACGGTGGTCTGCTGCGACCAGAACGGACGGGTGACGGTCAACGGCACGCCGCTGGACGAGCCGTATCTACACCCCGGTAATGTGCCTTCGGAGCGCCGTTTCAAGGTGACCGTCCCCCAGGGGCGGCTCTTTGTGATGGGCGACCACCGGGCCAATTCGGCGGACTCCCGGGTCCACCTGGACGAGCCCGGCCAGGGAACCGTCTCGGACGACCTGGTCGTCGGCCGGGCCGTGGTGATCGCGTGGCCGTTCGGCCATTGGCGGGGCCTGGAAGAACCTGAGACATATGCCTCAGTGAAGGACGCGCCGAGTGGGGCGACGCAGGCGCGCGGCTCGCCGCATAGGCTGTCCTCGGATCAGCAAGGGTTGGTCCAGCTCCCGACCCCTGCGGAACTCCCGCTCGTTATGGGAGTGGTGGGCCTGCGCCGTTCGTGGCGTGGGCGGCAGTGCGGCGTGAGGAGTGAATGTGGGGGATTTGGCGGTCGGCGCTCGATCCGGTCACGAAGAGCCCGAAAGGCAACCGGGGGAGAGCGGAGAGCCACCCACGCACGAGGCGCGCCCAGCGGGTGCGCCTACGGGCGGGGCCCCCGAGACGCCGGAGGGCTCCGGTGCGACGGACGCCGCGGCCCCGTCGGCGGGCGGCGCACCGGCCGCTCCGGGCTCTCCTGAATCTCCGGTCTCTCTCGGCAAGCCGGGCCCCTCGGATCCCCCTGGCGCCGGGGATCCCCCGGGCTCCTCGGGCTCCTCGGATCCCGCGGATCCTTCCGACCCCGAGGGGAAGAAGGAGAACGAGGGGGACAAGGACGACCAGGCCAAGGACAGGGACAAGAGCAAGGCGCAGCGCTCGTTCTGGAGAGAGCTGCCGATTCTCGTCGGTATCGCGCTGCTGCTCGCCCTGCTGATCAAGACTTTCCTGGTGCAGGCGTTCTCCATCCCCTCCGACTCGATGCAGAACACTTTGCAGCGCGGTGACCGGGTGCTGGTGGACAAGCTGACCCCGTGGTTCGGCGCCGAGCCGGAGCGCGGCGAGGTCGTCGTCTTCCATGACCCGGGCGGCTGGCTCGGCGAGACCCAGCAGTCCGACTCGGGTCCGCTCGCCAGGGGCGTCCAGCGGGTGCTCAGCTTTATCGGCCTGATGCCGTCCGCGGAGGAGAAAGACCTGATCAAGCGGGTCATCGCGGTCGGCGGGGACAAGGTCGAGTGCCAGAAGGGCGGACCGGTCAAGGTCAACGACAAGGCGCTGAACGAGGAGAAGTACATCTTCCCCGGGAACACGCCCTGCGACGACAAGCCGTTCGGCCCGATCACAGTGCCCAAGGGCCGGATCTGGGTGATGGGCGACCACCGCCAGGACTCGCTGGACTCCCGGTACCACCAGAATCTGGACAATGGCACGGTCTCCGTGGACAAGGTCGTCGGGCGGGCCATCGTGGTCGCCTGGCCGATCGACCGCTGGTCCACCCTCTCCGTCCCCGGCACCTTCGACCAGCCGGGGCTGAGCGCGGCGGCCTCCGTGGCCCCCTCGGCGCTGGGGCTCGCGGGCGCGGTGCCGATCGTGCTGTGGCGGCGTCGGCGGCTCGTCCGCAAGGAGCGCGAAGCGGCGACCGCCTGAGGTCCGTACCGGCGGGTAGGGCGCTGATCTACGCCTGATCTACGTCTGCGATGTGAGGCAGGAGCACTGGAATGAGCGGAGCCCGGCAGGTCGGAGGCGGCAAGGGGCTCGGGAGCGTGTTGTCCGGGCTGGCCGTCGGTGTCGGCTTCGTGCTCTTCCTGGGCGCGTTCGTCTGGGGAGCGGTGGTCTACAAGCCGTACACGGTCCCGACCGACTCGATGGCGCCCACCATCGGCCAGGGCGATCGCGTGCTCGCCGAGCGAATAGACGGCGATGAGGTGCGCCGTGGCGACGTGGTCGTCTTCAAGGACTCGGTCTGGGGCGATCTGCCGATGGTCAAGCGGGTCATCGGGATCGGCGGGGACACGGTCGCCTGCTGCGACAAGCAGGGCCGGGTGACGGTGAACGGCAAGCCCCTCGAGGAACCGTATCTGCACAGCAAGGGACCGGCCTCGCCCACCACCTTCTCGGCCCCGGTGCCCAAGGGCAAGTTGTTTCTGCTGGGCGACCACCGCAACGACTCCCTGGACTCCCGTGTGCATCTGGCCGACGGCACGGACGGGGCCGTTTCGCGCGGCGCGGTGAGCGGCCGGGTGGACGCCCTGGCCTGGCCGTTGGACCTGGGGCTGCTGGATCGGCCGGAGGCGTTCGGGGCGCTGCCGGGCGGCGTCTCGCAGCCGGGGCCGCTGCGGCTCATCCTGATCTCCGCCGTGGTCGGCGCGGTGCTCATCCTGGGCGGCGCGGCGTACGGGCCGCTGGCGCGCCTGCGGGGGCGCGGTGGCAAGCGGCCCGCGCGGAAAGCGGAGGTGGCCGCCGATGTCTGACGGGACCGGCTCTGACGGCCGCGGCGAGGGCCTGCGCAAGGTCGCGCGGGTGGTTCTGCTCGACTCGCGGGACCGGATTCTGCTGATCCACGGCTTCGAGCCCGAGGATCCGTCGACGACCTGGTGGTTCACCCCCGGCGGCGGGCTGGAGGGCGACGAGAGCCGGGAGCAGGCGGCGCGCCGGGAGCTGGCGGAGGAGACGGGGATCACGGAGGTGGAGCTGGGGCCCGTGCTGTGGCGGCGGGTGTGCTCCTTCCCGTTCGACGGGCGGCGCTGGGACCAGGACGAGTGGTACTACCTGGGGCGTACGGAGCAGCCCGCGGCGTGGACCGGGGGCCAGACGGAGCTGGAGCGGCGCAGCGTCACGGGGCTGCGGTGGTGGACGCTGGAGGAACTGGCGGAGGTGCGGGAGCCGGTGTACCCGACACGGCTCGTGGCACTGTTGCGTAGGCTGCTCGACGAGGGACCCCCGACTGCGCCGGTGATCCTGGAGACTGAACGCGTCTGACGCACAATGGGGGGACGCACGGCTGAAGGGGAACATGCCATGAGCGCCGAGGACCTCGAGAAGTACGAGACCGAGATGGAGCTGAAGCTCTACCGGGAGTACCGCGATGTCGTCGGTCTGTTCAAATACGTGATCGAGACCGAGCGCCGTTTCTATCTCACCAATGACTACGAGATGCAGGTGCACTCGGTGCAGGGTGAGGTGTTCTTCGAGGTCTCCATGGCCGACGCCTGGGTCTGGGACATGTACCGACCGGCCCGCTTCGTCAAACAGGTGCGCGTCCTGACGTTCAAGGACGTGAATATTGAGGAGCTGAACAAGAGCGACCTCGACCTTCCGAGTGGCTGAGTTGTCCACAGGCGGCCGGTTGTCCACAAAGATCCAATAATTCGGCGCCGGGGCGTCACAGTCGGTGCCGGAGGTGGTGCCGAATGAACGCCCGAGGAGCGCTCGGACGCTACGGCGAGGATCTGGCGGTGCGCCGGCTGTCCGAGGCCGGGATGACCGTCCTGGAGCGGAACTGGCGGTGCCGGGACGGGGAGATCGACATCGTCGCCCTCGACGCCGGGGCGCTGGTGGTGTGCGAGGTCAAGACGCGCCGTGCAGGGGGTTACGAACACCCGATGGCGGCCGTCACCCCAGGCAAGGCCGACCGGCTGCGGCGGCTGGCCGAGCGCTGGCTGGAGCGGCGCGGCGGCCCCCCGCCGGGCGGGGTGCGGATCGACCTGGTCGGTGTGGTGCTGCCCGACCGCGGCGCGCCGGTGGTCGAGCATGTGCGGGGGGTGGCCTGATGGGGTTTGCCCGCACCTGCTCGGTCGCGCTGGTCGGAGTCGAGGGCGTGGTGGTCGAGGTCCAGGCCGACCTGGAGCCCGGCGTCGCCACGTTCACGCTGGTCGGGCTGCCCGACAAGAGCCTGGTCGAGAGCCGGGACCGGGTCCGGGCGGCCGTGGTGAACTCCGGCGTCGACTGGCCGCAGAAGAAGCTCACGGTGGGGCTCAGCCCGGCGTCCGTCCCCAAGGGCGGCAGCGGCTTCGACCTGGCGGTGGCCTGCGCGGTGCTCGGCGCCGCCGAGCGTCTCGACCCACGGGCCATCGCCGATCTGATGATGATCGGCGAGCTCGGCCTGGACGGGCGGGTCCGCCCGGTGCGCGGGGTGCTGCCCGCGGTGCTCGCGGCCGCCGAGGCCGGATACCGGCAGGTGGTCGTCCCGGAGCAGACCGCGGCCGAGGCGTCCCTGGTGCCGGATGTCTCGGTGCTCGGCGTGCGGACCCTGCGCCAGCTGATCGCCGTGTTGACGGACGAACCGGTGCCCGAAGAGGAGGAGCTGTCCGAGGAGGGCCGCCCCGACCCGATGCTCGCCGGGCTGAGTGTGGCGGGCGCGGGCCTGGGCGTCGGCGTGGTGGCCGGCGCCGGGGCGGCCGCCGACCGCCGCCCCGACCTGGCCGAGGTCGCCGGGCAGCGGGCCGCCCGCAAGGCCCTGGAGATCTCCGCGGCCGGGAGCCACCATCTGTTTCTGGCCGGTCCGCCCGGCGCGGGCAAGACCATGCTCGCCGAGCGGCTCCCCGGGCTGCTGCCCCCGCTCACCCGGCGCGAGTCCCTGGAGGTGACCGCCGTGCACTCGGTGGCCGGGATCCTCCCGCCCGGACAGCCCCTGGTGGCCGCCCCGCCGTACTGCGCGCCGCACCACTCGGCCACCATGGCGGCCCTGGTCGGCGGGGGAAACGGGCTGCCGAGGCCGGGCGCGGTCTCGCTCGCGCACCGGGGCGTGCTCTTTTTGGACGAGGCGCCCGAATTCAGCGCCCGGGTGCTGGACGCGCTGCGGCAGCCCCTGGAGTCGGGCCATGTGGTGGTGGCCCGCTCGGGCGGCATGGTGCGCATGCCCGCGCGCTTTCTGCTGCTGCTGGCCGCCAACCCGTGCCCCTGTGGGCGCCACTCGTACGCCGGCGACGGCTGCGACTGCTCGCCCGCGATGGTCCGCCGCTATCAGGCGCGGCTCTCCGGGCCACTGCTGGACCGGGTGGATCTGCGGGTGCGGGTCGAGGCGATCAGCCGGGCCGAGCTCACCGGGGCGCCGGTGGCCGGGGAGAGCAGCGCGACCGTCGCCGCCCGGGTGCGCGAGGCGCGGGAGCGCGCCGCCGCGCGCTACGCCGACACCCCCTGGCACACCAATAGCGAGGTTCCGGGCCATGAGCTGCGCACCCGCTGGTATGCGCGGGCCGGGGCGCTTCGCGAGGCCGAGCGCGACATGGAGCGCGGGCTGCTCACCGCCCGCGGCCTCGACCGTGTGCTGCGGGTCGCCTGGACCGTCGCGGACCTGGCGGGCCACGACCGGCCGGAGGCCGAGGACGTGGCGCAGGCGCTCCAGCTGCGCACCGGCGTCAGCCGTGGCGTCCCGGCCGGGGCGGCGGGGTTCTGATGACCAACCCCCTGAAGGGCGCCGAGGGCGCCGAGGGCGCCGGACCGGCGCCCGGCCGCGACCGCGCCGAGGCCGAAGCCGGGCCCGAGTCCGAGTCCCGCGCCGAGGCCGGGGCCGGGGGCGTGTCGGAGGAGGAGCGCCTGGCGCGGGCGGCGCTCACCCGGCTGGTGGAGCCCGGGGACGAGGCGGTGGGGCGCTGGCTGCGCGAGCTGGGGCCGGTGGCGCTGCGGCGGGCGCTGTGCGGGGCCGGAAAGCCGCCGCCAGGGGCGAGCGAGCAGCGCGTCGCCGGGTGCCGGCTGCGGGCCGAGGGCCTCGATCCGGCCGCCGACCTGGCCGCCGTGGCCGCGCGCGGCGGGCGGTTCGTATGCCCCGGCGACCTGGAGTGGCCCGGTCAGCTCGATGACCTGGGAGACGCCCGCCCGGTCGGGCTCTGGGTGCGCGGCCGGCCGTCGCTGCGGATATGGGCGCTGCGCTCCGTCGCCGTGGTGGGCGCCCGGGCATGCAGCGACTACGGCGCGCATGTCGCGGCGACCCTGGGTGCCGGGCTCGCCGAGCGTGGCTGGGTGGTGGTCTCCGGCGCGGCCCATGGCGTGGACGGCGCGGTGCACCGCGGGGCGCTGGCCGCCGCCGGGGCGACCGTGGCCGTGCTCGCCTCCGGCGTGGATGTCCCGTACCCCCGGGGCCACGCCGAGTTGATCGAGCGCATCGCGGAACAGGGGCTGGTGCTCGCGGAGTTGCCGCCCGGCGCGCATCCGACCCGCAGCCGCTTCGTGCTCCGCAACCGGGTCATCGCCGCGCTCACCCGCGGCACGGTCGTCGTCGAGGCGCAGTACCGCAGCGGGTCCCTGGTCACCGCGCGCCGGGCGGTGAAGCTCGGCCGCCACACCATGGGCGTGCCGGGCCCGGTCACCAGCGGGCTCTCCGCGGGCGTGCATGAACTGCTGCGCGGGGAGGCCGTTCTGGTCACCGACGCCGACGAAGTGGCCGAGCTGATCGGCGGCATCGGGGAGCTCGCCCCCGCCCGGCGGGGGCCGCTGGTGGAGCGGGACCTGCTCGATCCCGTGACGGCTCGCGTGCTGGAAGCGTTGTCGGCACAGGGCGGCAGCGACGGGCGCGAGGTCGCCCGGGAGTCCGGGACGAGCTGCGAGGAGGCGTTGAGCCGCCTGTATGAGCTGCTCGCCCTGGGTTTCGTCGAACGTCATGGCGACCGTTGGGAGTTGGCCCCGCCGACCGGCCGGAACGACGGCACACGGCGAGGCGGTCCTCAGATTTGGGGCAATCGGGTGAAAGGGTTGAGGCGATGACCGTATCCGCGCACCGTCGAGCCGACCCCCTTCGCATACCGCGATGGCTCAGTCACGCTACGCTCACTAGGTTTCCGGCGGAAGCGCACGTCCTCACCCACGTCATGGCAGAACGGCACAAGGCGACGAATGCCCCAGCACATCTCCGGGTCTGACCGCGCGGCGCCGGCCCCTGCCCGCGGCGCGGTGCGTCCCGCCGCCCCGTCATCGCTCGACGAGCTGTGGCGGTCCTACAAGTCCACGGGCGACGGTCGGCTGCGGGAGCAGCTGATCCTCCACTACTCGCCGCTGGTGAAGTATGTGGCGGGCCGGGTCAGCGTCGGGCTCCCGTCCAATGTCGAGCAGGCCGACTTCGTCTCCTCGGGCGTCTTCGGACTCATCGACGCCAT
This sequence comes from Streptomyces sp. NPDC097640, assembly GCF_040302705.1. Taxonomy (NCBI): domain Bacteria; kingdom Bacillati; phylum Actinomycetota; class Actinomycetes; order Kitasatosporales; family Streptomycetaceae; genus Streptomyces; species Streptomyces sp. NPDC097640. The sequence continues at coordinate 68,689 of NZ_JBEOSB010000030.1, forward strand.
CGAGAAGTTCGAACCCGAGCGGGCCATCAAGTTCGAGACCTACGCGATCACCCGGATCCGTGGCGCGATGATTGACGAGCTGCGGGCGCTGGACTGGATCCCGCGCTCGGTGCGGCAGAAGGCCAGGGCGGTCGAGCGGGCGTACGCCACGCTGGAGGCGGCGCTGCGCCGCACCCCCTCCGAGGCCGAGGTGGCCGCCGAGATGGACATCGGCCTCGAGGAACTGCACGGGGTCTTCAGCCAGTTGTCGCTGGCCAATGTGGTCGCCCTCGAAGAGCTGCTGCATGTCAGCGGGGAGGGCGGTGAGCGGCTCAGCCTCATGGACACCCTGGAGGACACCGCCGCCGACAACCCCGTGGAGGTGGCCGAGGACCGCGAGCTGCGCCGGCTGCTCGCCCGCGCCATCAACACGCTCCCCGAGCGGGAGAAGACCGTGGTCACCCTCTACTACTACGAGGGGCTCACCCTGGCCGAGATCGGGCAGGTCCTCGGGGTCACCGAGAGCCGGGTCAGCCAGATCCACACCAAATCCGTGCTCCAGCTGAGGGCCAAGCTCGCCGAGGTCGGGCGCTGAATCGTCCCGCCTCTATCGCTCCCACCACGGCGCCTTCCGTAAAGTGGGAACGTGCCCAGGATTCGAGCGGCCTCCGTGGCCGAGCACCGGACGATGCAGCGCGGCGCCCTGTTGGACGCCGCCCGCACCCTGCTGTCCGAGGGCGGTACGGAAGCCTTGACCTTCCCCGCCCTCGCCGAGCGCACGGGCCTCGCGCGGTCCTCCGTCTATGAGTACTTCCGCTCCCGCGCGGCCGTGGTCGAGGAGCTGTGCGCGGTGGACTTCCCGGTCTGGGCCGCCGAGGTCGAGGCGGCCATGGAGCGCGCCGACTCGCCCGAGGCGAAGATCGAGGCCTATGTGCGACAGCAGCTGGCGCTGGTCGGCGACCGCCGCCACCGGGCGGTCGTGGCGATCTCGGCCGGGGAGCTGGACGCGGGCGCCCGCGAGAAGATCCGGGCCGCGCACGGCGGGCTGATCGCCATGGTCGTCCAGGCTCTCGGCGAGCTCGGCCATGAGCAGCCGCGGCTGACCGCGGTGCTGCTGCAAGGCGTCGTGGACGCCGCGGTCCGCCGGATCGAGCTGGGCGCCGCCGAGGACCCCGGGCAGGTCACGGAGGCCGCCGTCGCCATGGCCCTGCGCGGGGTGTGCCCCTGACGGACACCACCCGGCCCGCGCCGGGCGCCGCGCGGCGCGCGCCTGCGCCGCGCGGCGCAGGCGCGCACCGGCCCAGGCCGCCGCGGCGGCCAGCGCGGCGGACGGGGCCAGCTCCCTGGGACCGGGCGAGCGGTGGAAGGGGCCCGCGGCCCCCGCGGTCCGGGCGAGGGGCGCGCGGTCGCCGGCCGTGCGCGGCGCGGCGGTGACGCCCGCTCGTTCCCGAGGTCCGGATCCCTCCGGCGATCCCGCCCCGCCCGGCGCTCCCTCCGGTACTCCGATGACCGGCAGCAGCCGCGAGGGGCCGTGGCCGCGCATCGACGGGTCGAGCAGGGACAGCGGGTCCAGATAGCGGTCCCCGCGGCGCAGCCCCCAGTGCAGACAGCCGGACGGGCAGTGGAAGGGGCCCGCTCCCAGGACGCCCACCACCTGTCCGGCCCGCACCCGCTCGCCCTCGGTCACCACCGCCCGCACCGGCTCGTATGTCGTGCGCAGCGGCGGGCGGCCGGTGCCCGGCAGCTCGATGGCGAGCACCCCGCGCCCCGCGACCGGCCCTGCGAAGGACACCCGGCCCGCGGCCACCGCCCGCACCGGCCGGCCGGTGCGGGCCGCCAGATCCACCCCGCGGTGGCCCGCCGCCCAGGGAGCGGGCGGCGGCTCCCAGCCCCGCAGCACCGTCGGTCTGCCCGCGCCCGCCTCGGACTCCACCGGCCAGACCCGCCCGTCACGGCCCGGCGCGGCCCCGGCGGACGCCCCAGCCGGCGCCCCGGCCCCGGCAGGCCCCGCCGCCGTCGCCGCGGGCCAGGGCAGCAGCAGCGCGATCAGGCCGGACAGGACCACGAACAGCGAGGTCAGCCGCGAGGTCGGCGGGGGCGGACAGGGGACTGGGGCTGCGGTGTGCGGTCGCATGGGAACACGGTGACGCGGTCGCCCGATTCGTGTGGATCATGGACACGATCTGGGGACTACTCACGGGTTGTGGATATCGCCGTCACCCGGCACCGCACGGGTCCCGTACACTTCTTGTGGCGATCCGGGTCACCGGATCGACTTCGCACGCCCCGCCACCGGCACTCCGATCGGCATCGATCCACGCATCGGTCCCCTCGGACAGCACGGCGGCCGCGTCCCTCGGTCCTCGGTCGAGCCCTCCGCAAGGGCGCCGCCCGTGGCAGACGCGCCGGGGCGTCAGGCGCGGCGGCCGCCCGGCCGCCGTGGAACCGAGCACTTCAAGGAGTACGGCCATGGCCGTCGTCACGATGCGGGAGCTGCTGGAGAGCGGCGTCCACTTCGGGCACCAGACCCGCCGCTGGAACCCGAAGATGAAGCGTTTCATCTTCACCGAGCGCAACGGCATCTACATCATTGACCTGCTCCAGTCGCTGTCGTACATCGACCGCGCCTACGAGTTCGTCAAGGAGACCGTCGCCCACGGCGGTTCCATCATGTTCGTCGGCACGAAGAAGCAGGCGCAGGAGGCGATCGCCGAGCAGGCGACCCGCGTCGGCATGCCGTACGTCAACCAGCGCTGGCTGGGCGGCATGCTCACCAACTTCTCGACCGTCTACAAGCGCCTTCAGCGCCTCAAGGAGCTCGAGCAGATCGACTTCGAGGATGTGGCCGCCTCCGGCCTCACCAAGAAGGAGCTCCTGGTCCTCTCGCGCGAGAAGGCCAAGCTGGAGAAGACCCTCGGCGGTATCCGCGAGATGCAGAAGGTGCCGAGCGCCGTCTGGATCGTCGACACCAAGAAGGAGCACATCGCCGTCGGCGAGGCGCGCAAGCTCCGCATCCCGGTCGTCGCGATCCTCGACACCAACTGCGACCCGGACGAGGTCGACTACAAGATCCCGGGCAACGACGACGCGATCCGCTCGGTCACCCTGCTCACCCGCGTGATCGCCGACGCGGTCGCCGAGGGCCTCATCGCCCGTTCCGGTGTCGCCACCGGTGACCAGAAGGCCGACAAGGCCGCCGGTGAGCCGCTCGCCGAGTGGGAGCGCGACCTGCTCGAGGGTGAGAAGAAGGCCGACGAGCCCGAGGCGGCCAAGCCCGCCGAGGCCGAGCAGCCGGCCGAGGCTCAGGCTGAGCAGCCCGCCGAGGCGCCGGCCGAGCAGCCCGCCGAGGCCCCGGCCGCGGACGCCGAGCAGGCCTGATCACTCGGACCACGTGTGACGGCGGGGGAGGGTGCCTGGGCACCACCCCCGCCGTTCCCCCGTAGAGCTTTCGACTTTCGAGAAGAGATTCACAGATCATGGCGAACTTCACCGCCGCTGACGTCAAGAAGCTCCGTGAGCTCACCGGCGCCGGCATGATGGACTGCAAGAAGGCGCTGGACGAGGCCGACGGCAGCGTCGACAAGGCCGTCGAGGTCCTGCGCGTCAAGGGCCAGAAGGGCGTGGCCAAGCGCGAGGGCCGCAGTGCCGAGAACGGCGCCGTCGTCTCCCTCATCGCGGACGACAACTCCTCCGGTGTGCTGGTCGAGCTGAAGTGCGAGACCGACTTCGTCGCCAAGGGCGACAAGTTCATCGCCGCCGCCAACGCCATCGCCGCCCACGTCGCCAAGACCTCCCCGGCCGACCTGGAGGCCCTGCTCGCCTCCGAGATCGAGCCCGGCAAGACCGTCCAGGCGTACGTCGACGAGGCCAACGCGACGCTCGGCGAGAAGATCGTCCTGGACCGCTTCGCGCAGCTCTCCGGCGGTTACGTCGCCGCGTACATGCACCGCACCATGCCGGACCTGCCGCCGCAGGTCGGCGTGCTGGTGGAGCTGGACAAGGAAGACGCCACGGTCGCCAAGGACATCGCGCAGCACATCGCCGCGTTCGCGCCGAAGTTCCTGAGCCGTGACGAGATCTCGGCCGAGGCCGTCGAGAACGAGCGCCGCGTGGCCGAGGCCACCGCCCGCGAGGAGGGCAAGCCCGAGGCCGCCCTGCCGAAGATCGTCGAGGGTCGCGTCACCGGCTTCTTCAAGGAGAACGTCCTGGTGGACCAGCCGTTCGCCAAGGACAACAAGAAGACCGTCCAGAAGATCCTGGACGAGGCCGGTGTCACGCTCAAGGGCTTCGCGCGCTTCCGCGTAGGCGTCTGAGCGTCGGCGTCCGAGCCGAGCAGCGAATGACCGGCGACCCCGATAGGGTCGTAGGCAGCCAACCGTCAACCGGTCGGCCGCAGATGTGACGAGGAGGCCATTGCCGCAGAGGTCGAACAAGGACCCGTCCGGCAGTGGCCTTCTTCGTATGTGCACGAGGAGATCTCCAATGAATCAGGGCGCGGGCGCCGGACAGGCCGCCGACGAGAAGAACGCTCAGGGCAGGGTCAAACGCCGTCGGTTCCTGCTGAAGCTCTCCGGCGAGGCGTTCGCCGGGGGCGGGGGACTCGGGGTCGACCCGGACGTCGTGCACGCCATCGCCCGCGAGGTCGCCGCGGTCGTCCGGGACGGCGCGGAGATCGCCATCGTCATCGGTGGCGGCAACTTCTTCCGCGGCGCCGAACTCCAGCAGCGGGGCATGGACCGGGCCCGCTCGGACTACATGGGCATGCTCGGCACGGTCATGAACTGCCTCGCCCTCCAGGACTTCCTGGAGAAGGAGGGCATCGACTCCCGCGTCCAGACCGCCATCACCATGGGCCAGGTCGCGGAGCCGTACATTCCGCTGCGCGCGGTGCGCCATCTGGAGAAGGGGCGCGTGGTCATCTTCGGCGCGGGCATGGGCATGCCGTACTTCTCCACGGACACCACCGCGGCCCAGCGCGCCCTGGAGATCCACGCCGAGGCCCTGCTCATGGGTAAGAACGGGGTGGACGGGGTGTACGACTCCGACCCCGCCCGGAACCCGGACGCGGTGAAGTTCGACGCCCTGGAGTACGGCGAGGTGATCACCCGCGACCTCAAGGTCGCCGACGCCACCGCCATCACGCTCTGCCGCGACAACAAACTGCCGATCCTCGTCTTCGAGCTTCTCGCCGAAGGAAACATCGCGCGTGCGGTGAAGGGTGAGAAGATCGGCACGCTCGTGAGCGACCAGGGCTCCCGGGCCTGACGGCTCATACGGGGGATGGACAACGGCCTGCCGGTCGGACACCGTGCAGGAGAAGACGCACGCAGGGGCGAGGCTCTGCTTACTGATAACACCAGGAGCAAGTGGTGATCGAAGAGATCCTCCTCGAGGCCGAGGAGAAGATGGAGAAGGCCGTTGTGGTCGCCAAGGAGGACTTCGCCGCGATCCGCACCGGGCGTGCGCACCCGGCGATGTTCAACAAGATCGTGGCGGACTACTACGGGGCGATGACGCCGATCAACCAGCTGGCGTCGTTCTCGGTGCCAGAGCCGCGCATGGCCGTGGTGACACCGTTCGACAAGAGCGCGCTGCGCAACATCGAGCAGGCGATCCGCGACTCCGATCTGGGCGTCAACCCGAGCAATGACGGCAACATCATCCGAGTGGTGTTCCCCGAGCTCACCGAGCAGCGCCGCAAGGAGTTCATCAAGGTCGCCAAGGGCAAGGGGGAGGACGCGAAGATCTCGATCCGCAGCGTCCGCCGCAAGGCCAAGGAGTCCATCGACAAGCTCATCAAGGACGGCGAGGTCGGCGAGGACGAGGGCCGCCGCGCCGAGAAGGAGCTCGACGACACCACCGCGAAGTATGTCGCGCAGGTGGACGAGCTGCTCAAGCACAAGGAAGCCGAGCTCCTCGAGGTCTGATGAACGACTCATCCTGGGGGGCTCCGCCGAGCCCCCGCCTCTGGGGACCGGCCGACCAGGGGCCCTCTCCCTCGCCTCGCGGCGAGGTGCGCCCGGTCCCGGCGGGTCCCGCGCACGACGTGGGCGAGGCGGCGCAGACTCGGCCCATGCCCACCGTGCCCCACGCAGGCGGAGACCCTCGGGATGCCGCCGACCGTGATCGGGGGGCCGCTCGGCTGAGCGGTCCCCTGTTCCGCGACGACCGGGAGCCGGAGCGCGGGCCGCGGCCCCCCGCCGCGCCCCCGCCCACGCCCCCGGACGGCCCCGGCACCCCGCCGTCGGACGCCGCCCAGCCCGGCGGCACGGGGAGCGCCAAGAAGAGCGCGGGCCGCAATCTGCCCGCCGCGATAGGGGTGGGCGTCGGCCTCGGCGTACTGGTCGTCGCCTCGCTGTTCATCTACAAGCCGGTGTTCGTCGGCGTCCTGGCGGTCGCGGTGGTCATCGGCCTGTGGGAGCTGACCTCGCGGCTGGCCGAGCGCAAGGACATCCGCGTCCCGCTGGTGCCGCTCGCCGTGGGCGGCGTCGCCATGGTGGTCGCCGGTTATGTGCGCGGCGCGGAGGGCGCGTGGGTGGCCGTGTCGCTGACCGCCCTGGCCGTGCTCGTATGGCGGATGACCGAGCCGCCCGAGAACTACCTCAGGGACGTCACCGCCGGCGTCTTCGCGGCCTTCTACGTCCCGTTCCTGGCCACCTTCGTCGCCCTCATGCTCGCGGCCGACGACGGGCCGCGGCGGGTGCTGGTCTTCCTGCTGCTGACCGTGGTCAGCGACACCGGCGCGTACGCGGTCGGCTGGCGCTTCGGCCGCCACAAGCTCGCACCGCGCATCAGCCCCGGCAAGACCCGCGAGGGACTGCTCGGCGCGATCGCCTTCGCGATGGTCGCGGGCGCGCTGTCCATGCAGTACCTGATCAAGGGCGGCGCGTGGTGGCAGGGGCTGCTGCTCGGGCTCGCCGTCGCGGTCAGCGCGACCCTCGGCGACCTCGGCGAGTCCATGATCAAGCGTGACCTGGGCATCAAGGACATGGGCAAGCTGCTGCCGGGGCACGGCGGGATCATGGACCGGCTGGACTCCCTGCTGCCCACCGCCCCCGTGGTCTGGCTGCTGATGGTGATCTTCGTGGGCGGCGGCTGACCGGCCCGTCACCCCGTCCGTACGGCCTCGCACCACGTGTGGCGCGAGGCCGTACGCACGTCTGCGACACTGGTGAGACCATGCCCAAGCCCGGAGAACTCACCTTTGTCGCGCCGCGCGGAGCCAAGAGGCCCCCGCGGCATCTCGCCGACCTCACGCCCGCCGAGCGCCGCGAGGCCGTCGCCGCCCTCGGCGAGAAGCCCTTCCGCGCCGGCCAGGTTTCGCGCCACTACTTCGCCCGCTACACCCACGACCCGGCCCAGTGGACCGACATCCCGGCCGCCGCGCGCGAGAAGCTGGCGGCCGAACTGCTGCCGGACCTGATGAGCGTGGTGCGCCACATCAGCTGTGACGACGACACCACCCGCAAGACCTTGTGGCGGCTCTTCGACGGCACGCTCGTGGAGTCCGTGCTGATGCGCTACCCGGACCGGGTCACCATGTGCATCAGCTCCCAGGCGGGCTGCGGCATGAACTGCCCCTTCTGCGCCACCGGCCAGGCGGGCCTGGACCGCAATCTGTCCACCGCCGAGATCGTGCACCAGATCGTCGACGGGATGCGGGCGCTGCGGGACGGGGAGATCCCGGGCGGGCCCGCGCGGCTGTCCAACATCGTCTTCATGGGCATGGGCGAGCCGCTCGCCAACTACAACCGCGTCGTCGGCGCCATCCGCAGGCTGACCGACCCGGAGCCGGACGGCCTCGGGCTGTCCCAGCGCGGCATCACCGTCTCGACCGTGGGGCTGGTCCCGGCGATGCTGCGCTTCGCCGACGAGGGCTTCAAGTGCCGTCTCGCGGTGTCGCTGCACGCGCCCGACGACGAGCTGCGCGACACCCTCGTCCCGGTCAACACCCGCTGGAAGGTCCGCGAGGTCCTGGACGCGGCGTGGGAGTACGCGGAGAAGTCGGGCCGCCGCGTCTCCATCGAGTACGCCCTGATCAGGGACATCAACGACCAGGCATGGCGGGCCGACCTGCTGGGCCGGCTGCTCAAGGGCCGCCGGGTGCACGTCAACCTGATCCCGCTCAACCCCACGCCAGGCTCCAAGTGGACCGCGTCCCGGCCCGAGGACGAGAAGGCGTTCGTGGCCGCCCTGGAGGCACACGGCGTGCCCGTGACCGTGCGGGACACCCGGGGGCAGGAGATCGACGGGGCGTGCGGACAGCTGGCGGCGGCCGAGCGCTGAGGCGCTGCTGATACGGTGCCCTGGCATCACCGCGTGCACACACGCGGCATCTCGTACAAGTGAACATTCCGACAGGGGAGCGCGAACAGCGCTGAGAGTGCGGCTCGGCCGCAGACCCTCGGACCTGATCCGGGTCATACCGGCGTAGGGAGTCAGCCTCATATGAACCGCCGTCTTCGGCATGCCGTCGTCGCCGCCCTCTTCGGCTCGCTCGGCCTCACCACCCTCGTCGCCTGCGGCGAGGACTCCTCCGGCTCCTCCGGCGGCTCCGGCTCCAAGACCGTGACGCTGGTCTCGCACGACTCGTTCGCCGCGTCGAAGGCCGTGCTCAAGGAGTTCACCCGGCAGACCGGCTACAAGGTGCGGGTGCAGGCCGGCGGCGACGCGGGGGCGGCGGTCAACCAGGCGATCCTGTCCAAGTCGCACCCTCAGGGCGACGTCTTCTTCGGCGTCGACAACACCCTGCTCTCCCGCGCGCTCGACAACGACCTGTTCACCCCCTACCGGGCCAAGGGCCTGGACAAGGTCCCGGCCGCCCTCCAGCTCGACCAGGCCTCGCACCGCGTCACCCCGGTCGACTTCGGCGACATCTGCGTCAACTACGACCGCAAGTACTTCGCCGACAAGAAGCTGGCCCCGCCGAAGACCCTCGACGACCTGACCAAGCCCGCGTACAAGAACCTCCTGGTCACCGAGAACGCGGCCACCTCCTCTCCCGGGCTCGCCTTCCTGCTGGGCACCGCCGCCCGGTACGGCGACGACGGCTGGCAGGACTACTGGAAGAAGCTCAGGGCCAACGGCGTCGAGGTCGTCGACGGCTGGGAGCAGGCGTACTACGACCGGTTCTCCGGCTCGGCGGGCGGCGCCAAGGGCGACCGGCCGCTGGTCGTCTCGTACGCCTCCAGCCCGCCCGCCGAGGTCGTCGACGCCAAGCCGCGTCCCGCGCAGGCACCTACAGGGGTCGCGACGGGAACCTGCTTCCGCCAGGTGGAATTCGCGGGCCTGCTGAAGGGCGCGTCCAACACCAAGGGCGGCAAGGCACTGCTGGACTTCCTGCTGAGCAAGACGTTCCAGGAGGACGTGCCGCTCAACATGTACGTGAACCCGGCCCGTGAGGACGCCAAGCTGCCCGAGCTGTTCACGCAGTACGGCGCGAAGATCGCCGACTCGGCCACCCTGGCCCCGCAGAAGATCGCCAAGAACCGTGACCAGTGGGTCAAGGCATGGTCCTCGCTCGTCCTGTAAAGCGGCCCGAGCCTCCCGCCAAGACACCGGGGGAGCCCGGCGCGCGCCCCGGGCCGCGGCGCTCGAACCTCCGCGGGACGGCGCTGCGGCTGGCTCTGATGGCCGTGCCCGCCGCGTTCTTCGCGCTGTTCTTCATCTACCCGGTGGCCGCCATCGTCGCCCGCGGGCTGCGCGTCGACGGCCAGTGGCGACTGGGCCGGTTCGGCGAGGTGCTCACCGATCCGGCGGTCCTGGACATCCTGTGGTTCACCGGCTGGCAGGCGGCCGCCTCCACCGCACTGACGCTGGCGGTCGCGCTGCCCGGCGCGTATGTCTTCGCCCGCTTCGCCTTCCCCGGCAAGCGGCTGCTGCGCGCCGTGGTGACCGTCCCCTTCGTGCTGCCGACCGTCGTCGCGGGCTCCGCGTTCCTGGCCCTGCTCGGCCAGGGCGGGCTGCTGGACAGCCTGTGGGGGGTGCGCCTGGACACCACCGTCTGGGCGATCCTCCTCGCGCATGTCTTCTTCAACTACGCGGTGGTGGTACGGACCGTCGGCGGGCTGTGGGCGCAGCTCGACCCGCGCCAGGAGGAGGCCGCGCGGGTGCTCGGCGCGAGCCGCCTGGCGGCGTGGCGGCGGGTGACACTGCCCGCGCTGGCGCCCGCCGTGGCGGCCGCCGCCCTGATGGTCTTCCTGTTCACCTTCACCTCCTTCGGCGTCGTCCAGATCCTCGGCGGCCCCCGGTACGCCACCTTGGAGGTCGCGATCTACCGGGAGACCGCCCAGCTGCTCGACCTGCCGACGGCCGCCGTGCTGACCCTGGTCCAGTTCGCGGCGGTGGCCGCCGTCCTGGCCCTGCACGCGTGGACCGTACGGCGCCGCGAGGGCGCACTGAAGCTGGTCGACCCCGAACAGACCGCGCGCCGCCCCCAGGGCGCGGCCCAATGGGCGCTGCTGTGGGGCGTGCTCGCCGTCGTGGCGCTGCTGATCCTGCTGCCGCTCGGAGTCCTGGTCGAGCGGTCCCTGGACGCCCCCGGCGGCTACGGACTCGACTACTACCGCGCACTCCAGTCCGCGGCGGACAGCGGCGGGACGTTTTTCGTCGCCCCTATGGACGCCGTCTGGAACTCCCTGCGCTACGCCGCCGTGGCGACCGTCTTCGCGGTCGTGGTGGGCGGTTTGGCGGCGGCCGCGCTGACCATCCCGAGTGAGCCAAAGGGCGCGCCGGTGTCGAAAGCGACGAGACCAAGCGAGCGAGGAACGAGCGAGCGCAGTGTCGAGGAGCGTCGATACCGGACCCGAGCGCCCGGAGGCGAACCGAGGGTCATCAGGGGTGCGGGGCGGCTGGTGCGGGGCTTCGACGCGCTGCTGATGCTGCCGCTCGGCACCTCCGCCGTCACCGTCGGCTTCGGCTTCCTCATCGCCCTTGACGAGCCCCCGCTGGACCTGCGCGCCTCATGGATCCTCGTACCGCTCGCCCAGGCCCTGGTGGGCGTGCCCTTCGTCGTACGGACCATGCTGCCCGTGCTGCGCGCGGTGGACCACCGGCTGCGGGAGGCGGCGGCCGTGCTCGGCGCGTCCCCGCTGCGGGCCTGGCGGGAGGTGGATCTGCCGCTGGTCGCGCGGGCCCTCGGGGTCGCGGCGGGGTTCGCGTTCGCCGTCTCGCTCGGGGAGTTCGGGGCGACGGTGTTCATCGCGCGGCCCGACTCCCCGACCCTCCCGGTGGCCGTCGCCCGCTTCCTCGGCCGGGCCGGGCAGCTCAACTACGGCCAGGCCATGGCCCTGAGCACGGTTCTGATGCTGGTGTGCGCGGGCTCCCTGCTGCTCCTGGAGCGGATTCGCACCGACCGTTCGGGGGAGTTCTGATGACGCTGCTGCGACTGGACGAGGTGACGGTCCGCTACGGCGAGCGCACGGCGCTCGATGCCGTGGACCTGGAGGTCGCCGAGCACGAGACGGTGTCGGTGCTGGGGCCGAGCGGCGGCGGCAAGTCCACGCTGCTGCGCGTGGTCGCGGGTTTGGAGCGGGCCCACACCGGCCGGGTGTGGTTGGCCGGCCGGGACCAGTCGGGGGTGCCCACCCACCGGCGCGGCGTGGGCCTGATGTTCCAGGACCACCAGCTCTTCCCGCAGCGCGACGTGGGCGGCAACGTCGCCTTCGGGCTGCGGATGCGCAAGGTGGCGCGCGCCGAGGCGGAGCGCCGGGTCGCCGAGCTGCTGGAGCTGGTCGGCCTGCCGGGCGCGCAGCGGCGCGCGGTCGCCTCGCTGTCCGGCGGCGAGCAGCAGCGGGTCGCACTGGCCCGCGCCCTGGCCCCACGGCCCACGGTGCTGATGCTGGACGAGCCGCTGGGGCAGCTCGACCGGGGGCTGCGGGAGCGGCTGGTGGTCGAACTGCGCCAGCTCTTCGGCGAGCTGGGCACGACGGTGCTCGCGGTCACCCACGACCAGGGGGAGGCCTTCGCGCTCGCGGACCGGGTGGTGGTGATGGACGGCGGGCGCATCGCGCAGACCGGCACCCCGCTGGAGGTGTGGCAGCGGCCCGCCGACGAGTTCGTCGCCCGTTTCCTCGGCTTCGACAATGTGGTCGAGGCCGTCGTGAACGGCGAGAGCGCCGACACCCGCTGGGGCAAGCTGCCCGTCCCGGACGGCACCCCGCCGGGGCCGTGCCGGCTGCTGGTCCGCCCGGCCGGGGTGCGGCTCACCTCGCCGGAGCAGGGGCTGCCCTGCACGGTGACCGCGCGCACCTTCCGCGGCGACCGCGTGGCGCTCGTCCTCCAGCCCGGGGGCGCGCCGCGCCTGGAGGCGGCGTGCGCGCTGCGGGACGCGCCCGGTGAGGGGGAGCGGGTCGGCGTCGCGTTCGACGCGGGCGATGTGGTGGTGCTGGGCGCGGGCGGCTGACGGCCCCGCGGCGCGCGGCCGGGGACCGGATGACCAGGCCCTCAGCCCTGGCCGTCATCCAGGGAGGAGCGTTCGCCCGGCAACCAGTGGAGGGCGAACCAGAGCTCCATGCGGACTTCGGGGTCCTGGAGGTCGACGTCGAGCAACTCCGAGATTCGGCTGATGCGTTGACGCACCGTATTGCGGTGGAGCCCCAGCGCCGCGGCGGTGCGGTCCCAGCTGCCGTACTGGGACAGCCAGGTGCGCAGCGTTTCCATGAGGACGGCGGGCCCTGGCGCCGGGGCGCGGTCGAGCGGCGCGAAGCGTGCGCGGGCGAGTGCCTTCGCCTCGCGGGGTGCGACGATGCTGTGCACGCTCTGTTCCACGGTGCGGTGATGCACCGTCGGCAGGCCGGAGGCCACGGCGCGGCGCAGCGCCCGCTCGGCCTGGGTGTCGGCGACGGGAAGATCGGCTGTTCCCACCGGGGCGCTGAAGCCCAGGTGCCAGCCGAGCCGGGCGGCGTCGGCGGGTTCTGTGGGCTGGGCACGGGCCGACCAGGGGATGAGGGCGCGCAGCACCGGGCCGGCCAGGTCGAGATACGGGGTGCCCAGTGCGGTGCCCAGTGCCGCCAGGTGGACCGGGTCGCCGCCGGGCTGTGCGCCGGGGCCGCGTGCCGACCGGGCGGGCCGGCCGTGCACCACGGTCCAGGCGGCGTCGTCCGGGGCGTCGGCGGGCAGCAGCATGGGCGCGATCTCGGCGGGGGCGCCGCCGAGCAGCAGCCTCACCACGGCGCCGGCGGTGCGGGTGTCGCCGCCCAGCGCGTGCCGGGGGTTGGTGAGCAGGGAGAGCAGCACGATCGCCGTGCCGGTCACGGACCGGTGCACCGGGGTGGGCCGGGAGGCGGCGACCAGGCCGAGGGCCAGGGGCCCGGCCGTGTCACCGCCGGGGACGGTGTGGACGGTCAGGTGGATCCCCGCGTGGTGCTGGGCGGCCGCCGTGGGCGGCCGGGACCCCGGCCCCGGCGTGCGGTCATGCGGCGCGGAGGGCTGCCGGGCCGCGGTGCGCGCGGCCAGCTCACACAACTGCCGCGTGACCTGGGCGGCGGGCCGCGTACCGGCCGCCAGAAGTTCGGCGCCGTTGCCGTCGAGCAGCACCGCCCAGACGCCGAGGTGGACGGAGAGCTGGCGCAGCACGGCCGCGAGGGCATCCGGGCGGGCGGCGGCGGACGCGAGTGCGGACTGAGCCTCGGAGACCAGGCGCAGATCATGGGTGCGCGCCTCCGCCATCGCGGAGTGGGTGGCGCGGGCCACCGCGACGAAGGGGACGTCCTTCGGAACCAGCAGCAGCGGCAGGTCGTGCCGGTCGCAGGCGGCTATCAGGTCCGGCGGGACTTCCTCGTAGACCGGGACGATGCCGAAGCCCAGCGCGACCGTACCCGCTTCGACGACCCGGCGGACGTAGTCGTCGATGCCCTCGGGGGTCCGGGGCAGGAGCGATCCGGCGGTGAGGAGCAGTTCGCCGCCGATCAGGTAGGGCGTGGGGTCCGCCAGCTCGGTGGTTCCCACCTGTTCGACGAAACGGTCCTCGTCCGGTCCCGCGATGCGCTTCAGCCCGAGATCGGGGTCGGCGAGCAGAGCGCTGAGCGGAACGGTCGGCGTCCCCGGGGCCGGTGTGTGCCAGGGACCCCTCGGCGGGTCGGCTGGTATCACGGCGGGCTCCTTCACGGGTGCGGATTCATCCATTGGGTGAGTGGATGATGGATGAATTCTGCACTTATTTCCTGGGTGGTGCGCGGATACGCTCCTGCGAAGCGGAGGGCAGGCGACCGAAGCGCCTGATCCCGCGGCAGGTCCGTCCTCGAACGGGCGCCCCGCCACCCCCCTGAACAGCGACGACGCTGTCATGCCCGCCTTCTTACCAGTGAGCCGCGGCCCCGCCGTCCCGCGCCACGGCCCATACCTGACCGGAGGACTCCATGGCCATCGACTACACAGTGATGATCGGGTACCTGCTAGGCATCGTAGGAGTCGGTTGGTGGGGCAAGAGGCGCGCCGCCTCCAAGAGCGACTTCCTGGTCGCCGGCCGCCGGCTCGGCCCCCTGATGTACACCGGCACCATGGCCGCCGTCGTCCTCGGCGGCGCCTCCACCATCGGCGGGGTGCGTCTCGGCTACACCTACGGCATCTCCGGGGCGTGGATGGTCATCGCGATCGGCATCGGCCTGCTCGCCCTGAGCATCGCCTTCTCCGCCAGGATCGCGCGGCTGCGCGTCTACACCGTCGCCGAGATGCTGTCACTGCGCTACGGGGACGCGGCGAGCATCATCTCCGGCGTGGTGATGTGGGTCTACACCCTGATGCTCGCGGTCACCTCCACCATCGCCTACGCCAGCGTCTTCGACGTGCTCTTCGACGTACCGCGCTGGGCCGCGGTGGTCATCGGCGGCTCGATCGTCGTCGGCTACTCCGCCCTGGGCGGCATGTGGTCCATCACCCTCACCGACATGGTGCAGTTCGTCGTCAAGAGCATCGGCGTGCTCCTCCTGCTGCTGCCCATCGCCGTGGTGAAGGCGGGCGGCTTCGCGGAAATGGCGGACAAGCTGCCGTCCGGCTACCTCTCGCCGATGTCCATCGGCGGCGAGACCATCTTCACCTACGTCCTGATCTACACCTTCGGGATGCTGATCGGCCAGGACATCTGGCAGCGGGTGTTCACCGCCCGCAGCGACAAGGTCGCCTCGTACGGAGGCACGGTCGCCGGCGTGTACTGCCTGTTCTACGCGGCGGCCGGGGCGGTCATCGGCATGGCGACCAAGGCGATCTACCCCAATCTGGCCAGCGCGGACAGCGCGTTCGCGACCATCGTCAAGCAGGCTCTGCCCACCGGTGTCAGAGGCCTCGTCCTGGCTGCCGCGCTGTCCGCGATGATGTCCACCGCCAGCGGCGCGCTCATCGCCTCCGCCACCGTCGCCAACAACGACATAGGGGGCCGGCTGAGGTCCCTCATGCGCCGCTCCGCCCCGAAGGCCGTCGCCGACGACCACGACGAGGTCCGCTCCAACCGCCTGGCCATCGTCATCCTCGGCGTGATCTCGATCGCCATCGCCTGCGCTCTGGACGACGTGATCGCCGCCCTCACCGTGGCCTACAACCTGTTGGTCGGCGGGCTCCTGGTGCCCATCCTCGGTGCCCTGATCTGGAGGCGTGGCAACTTCCAGGGGGCGCTCGCCGCCATGCTCGGAGGCGGCCTGACGGTGATCGTGATGATGATGACCAAGGGCGTACTCGCCAACGAGCCGATCTACTACGGCCTGGCCGTGAGCCTGGTCGCGTACACCGCGGTCAGCCTCCTCACCAAGGCGACCGACGGCAGCGTGCTGGCGTCCTGGCACCGGCGCCTGGCCGGCGAGAGCCCGGAGGCGGCCGCGTCGGACCCGGCCGCGTCGGATCAGGCCACGACGCCCGCAGCCGTCTGAGTTCCCCCACCCCCGAAATCCCCCGAAAGGAGCCATCTCCATGTCCAGTGCGTCGACCCCGCTCGCGCCGGCCATGCCGACCCCCGACCACGCCGCCGAGGAGCTCCGGCTGCGCCGCGAGCTGGCAGCCGTGTACCGCCTGGTCGCCCACTTCCGGATGACGGACCTGATCTTCACCCATATCTCGGTGCGGCTGCCCGGCCCCGAGCAGCACTTCCTGATCAACCCCTACGGGCTGCTCTTCGAGGAGATCACCGCCTCGAACCTGGTGAAGATCGACCTGGCCGGCAACCCCGTCGAGGACACGCCGTACCCCGTCAACCCGGCCGGCTTCGTGATCCACAGCGCGATCCACGCGGCGAGGCCGGACGCCCACTGCGTGCTGCACACCCACACCAAGGCAGGCTGCGCGGTCGCCGCCCAGCGCGACGGGCTGCTGCCGCTCAACCAGATGAACATGGAGTTCTACAACCGGGTGGGCTACCACGAGTACGAGGGTGTCGCCCTCAACCTCGACGAGCAGAAGCGCCTGGTCGAGGACCTCGGCGGCCATCCGGTGATGATCCTGCGCAACCACGGCCTGCTCACCGTCGGCGAGACGCCCGCCCAGGCCTTCCTGCGCATGTACTACCTGGAGAGGGCCTGCGAGATCCAGACCACCGCACAGGCCACCGGAGCGCCCCTGACCATGCCCTCGCCCGAGATCGCCGAGTACACCGCCCAGCAGCTGAACGCGGAGGACGTCTCCGACTTCCACGACGAGCTGGCTCTGGACCTCGCCTGGTCCGCCCTGCTGCGCCTGGTGCGGCGAATCGCCCCGGACTACTCGGACTGAGGCGCTGCGAGCGGCAACACAGCAGACACAGCCGAAGAAGGTCCTTTGATGCACGATCGGAACGCAGCCGCCCGTCAGGAGGGCATATGAGCACGGAACGCAACGGGGGCGCCCCGGCCCGCATCGCGCTGGCGGACCCCTTCGCCGACCCGGAGGCGGTCCGCACCGCGCTCGGCGACGCACTGCCGCAGGCCGAGGTGCGGCTGGAACAGGTCGACGCCATTCCGCACGGACCCGGCATCGTCGGGCTCCTGGTGGGTCCCGAGGTGCCGATGACCGCCGAGGATCTGGCCCTGCTGCCCGATCTGCGGGTGATCGCGGTGACCTCCACCGGCTACGACCACGTTCCGGTCGAGGCCGCCCGCGCGGCCGGGATCTGGGTGACCAGCAGCGCGGGCTACTGCACGAACGAGGTCGCCGACCACACCCTGGCGCTCGGTGTCGGCCTGCTGCGCGGCACCGTCGACCTGGACCGGGACGTCCGAAGCGGGATCTGGGACGTCGAGCGGGTGCGGCCACGGCGGATCGCGGGCACCCGCTGGGGACTGGTCGGCTTCGGCCGGATCGCGCGGGCCGTCGCGGAGCACGCAGCGGCGCTGTCGATGCCGGTCTCCGCCTGGGATCCCAAGGTCGCACCGGAGCACTTCGAGAAGGCCGGTGTGCGCCGGGTGGCGAACCTGACCGACCTGCTGGCCGGAACCGACCTGGTGAGCCTGCACATCCCGCTGACCCCGGAGACCGCGGACCTCATCGGTGCGGCCGAACTCGCCGCGATGCCGGCGGGGTCCTTCCTGGTCAATGTCTCCCGCGGCGAGATCCTCGACCACGCGGCGCTGGCCGCGGCCCTGGACTCAGGCCAGTTGAAGGGCGCCGCGCTGGACACTCTGCCCGTGGAGCCGCCGGCCGCCGACGACCCCGCGTTGTCCCTGAAGTCCACGGTGCTCAACCCGCACGCCGCCTGGTACTCCGACGAGGCCCGGCGACGGGCCTACGCATGGGCCGGCGCCGCGGTCGGCGCGGTGCTCTCCGGTGGCCGTCCGGACGGCGTCGTCGCGGAGCCTTCGCACAAGCGTCAGCGGTAGCCCCGCGGACGTCGTCGCCGACCCGGGCGCGTCAGGGAGTGGGGCGCGGGCAGCCTGCCGGGGACCCCGCCAGGGACATGAGCGCGCCCGGAGCCTCGTCCACCGAGTCCACCAGCGCGATCCGGGCCCGCATGGGCCTGCCCTCGGCGAGCGCCTCGAGCAGCGGCCAGGTCGGCAGTCGGCGCGTCCAGTGGTCGCGGTCCACGAGCACCATCGGCGTCGGCTCGCCGCGCGACTCGTAGTAGTTCGGCGTCGCGTTGTCGAAGATCTCCTGTACGGTCCCGGCGGCGCCCGGGAGGAACACCACCCCCGCGTTCGACCGCGCCAGCAGGCCGTCCTCGCGGGTGGCGTTGGCGAAGTACTTCGCTATGTGCGAGGCGAACGCGCCAGGCGGCTCGTGCCCGTAGAACCAGGTGGGGATGCCCACCGACGCGCCACCCTCCGGCCAGCGCTCGCGCACCGCGAAGGCCGCCTCGGCCCACTCGCCGACGGACGGCCGGAAAGAGGGAGTCTTGGCGAGCAGCTCGAGGGACTCGTCCAGCATCTCGTCGGCGAACGGGGCCGCGTACGCGCCCAGGTTGGCGGCCTCCATCGCGCCCGGCCCGCCGCCCGTGGCGACCGTGAGCCCGGACCGCGCCAGCGCCCGCCCCAGCCGGGCCGCGCCCGCGTACCCGTCGGACCCGCGCTCCAGGGCGTGACCGCCCATCACACCCACCACCCGGGCCCCGACGAGGAGTTCGTCGAGGGCGTCGGAGACGGCGTCGTCGTGGATGGAGCGCAGCATGGAGGAGAAGATGTCGCCGTCGGCCTTGGTGCGCTGGAACCAGGCGTACGCGAGGGCGTCCGGCGTCCCCGCGTAGCCCCGCTCCGCCAGCCCCTCGAACAGCTCCCGGGGGGAGTAGAGGGTCCCGCGGTAGGGGTCGAACGGCAGCCCGGGCACCGGCGGGAAGACCAGCGCGCCCCCGGCCCGCACCTTCGCGGCGGCCTCCGGCTCCATCGGGCAGCCGAGGAAGACCGCCTCGGCTGTGTCCGTGTCGAGCAGCGCCCGCGTACGGCCCGTCAGGTCGACGGACTGGACGCGGTAACCGGCCAGGGTGCCGCGCGCCACGACCTCGTCGAACTCCCGCAGGGACTCGATCTCCCGGTCGGGGCACGGGTCTTGGGCGGCGGTGGAAGCGTCGTCGGTCAGCACGGCGCCATGCTACTGGCGGCGGTGCGCGCGGTGGCCGTCGCGCCCGGAGCGGGCGTCAGCGGTCGAACGGAAGCGTGCTCAGCTCGGCGACCGCCCAGGTCAGCGGCGTGAGCAGGACCAGAAGCGCCACCCCGCGCAGCGCCGCGGCGCTGCGCAGCAGCCGCAGGGACGCGCCCAGGCGCAGCAGCGCGTCCGTCGTCCTGCCCCGCGCGCTCTTCGCCTCGAGCGCCGCGGTGAGGGCCGAGGCGGTGGCGCACATCATGATCAGCGCGGCGCCCAGGCCGGTGAGCGGGCCGAAGGGGCGGGCGCCCGACGGCCCGGCGCCGGTGCCGTACAGCGCGGCCGCGGCGTACGCGCCGGTGGCGACGGCGCACAGCACGCCCACCGAGTGCCCCAGGCGCCCCGCCTCCTGCTGCAACACCCGCCCGGCCAGCAGCCGCAGCGGGCCCGGACGCCCGGCGGCCAGCAACCTCCCGCACAGATGGGTGAGACCGGGCCCGGCCAGCACCAGGCCGACCGCCGTCAGCACCCAGCCGCCCACCACGCCGGGCGGGCTGCCCCCGAGCCCGCCGGGCAGCGGCAGCAGCGCCTCGGGCGGCGGGGGCGGGCCGCTGTCCATGCTGTTCGTGTACGCCTCCAGCGCGATCCCCGCCGCGATCAGCGCGATGCCCCAGGGCAGCCGCCGGGACGCGTGGTCCGTCGGCGCGGCACCGCGCGGGCCCTCCTCCGCGCCCCTTGTCTGCGCCCGCGCCCGGCCGCGCGCACGCGCGCCCCGCGCCCGCTGCGCTCCCCGGGGCCACAGCCGGACCGCGCAGGCCGCGGCCGCCACCGCCGGTACGACGGCGAGCAGCGTGACCATCGCGGCCCAGGGCAGCGGATGCCCGGCGCCGAGCGGGCCGCTCGCCCTCCCGCTCGCGCCATCGGCCCACAGCAGCCATGAGCCGCCCAGATCGCCGCGGAGCTGGAGGAAGAGCAGCAGCGCCGGCACACAGCCCAGCGAGCACGACAGGGCGGCCGAGGCGGCCGAGAGCTGGGCGGACCTGGCCGGGCCGCCCCCGGCCGCCGCGAAGGCCGAGCCGAACGGCACGCTCGGGTCGGCCCGCGCCACCGCGACCGCGAGCTGGGCCATGGCGGCCAGCGGCACCGCGCACCACAGCAGCCGCACGACCGCTCCGTCGGTCTGCTCGGGGTGTCCGGCCGCGTATCCCAGGGTGCACAGCAGCAGAAAGCCCGTGCCCGCCGCGGCGGTCGCGACCAGCGACCGCCGCAGCAGCGCCAGGGGCCGGGCGCCGCGGGCTAGGCGGAGACTGAGCACGCCGACCTGCCCTCGGCCTCGGAGGAGTGGGCCGCGCCCACGCGGCGGCCGTCCAGCAGCGCCACGGTGCGGTCCGCGAGGGTGGCCACCTCCTCGTCATGGGTGGCCAGGAGCACCGTGATGCCGTGCGAGCGGGCCGCCGTGGTCAGGGTGCGCAGCACCTGGGCGCGGTCGGCGCTGTGCAGCGGGGCGGTGGGTTCGTCGGCGAACAGCACGGCGGGCGCGGAGGCCAGCGCGCGGGCGATCGCGACCCGCTGACGCTGCGCCTGGAGGAGGGCCGCGGGGCGCCGGCGGGCGCAGTCGCCGACGTCGAGCCGGTCGAGCCACTCGTGCGCGGCGCTCTTGGCCTCGCGCCGCCCGGCCCCGCGCAGCATCAGCGGCAGCGCGGCGTTCTCCCAGGCGGTGAGCTCGGGAATGAGCCGGGGCTCGGTGTCGACCCACGCGAAGTGGTCGCGGCGCAGCTGTTCGCGGCCGAGCGGGGAGAGGGTGTGCACGGGGGCGCTGTTGAACCACACCTCCCCGTGGTCCGGGACGAGCAGGCCCGACAGGCACTTGAGCAGGGTGGTCTTGCCGCAGCCGCGCGGTCCGGTCACGGCCAGGATCTCGCCGTCGCGGGCGCCGATGGAGACATCGGCGAGCGCGGGCGACCCGCCGTAGGCGTACGTCAGGGTGCGTGTCCAGAGCACGTCGTTGTCCGGCGGAGCCACCATACGAAGCACCTCGCCTCAGCTGCGGTCGTCCGTCTGTTCCCCCGGTTGGGTGAACGAGCGCAGGGCCAATGGGTCACTGGCACGGTAAGGACTCCGACTCCTGCCCGCGTCCAGGCTCGGCGCGGGCACGCTGTCATTTCCTCCGATCAGCCCTCTGTCCGCCCGGTACCGGTGGGGCGGGCCGCGCCCCGGAGCCCTGATGTGACCGAACCTCTCGGTGGTGCGCAGGCCCGCGGACTACTGTGGGTGTCTCACCCATCGGACACCTGACAGGGAGGGGTGGCACGTGACCACCGAACTGCGTCGTCTGCGCAACTACATCGACGGAGAGTTCCGGGACGCCGCGGACGGGCGGACCACGCAGGTGGTCAACCCCACCACGGGCGAGCCCTACGCGACGGCGCCGCTCTCCGGCCGGGCCGACGTGGACGCCGCCATGGCCGCCGCCGCGGCCGCCTTCCCGGCCTGGCGCGACCTGGTCCCGGGCGAGCGCCAGAAGGCGCTGCTCAAGATCGCCGACGCCTTCGAGGCGCGCGCGGATGACATGGTGGCCGTCGAGTCCGAGAACACCGGGAAGCCGCTCGCCCTCACCGCGAGCGAGGAGATCCCGCCCATGATCGACCAGATCCGCTTCTTCGCGGGCGCGGCGCGGATGCTGGAGGGGCGCTCGGCCGGCGAGTACATGGACGGGCTGACCTCGATCGTCCGGCGTGAGCCGATCGGGGTGTGCGCGCAGGTCGCGCCCTGGAACTACCCGATGATGATGGCCGTGTGGAAGTTCGCGCCGGCGCTGGCGGCGGGCAACACCGTCGTCCTCAAGCCCTCCGACACCACCCCCGCCTCCACCGTGCTGATCGCCGAGATCATCGGCGAGGTGCTGACGGAGCTGGGCCACCCGCGCGGCGTCTTCAACGTCATCTGCGGCGACCGCGAGACCGGCCGGCTGATGGTCGAGCACTCCGTGCCCGCCATGGCCTCGATCACCGGCTCGGTCCGGGCCGGTATGCAGGTCGCCGAGAGCGCCTCGAAGGACATCAAGCGGGTCCACCTGGAGCTCGGCGGCAAGGCGCCCGTCGTGGTCTTCGAGGACACCGACATCGCCAAGGCCGTCGAGGACATCTCGGTCGCGGGCTTCTTCAACGCCGGCCAGGACTGCACGGCGGCCACCCGCGTGCTGGTCCACGAGTCGATCCACGACGAGTTCGTGGCCGCCCTGGCCAAGGCCGCCGCCGACACCAGGACCGGCGCCCCCGACGACGAGGACGTGCTGTACGGCCCGCTCAACAACGCCAACCAGCTGGCGCAGGTCAGCGGCTTCATCGAGCGGCTGCCCGCACACGCCAAGGTCGAGGCGGGCGGCCACCGCGTCGGCGAGAAGGGCTTCTTCTACGCGCCCACCGTCGTCTCGGGGCTCAAGCAGGAGGACGAGATCATCCAGAAGGAGGTCTTCGGCCCGGTCATCACCGTCCAGCCCTTCACCGACGAGGCCCAGGCCGTGTCCTTCGCCAACGGCGTGGAGTACGCGCTGGCGTCGTCGGTGTGGACCAAGGACCACGCGCGCGCGATGCGGATGTCCAAGGCCCTGGACTTCGGCTGCGTGTGGATCAACACCCACATCCCGCTGGTCGCCGAGATGCCGCACGGCGGCTTCAAGAAGTCCGGCTACGGCAAGGACCTGTCGGCGTACGGGTTCGAGGACTACACGCGGATCAAGCACGTGATGACCTCGCTGGGCTGACGTCCGGCGACCCCGGGGCACGCCCTCCCCTGTGTCCCGGGGCCGGTACGTATCGTTGAACTGTGCGGCTGCGCGTGCATACGTGCGACAGGGGAGGAGCGGCACGATGACCGTCGAGCTGACCGAACGGATCGAGATGGCCGAGAGCGGCAAGGCTCGCTTGGACGACATGTTCGAGCTCCTGGAGCGGATGCCTGTCCCCGAGGGCTACAAGGTTGAGATCGTCGAGGGGGTCATCCACATGTCGCCGCAGCGCAGGACGCACTGGAAGATCATCCGGAGGGTGATGCAACAACTTGAGGACCGCTTCGGTAGAGATGCGGATATCGACGTGGACGTGCGTATCGACTTCCCCGGCTATCTCAATGGTTTCTGCCCCGACTTGGCGAAAATCGCCGAGGGAGCGGTGCCGGATGAGCGCGGGAATATGTCGTACCGCGACGTCGAGTTCGTGCTGGAGGTCATCTCTCGGGGGACGGGCAGGAACGACTACGGTCCGAAGAGGGACACCTACGCCGTAGCGGGCGTCCCGGTCTATCTGATCGCCGACCCTTACCAGCGGCAGTGCCACGTCTTCACGGAGCCGAAGGGCGACGAGTACCGCAGCCAGCGGACCGTGGACTTCGGAGAACCGATCGACCTCACGGGCACGGTCGTCGATCTGGTCATCTCGACCGAGCACTTTCCCCACGACTGACCCCCAGCAGCGCACACAGCGCCCCGATCCGGTTGGTCGTGATCGAGTCGACGCCCGCGCGCAGCAGCCGCGCCATCGAACGACGGGTGTCGGCGGTCCAGGCGGAGACCAGCAGCCCGGCGGCATGATCGCGGGCGACCAGCTCGGGGGAGACCAGCCCGAAGCGGTAGTTGAGCCAGCGGGGGCGCAGCTCGGCGAGCAGCGTCGGACGGGGCGGGGCCAGCGTGGTCCAGGTCAGGGCGATCTCGGCGTCCGAGTCCTCGCCGCGCACGGCGTACATGGCCGCCGGACCCCCGCAGTAGTAGGCGTGGTCGGCCGCCCCGGACTCATGGACCTCGGTGACGGCGCAGTGCGCGGCCGAGGCGTCGGGGAGGTCGATCATCACGCGGGCCGAGTCGGCTGCGGCGAGGGCGTCCCGCAGAAAGGGCACGCCGCCGCCGGTGAGCCGCCGCACCTCATCGCCGGTCAGCGCGGCGAGGGGGCGGTCGTGCCCCCACAGCCGCTTGAGGGTCGCGTCATGGAGCAGCATCGGGACGCCGTCCTCGGTCAGCCGCACATCGATCTCCACGGCACCGGCCCCCGCGAGCACAGCGGAGCGGATCGAGGCCAGGGTGTTCTCGCGGCACACATACGGGTCGCCGCGGTGGCCGACCGCCGTGCATGCCGTGGCCGGTGCGGTCATCGGCCCGCGGCCGCCGTGTAGCCGTCGATCTCGGCCGACAGCCGCGCCTTGTCCGCCGGTTCCATGAAGGACGCCTCGACCGCGTTCTTCGCGAGGGCCGCGACCCCCGCCGCGTCCAGGTCCAGCAGCCGGGCCGCCACCGCGTACTCGGTGTTGAGGTCCGTGCCGAACATGGGCGGGTCGTCGCTGTTGATGGTCACCAGCACCCCGGCCTCGACCATCTCCCTCAGCGGGTGCTCGTCCAGCGTGGCGACCGCGCGGGTGGCGATGTTGGAGGTGGGGCACACCTCGAGCGGGATCCGGTGCTCGGCGAGGTGTGCGAGCAGCTTCGGGTCGCGGGTGGCGCTGGTGCCGTGGCCGATGCGCTCGGCGCGCAGCTCGGTGAGCGCGTCCCAGATGGTCTCGGGGCCGGTGGTCTCGCCCGCGTGCGGGACGCTGTGCAGCCCGGCCGCGATGGCGCGGTCGAAGTACGGCTTGAACTGCGGGCGCGGCACGCCGATCTCGGGCCCGCCGAGGCCGAAGCCGACCAGGCCCGCCGGGCCCAGGTCACAGGCGATGCGGGCGGTCTCCTCGGCGGACTCGAGCCCCGCCTCGCCGGGGATGTCGAAGCACCAGCGCAGCACGGTGCCCAGCTCGGTCTCCGCGGCCTTGCGGGCGTCCTCGATCGCCTCGACGAAGGCGACATCGGGGATGCCGCGCCGCGTCGAGCTGTACGGGGTGACGGTCAGCTCGGCGTAGCGGATGTTCTGCCGGGCCATGTCGCGGGCTATCTCGTAGGTGAGCAGCCGTACGTCCTCGGCGTCGCGCACCAGGTCGACGACGGAGAGGTAGACCTGGATGAAGTGCGCGAAGTCGCGGAAGACGAAGTAGTCGGCGAGCTCCTCGGGGTCGGCGGGGACCTTGGAGTCGGGGTGGCGGGCGGCGAGCTCGGCCACGATGCGCGGCGACGCCGAGCCGACATGGTGCACATGCAGCTCCGCCTTGGGGAGACCGGCGATGAAGGTGGTGAGATCGGTCAACGGATCCTCCGGGAGGCGGCCGGCTGGGACGGGCTCCGGTCATCGTAATCGGGTGCCCGCCCGGCGTCGGCACAGGCCGGGTCGGGGGATGGGTACAGGCCGCGGCGGGGCCCGGTCCGGGCCGCTACACGGGCCGGGCGCAGGCCGTAGCATGGGCGGACATCACCTGGGGGAGAGCATGGCCGACCAGCCTGAGCATTCCGAACAGCCGCCGCGCCCGGAGCCGCGCGAGAGCGATCCGTGGGCCCCGCCGGAGCAGCGGGTGCCGCTGGGCAAGCCGGCCGCCTCGCCTCCGCCGGCCGCACCGTCAGCGGCCGCACCGTCGGTGGGCGCGTCGCCACTGCCGGGACCACCGCCCGTGCCGGGCGCGCCGCTGCCGGGAGCGCCCCCCGTCCCGCCGCCGAGCCCGGTGATGGGGCCCGGCGCGGTGCCCCCGCCGCCCCCGGCGCCGACCGGCCCCGGCACGCCGAGCGCCTACCAGCCCCAGCCCGGGCCGTACGGGGCGGGGCCGTACACGACCACCGGCTACGGTCAGCCCGGCTATGGCCAGCCCGGTTACGGTCAGCCCCCGTACGGAGCGCAGCCCGCCTACCCCGGCTACCCGGGCTACGGCTATCCCGGCCCCGCCTACGGGCCCGCGCCCTTTGCCCCCGACAACGGCAACGGCACGGCCGCCCTGGTGCTGGGCATCGTCGGCGCCGTCCTGTTCTGGACCGTCGTCTTCAGCATCATCCTCGGCGTGCTCGCGATCATCTTCGGGGTGCTCGGCCGCGCCAAGGCCACGCGCGGCGAGGCCGACAACGGCGGACAGGCCCTGGCCGGACTCATCCTCGGGGTGGTCGCCGTGGTCGCGAGCGTCGTGATGATCTTCGTCTATATCGCGGAGGAGGACGACGACCCGTACGCGGGCGGACCCGGCTCCTCCGATGTGGCCGCCGTGGCCGTGTACTCCCCGGCCGACAGCCGCTGACGGGCCTCCATCAGCGCGAAGCCCAGCAGATTCAGCCCGCGCCAGCGGGCCGGGTCCTGGGCCCGCTCGTCGTCCGCCGCCAGGCCGATGCCCCAGACGCGGTCCAGCGGGCTGGCCTCCACCAGCACCCGCGCCCCCGTCCCCAGCAGGTACTCGCGCAGCCGCGGATCGGCGCCGAACTTGTGGACACTGCCCTGGACCACCAGCTCGAAGCGGTGCCGCTGCCACTCCGCCTCGTCGAAGCCGAGCACCGAACGGCCCGCGTCCTTGGCCTGCTTGGGATGGACCGCCTCCAGCGCCCGCCGCTCCGCGTCCGCGTCGCCGAACAGCCGGGCCTTGCCCGCCATCATCCAGTGCTCTGCCGTCGCGTACCGGACGCCGTCGACGACGAACTCCGAGGGCCACCACTGGCTGAAACACCCGGGACCCACGCCCCCGCCACGCGGCGGCCGATGCCCCCAGAACCACACGTACTTGAAGCGCTCGCCACGCTCCACCCGCTCGGTCAGCTCCGCCGCCGAACGCGGCCCCCCGTGCGCCGAATCCGAAACCGAACCCGAAACCGAATCCGTCTCCCCGTTCGTCTCCATGCCCGGATTCTCGCATCCGCCACCGACAGCACGTGATGAGCTGCCGCAACGGCTTGTGCTTGTAGTTCCGTCAGCCCATAACATTGCACGGCACTTCACCAGGAGGGGAGACAACTCATGTCCGCAGCAAACCCACAGCCCGGCCCATACGACCCGAACCAGTACGGTGCGCCCCAGCCACCCGCCCAACCGCCCACGCAGCCGCCCGGCCAGCCCCAGTACTACCCCGGGGCCGGCTACCCCGCCGCGCCGCCCGTCTACCCGGGGGGCCCCGGGGCCGCCGGGATGCCCATGCAGCAGAGCAACGGCATGGGGACCGCCGCGCTGGTCTGCGGCATCGTCGGGCTGGTGTGCGGGATCACCTACTTCCTGTGGTTCTTCGCCATCATCCTGGGCATCCTCGCGATCATCTTCGGCGCCATCGGCAAGGGCAAGGTGGGCCGCGGCGAGGCCAGCAACGCCGGGTCGGCCACCGCGGGCCTGGTCTGCGGAATCATCGGCATGGTCGTCCCCGCCATCTACCTGATGGCCCTCGACGCCGCACTGGACTCCATCTTCTAGTCGGGTCCCGGGGACCGAAAGCGGTGACGTCGGCGCCACCCCGATGACCTGGGCCATCGCTCGGCGATGGTCGGTGACGGGGTGGCGGGCCGACGGCGTGGAACACAGCCGTCGATGCGAACAGCGGGAGGCGGCACGGGAGTCGACCTGCGCTTGTAGGGTGACCGGGTGCATCGGGATCTCTTCGCGGCGTTGACGGCCGGACGTACCGAGCCCTTGCGGGACTGGCTCTCCCAGCAGGACGTCAGGACCAGCACGTTGAGAGCGCTGCCGCGCTGGGACGCGGAGGCTCCGAGGGACGGCGTGCCCACCAGCCGCAGACCTCCGGGCAGGAGAGTGGAAGCGGCGCAGGAAGTGTCCGTCCAATTGCCGCGGGCCGCGCGAGTCGTCGGCGGCCCGGCCCTCCTGCTGCTGTACATCCTCCTGGAAGTCGAGGAGGCATGGGAAGTCTCCTATCACTATCGCCCGTTGTGGGACACCTTGCGCGGTGCGCAAGACGCCTTACGTGATCAGCCGCTGGGGCTCGCGGAGGGGGACCAGGCGGCCGCGGGGGCCGTTCTGGCGCTGATGGAGAGCCTGGACGCGCAAATCCTGACGGAAAACGCCCTGATGTGCGGGCGCCTGGCCAGTTGCGCCGACGCTGCCGAACTGGCAGTGGAAAAAGGGCGTGAAGCGGTGGATCTGGCCCTGCGGGCAGCCATCGGCCTCCCGGAATTGAGCACCTGGCTCGTGGCGGTGGCCAGGCGGTACTGCCTCTGGCATGAAGCGGTCGCCCGCGCCGCGCGGGCGATTGTGGCGTTCCTGGAAACGGGCGCGTCGCTCGACGACGCGATCTCCGCCGTCGCGGAAGCGGAGCGGGCGATGGCCGGCCATCGCTGGCGCAGCGAACTGAGGGCCCACCGGGCCAGTCTCCTGGCGCTCAACCAGCACAAGGACGCCGAATGGCTGCGCATCGACCATGGAAGCGTGGTGTTCATCTATCCCTTCGCCGTCCGCGGGCTCACCCCCGAGCAGGTGGTGGCGGCGGGCGGCGATGCCGCCGGGTGGCGGTTGGCCGGGGCCGCTCCGCTCGATGTTCATGACGCACTCGACCTCGATGACATCTGGGACGGTTCGGACCCTTTGGGGCGGGGTTATGACGGCACTTTCCTCGAACTGCCCGACGTCGCCATCCGCAGTGTCGACGGAATCGAGCTCGGGACGGTCACCGCGCAGATTCTGTTCTCTCGCCTTGGAAATCACTATGTGAGATTCCAGGCCGAACTCGTCGAATCCTCGCCCATGGACGTCCATGCCATGCTGATGCGCGCCGCACCGGAACACGGGGTCGTGCGCGTGGGATTTCGGGCCGCCGAGCCGGACGGGCAGGTCTGGCCCAGGCTCTCGGACTTCGCCATGCAGCTTGTGGACGATGTGAGCGTGGCACTCCAGGAGTCCGCAGTGGGGAACTCGGTCCGGAGCGTGGCCAGGCCGGGTATGTTTCAGGTTGTCGTCTCGGTGAACGAGGCCTCGAAAGCCTTGGGTCCGGCCGGGAACAGCGGCAGAAGTGAAGTGCTCACCGTCGAGGAATTCAATTCAGCGGTGGGAGCTCAGGTTCTCACCAGCCCGGTCGCGTCCGACATCGGATCCCTGGCCGAGTGGATCCGCTATCCGGCCCATGAGTCGGCTGGGGTCGACGCGATGGGCCTGACCACGGACTGGACGGTGCGGACCTGCAACACCGTGCTCCTGGTGGCTCCCGGCACGCCTGAATGGGTTACTGGAACCCGCAGCAGCATGGCCGAGTTCGTGGCCTCTCTCGATGGCCTGTTCGCGGGCTGGTCGCACGAGCTGGCCAGCCACTACACCCGGGCCAAGGAATTCCAGCGCCGGGTCGCCGAGGCGGGGGCGATGGACGATCTCCCGGCGGACGCGCTCGGTGATCTCTCCGCCCAGCTGGACGAGGAGCGGCTGCGGCTGAACAATTTCGCCGTCGAGGCCCGCTCCACGATGGCCCTGATACGTTCGCCTTCACTTGTTTCCTCCCCCGTGTGCGCCGCCATGCTCGGATTGCTGCTCGACCGGTCCGGATACCACGCGCGCGTCGAGGAGATCGTCCTGAAAATCGAAGAGGTCGCACACGAACAACTCGGCCTGGCGATCGAAAAACTGTCGCAGCAACGCGCCGATCGGGAATCCAGGGAAGAAGTCAGAATCGAACGGCAGCAGCGTGCAAAGCTTGACACCATGCTCGCCGTCATCGCCGCCGTGGGTGTCTCGGGCCTCGGCCAGATATTGCAGGCCGGTTATGACATTCAGGCAGCAGGTGCGGTGGCGATCATCATGGTGATCGTGATTATGGCGGTTCTGGTGGGCGGCTGGTTCTGGCGGGCAGCCGGAAGAAGGGATTCGTAGGGTGCGTCCCGGGTTGCGTATGGTGCACGTGGGTGATGGCGATGACGCCCTGCTCTCGCGGGTGTACAGGGACCTGCTGCTCGCGTACTTCCCAGCGAACGAGCTCGAGTCGTTTGACGAACTGCGGTCGGGGCTGGCAAAAGATCTCAGACTCGTCACCACGATCGTGAACGAGGATTCTCTGCCGGTCGCCGTTGCTGTCGGCGACTGGTCACCCGAGTCGGGGGTGCTTCTCCTCGCGTACCTCGCCGTCCACGCCGACGCCCGCTCCAGCGGACTCGGCGGCTGGCTGATGGAGGAGGTGAGCGGTGGTTGGCAACGTCGCTTCGGGCCCCGGCTGACCCTCACGGAACTCGAACATCCGCTGGCTCATGAAAGCGATGAGGTACTCGGCGACCCCGTGGCGAGGCTGCGCTTCTACGCACGATGCGGCGGCAGCGCTCTCGACGTGCCGTACTTCCAGCCGGCCCTGGGCAGCGGCATGGACCGGGTCTACGGGATGCTCCTCGTGATGCTGTCAGGCGGCGCCGACGCGGATGAGCGGTCCGGTGCCGAGGTCCCCACCGGTCCTGTACGGGAGTTCATGGAGCGGTATTTCCTCGACACCGAGGGCGCGATCCCCGTCGACCTGCCCGCCAGGCGGTTGTGGCAGGCGATGGATCGCCCTGGAGGCATTCCTCTGCTTCCCCTCACCGACGTGCGGAGGCTACCCCTGTCCGTCCCCGGGCGACTCGGCCGTCCGTGACGGCGGGCCGGACGCCCTCGCACGTTGCGCCCACCACAGCGCCCACAGCAGACAGCCGGACAGACACCAGCTCCCCGCCACGTCCAGCGGCCAGTGGTAGCCGCGCCGGACCAGCCCCACACCGACCGCGAGGTTCACCAGCACCACCGCCCCGATGAGCGCTCGGCGAAGCGGCAGGCGGCGGAGGTACGGGCGCAGCAGCAGGACGGCCGCGCCGTAGGCGACCGCGGCGGTGGCGGCGTGGCCCGAGGGGTAGAAGCCGGAGCCGTCGGCGAGGGGGCCGGGCGGGCCGGGGCGGTCGACCAGCGCCTTGACCGGGGCGACGAGGGCCGGCACCGCCGCCATCGCCGCGGCGGCGGCCAGCGGCGGCAGCCACCAGCGCACCGCCCCCGCGCGCCGCTCCCGCCACGCCGCCCAGCCCAGCACGGCCGCGAGCACCGGCAGGGCCACGGCCATGTTGCCGAGATCGGCGAAGAACTCGGCGGCGGGGGAGGGGAGGAGCGTGGGGCCGGGCCCCGAGGACGCGGTGAGCGCCCTGGCGATCCGCTCGTCGAGGGAGCGCAGCGGGCCGTGGGCGGCCACCTGCCAGGTACACAGCGCGAACAGTGCCAACAGCGCCGCCGGAGCGAGGACGGGCGCGAGGGCTGCCCGGGAAATGATCGGCGGCCCCGGAACAGGGGGGGTGGTTCCGGGGCCGCCGTAGTGACCGGTGTACCGCACGCCCCGGGGGGTTTGGGGCGGGCGGCCATCCGATCGGTGAGGAGATCCGGAGCCGGAGGCTCCAGTGGTGTGCGCGAGGGCACAGCCGGGTCGGGGCTGGGGAAGCACCGGCTCGGCGTCGCTCGCAGTCCCCTGCGAGCGGGGTGTTTCTCTCATCTGCCATGACCGTACGGCAGCGAAGGCGCGCCCGACAGGCCGATCACCCAGCTGTCATCGCCCTCGCACATCTTCTTCACGCCGCCCATCGATCACTCACAGTCACAGTCGTCCGAACGCCTCTTCGAGGATGTCCAGCCCCTCGTTCAGCAGCTCCTCGCCGATGACCAGCGGCGGCAGGAAGCGCAGCACATTCCCGTAGGTACCGCAGGTCAGCACCAGCAGGCCCGCGGCGTGACAGGCCTTGGCCACCGCCGCCGTCGCCTCCGGGTTCGGGTCCTTGGTGCCGGATTTCACCAGCTCGATGGCGATCATGGCGCCGCGGCCGCGGAGGTCGCCGATGATGTCGTGCTTCTCCTGGAGGGCGGCCAGGCGGGTTTTCATGATGTGTTCGATGCGCTGGGCTTTGCTGTTGAGGTCGAGGTCGCGCATGGTCTGGATGGAGCCGAGAGCGGCGGCGCAGGCGACGGGGTTGCCGCCGTAGGTGCCGCCGAGGCCGCCGGTGTGGGCGGCGTCCATGATGTCGGCGCGGCCGGTGACGGCGGCGAGGGGGAGGCCGCCGGCGATGCCCTTGGCGGTGGTGATGAGGTCGGGGACGAGGTTTTCGTGTTCGCTGGCGAACCACTGTCCGGTGCGGCAGAAGCCGGACTGGATCTCGTCGGCGACGAAGACGATGCCGTTGGCGCGGGCGAAGTCGGCGATCTTGGGGAGGAAGCCCGGGGCGGGCTCGATGAAGCCGCCCTCGCCGAGGACGGGTTCGATGATGATGGCGGCGACGTTGTCGGGGCCGACCTGCTTGGTGATCATGTCGATGGCCTGGGCGGCGGCTTCGTCGGCGCAGTTGTCGGGGCCGGTGAGCCAGCGGTAGGGGTAGGCGACCGGGACCCGGTAGACCTCGGGCGCGAACGGTCCGAAGCCGTGCTTGTACGGCATGTTCTTCGAGGTCAGCGCCATGGTGAGGTTGGTGCGGCCGTGGTAGCCGTGGTCGAAGACGACGACGGCCTGGCGCTTGGTGTAGGCGCGGGCGATCTTGACGGCGTTCTCGACGGCTTCGGCGCCGGAGTTGAAGAGGGCGGACTTTTTGGGGTGGTCGCCGGGCGTGAGGGCGGCGAGTTCCTCGCAGACCTCTACATAGCTCTCGTAGGGCGTGACCATGAAGCAGGTGTGGGTGAAGTCGGCGAGCTGGGCGGTGGCGCGGCGGACCACGGCTTCGGCGCTGGAGCCGACGGAGGTCACGGCGATGCCGGAGCCGAAGTCGATGAGGGAGTTGCCGTCCACGTCCTCGATCACCCCGCCGCCCGCCCGCACGGCGAACACCGGCAGAACGGTCCCGACCCCGTTCGCCACCGCCGCGGTCTTGCGCGCGAGCAGCTCCTGGGACTTCGGGCCGGGAATCGCGGTGACGACGCGGCGCTCCTGCGGGAGGGACGGGCCTCCGGACAATTCGGTCATGGGTGCTCCAGGTGGTCCAGGGGAAGAACGGCGGTATCAGCGGTATTACTCGCAGGCTAGGCGGGGTGGGGCGGGTGCGGCATGTTCCGTTCGGGAGCAGTGGGCGTGTTGCGTTGTCCTCGGCGGACATAGCGCGGAGCTCTCCGTCACTGCGGCTCGGTCGCGGCCCGCGGGACGCGGGTACCGCCGGGGTCGCTGAACTCCCCGGCCGGGAACACTAGATTGGACGCCGGCGCGTCAGTGCGCGTCAGCGCGGTGACACGAGGCAAAAGCACAGCAGGTCAGGGGTCAAGGGGCAGCAGATGGACACCGACGGCACGTTCGACTCACGCGGCACCCACCGCACCCCACCCCCTTTCCCCGCACCACCCGCCGGCCCTCCGCCCGCCGGGGGGCCGCCCTCGTATCCCCACCAGGCACCCGCGCTCCAGCCGTCGGCCCCGCCGCCGATGCCGCCGAGCCCGGCCTCGGCGCCCTCCGGAGCGCGGCCATCACTGATCGCCTGGCTGCGAACACCGCGGCCTGAAGCGGCGCCGGGGGTGTGGACGTACGGTCACAAGCCCAAGCCGCCGGAGGATCCGGACCGGATTCCGGCGCGCAGATTGTTCACCGGCGCATTGATCGCCCTGCTGTGCACGTGGCTGTTGTGGTCGCTTCTTACCGCCGACAGGGGCTACCTGGGCTCGTACTGGCTCCTGCCGCTGAGGCTGGCCAAATCAGAAGGCTGGCTCACAATAAATGAGCAGATCGTAAGCTTCTACAAGGCCCTCTGGTTCTTGATCATCGCCGCGATTTTCAGCCGCGTCGGCCACTGGGCCGAAGTCTGGCGCCGATACGTGGCCCCCCTCTTCCGCCGCGCATGGGACGACCCCGGCTCCTCCCCCGTCCCCACCGACCCCCAGGCAGACCCCGCCCAGTGGCCGGAGCTGCGCGCCTCCGGGGCGCACAGTGCGGCTGATCGGCTGGCGGAGGAGGCGCGGGCCGGGCGGATGAACGATGTGGATCACGCCCGGATCCAGCGGGCCTGGCAGACCGTGCGGGCCGGGCGGGGTTCGCTCGCCGCCTTCACCGACACCGTGCTGCGCCAAGGCGCCGCCGCGCATACGCACCCTTCGGGCGCGCGCGACCTGCCCGCCCGTACGGCCGAGCACGACCTGGTCGCCCGCCAGGTCCGCATCGGCACCGCCGTCGACGACCTCCGCAACCCCTACCAGCACCGCGGTGTCGGCCTCGCCCTCGACCCCGATGTGCTCGGCACCTCCCTGCTGGCCGTCGGGCCGGCCGGGACGGGGAAGACCGGGCGGCTGGTGCGGCCCGTGGTGGAGGCGCTGTGCCTCCAGGCGCTCGCGGGGCAGGTGGCCGTGGTGGTCGTGGGGGCGGCGGGGTCGGGGCTCGGCGGCGACGAGGCGTTCGACGTCGTGGTGAAGGTCGGCCGCCCCGACTCCGTGTACGACCTCGACCTCTACGGCGGCACCAGCGACCCCGACGAGGCCGCGGGCGTCCTCGCCGAGGCCCTGATCGGCGATATGACGGCCTCGCTGCCGGGCGGGGACAGCCGCCGGGCCGCCACCGCGCTCGCCCAGCTGCTCGGCCCGTACCGCGCCGCCCACGGCCGTTTCCCGTCCGTGCCCGAGCTGCGCGAGCTGCTGGACGGCTCGAAGGTTGCAGTGAGCGCGCTCCGCGAGGCGCTGGACGCGGCCGGGCAGTCGGCGCAGGCGCGTGAGCTGGACGCGCGGGTGCGGCAGGCCGGTAGCCCCGGTGATGTGGGGGCGCTGCTCGCCGACCGGATCGCGCTGCTCGACCGGCCGGTGTTCGCCGACTTCTTCGACACGCGCGGCGACCGCCGTCCCTTCTCGCTGCGCGCCCTCGAGCACCCGCTGCGGGTGCGGATCGATCTGCCTGACCGCGGCCATGTCGAGGCGTCCCGGATGCTGGCCCGCCTGGTCCTGGCGCAGTTCACCGAGTGCGCCGTGGGCCGCGCCGACCGGTCACTCTTCGCCTGCCTGGTCCTCGACGACGCCTCGCACACCGTCACCCCCGAGGCGCTGCGCGGCATCCAGCGGCTGCGCTCCGCCAACGCGGGCGTCGTCCTGACCCTGCGCACCCTGGACGATGTGCCCGAAACACTGCGCAGCGCGCTGCTCGGCGCGGTCGGCTGCCGGATGGCCTACGCCGGGGTGACCACCTGGGACGGGGCGCGGTTCGCCGAGGTGTGGGGTACGGAGTGGGTCGAGGCGCGGGACGTCACCGACCGCCAGATCATCGCGGAGGAGCCCTTCACCAAGGTGCTGCACTTCATCCGGAAGGTGGTCACCGGCAAGGCCGTGACGACCCAGTCGGTGACCGTCCGGAAGGTCGAGCGCGAGCGCTGGTCGGCCTCGGAACTCGCGCACGCGGTGCCCGCGGGGCACGCCGTGCTGTCGGTGACCTCCGTCCGGGGCGAGAGCGGCCCGCCCGTGTTGGTGGATCTGCGCGCCTGACGTCCGTACGTGCGGGGGCGCGGGCACGGGCTCTCCGGTCGTCCCGGTGGCGTCCCGTCCGCTCCCGCGCACCAGCCGAAATTCGACGTTCCTCGATTTCCTGAATTCGTCCATTGAGGCAGAATCGGTTGCGGCCGTTCATACGGGACGGCAAAGTCTTCGTGCCGAAGTCGCACGGAAACCGCATCGAAGCCCACCGAAGGTGCCATGCCTCCCACCCTCGCCTCACTGGTCCACCACACCGCGCTGAAGCTGTCCGTGCTCGCGGGGGAGGACCGGCTGGAGACGCCCGTGCGCTGGGCACACGTCAGCGAGCTCGCCGACCCTGTGCCCTATATGGAGGGCGGCGAGCTGCTGCTGACCACCGGGATGAAGCTCGACGCCGAGGATCCGGAGGCGATGGGCCGCTATGTGCGGCGGCTGGTCGGCGCCGGGGTCGTGGGGCTCGGGTTCGCGGTCGGGGTCAACCATGACGAGGTGCCCGCCGCGCTCGTGACCGCGGCGAAGGAAGAGGGCCTGCCGCTGCTGGAAGTGCCGCGTCGCACGCCCTTCATCGCCATCAGCAAGGCCGTGTCCGCGGCCATCGCCGCCGAGCAGTACCGCGCGGTGACGGCCGGGTTCGAGGCGCAGCGCGAGCTGACCCGGGCCGCGATCGGCGCCGAGGGGCCCGCCGCGCTGCTCGCGCGGCTGGCCGCGCACCTCGACGGCTGGGCGGCGCTGTACGACGCGTCCGGGGCGGTGGTCGCGGCAGCCCCCGACTGGGCGGCCCGGCGCGCCGCCCGGCTCACCGCCGACGTGGAGCGGCTGCGCAGCCGCCCCGCCCCCGCGAGCGCCGTAGTGGGAGGCGGTGGAGGCGGCGCCGGGGCCGGGGACGAGGACGGCGGGGCAAGCGGTGCTGCCGAGGGTGCGGATTCGGCCGATGAGGCGGTGGCGGACCGGGTGGAGCTCCAGTCGCTGGGCACCGGCCGCCGGACCCGCGGCGTGCTCGCGGTCGGCACGGGCGCGCCCCTGGGCACCGCCGAGCGCTATGCCGTGCACTCGGCGGTGGCGCTGCTGACCCTGACCACCGAGCGTTCCCGCGCCCTCCAGGAGGCCGAGCAGCGGCTCGGCGCCGCCGTGCTGCGGATGCTGCTCGCGGGCGAGCCCGACCATGCCCGGGCGGTCGCCGGGCAGCTGTACGGCGGACTGCTGGACGCGCCCTTCCGGATGCTCGTCGCCGAGGCCGCGCCGGGCGGCGGACCCCAGCAGCCGGGCGCGGCGGCCGTGGCGGACGAGCCGGCGGCGGGGGGCCAGGCCGGCACGGGCCAGGCCGACGCGACCTCCGGCGGTACGGGCGCGGGCGGTACGGGCGTCGGCGGCGCGGCAGCGGCCCGTAAGGGCACCGGGACAGCCAAAGGCACCGGCGCGGTACAGGCCGAGGCGGCCCCGGCGGACGACCCGCTCGGCGCGCTCGCCGACGCGATGGAGGCGGCCGCCGCCCGTGGCGGCGAGGCCGTGCTGGTGGTGCCCGACGGCGAGCGCCTCATCGTGCTGGCCCCCGACGGTGGCGCCGCGGTCTCCGCCTGCGGCGAGCACGCCGAGGCGGTCGAGAGCCGCCGCGGCACCGCGGCCCGCCCGCGCGACCGCAGCGCCGCGCCCCCGGGCGACGACCTCGGCGACCTCGTCATAGGGCTGTCCGCCCCGGCGGGTCCGACGGCCGCCGCGGCCGCCTACCGCCAGGCGGAGCAGGCGCTCTCGGTGGCCCGGCGGCGCGGCCGGGTGCTGGTCGAGCACGAGGAGGTCGCCGCGGGCTCGGTACTGCCGCTGCTGGCCGACGACGCCGTACGGGCCTTCGCCGACGGCATGCTGCGGGCGCTGCGGGACCACGACGCGACGGGCCGCGGCGACCTGGTGGCCTCGCTGCGCGCCTGGCTGTCCCGGCACGGCCAGTGGGACGCGGCGGCGGCCGACCTCGGTGTCCACCGGCACACCCTCCGCTACCGGATGCGCCGCGTCGAGGAGATCCTGGGCCGCTCGCTGGACGACCCCGATGTGCGCATGGAGTTGTGGCTGGCCCTCAAGGCGACCGCGCCGGGAGCCCCGCACAGCTGAGCCCACCCGCCCCAACCCCACCCCAACCCCGTCCCCACCCCCGCGGTCACCCCACCAATGCGGAGCGCGGCGGTGGCCGACTGCTACGCGCCGGACAAACCGCTTTCCGCCCGGCCGCGCCTACGGTGGAGGTGGAGACACCTCCGCACCATCACCCCACCACTTCCGGAAGGTCGGGATCTGCCGTGCCAGACACAAACGAAGCCGTCACCCACGCGTTCTGGCTCGCCGGCCGCGAGGCCACGGGCGAGAGCACCTTCGAGGTCAGGTCCCCCTGGGACGGCCGTCTCGTCGGCACGGTGAGCGTTCCCACCGAGGACCAGGTCGAGGAGGCCATCTGGGCCTGCACCGCCGTCGCGCAGGACTTCGCCGCGACCCCCGCGTACGTGAGGGCCGCCGCCCTCGACCATGTCTCGCGGCGGCTCGCCGAGCGCGCCGAGGAGATCGCGGGGCTCATCTCCGCCGAGAACGGCAAGCCCCTGAAGTGGGCGCGCGGTGAGGTCGGCCGGGCCGTGTCCGTGTTCCGGTTCGCCGCCGAGGAGGCCCGCCGGTTCAACGGCGGAGACGCGCAGCGGCTGGACACCGACCCGGGCGGCACCGGTCGGCTGGCGCTGACCCGCCGCTTCCCGCGCGGGGCCGTGCTGGGCATCGCGCCGTTCAACTTCCCGCTGAACCTGTGCGCCCACAAGGTCGCCCCGGCGCTGGCCGTCGGCGCGCCGATCATCCTCAAGCCGGCCCCGGCCACGCCGCTGTCCGCACTGCTCCTCGGCGAACTGCTGGCCGAGACCGACCTGCCCGCGGGGGCCTGGAGCGTGCTGCCGGTGCCCAACGACCGGATGCCCGCGCTCGTCCAGGACGAGCGGCTGCCGGTCATCTCCTTCACCGGCTCCGACAAGGTCGGCTACGCCATCAAGGAGTCCGTGCCGCTCAAGCACTGCACCCTGGAGCTCGGCGGCAACGGCGCCGCGGTCGTGCTGGGCGACTACACCTCCGAGATCGGCCTCCAGTGGGCGGCGGGCCGCATCGGGACCTTCTCCAACTACCAGGCCGGGCAGTCCTGCATCTCCGTGCAGCGGGTGATCGCGGACGCGTCCGTCTACGAGCGGCTCGTACCGAAGATCGTCGAGGCTGTCGAGGCCCAGGTCACCGGTGACCCCTCCGACGAGGCGACGGACGTCGGCCCACTGGTCAGCGAGGACGCCGCCAAGCGCGTCGAGGCCTGGGTGGAGGAGGCGGTCCAGGGCGGGGCGAAGGTGCTGACGGGCGGCAAGCGCGAGGGCGCGGCCTACGCCCCGACGGTCCTCGCCGATGTGCCCGCCGGCGCCCAGGTCTCCTGCGAGGAGGTCTTCGGCCCGGTGCTCATCGTCCGCAAGGTGGCGGGCGAGGAGGAGGCCTTCGCCGCGGTCAACGACTCCAAGTACGGGCTTCAGGCGGGAGTCTTCACCCACGATCTACAGACCGCCTTCCGCGCCCACCGCGCGCTGGAGGTCGGCGGTGTGATCGTGGGCGACGTCCCGTCGTACCGCGCCGACCAGATGCCCTACGGCGGCACCAAGAAGTCCGGGGAGGGCCGTGAGGGCGTGCGCTACGCGATGGAGGACTACACGTACGAGCGCGTCCTCGTGCTCACCGGCCTCGACCTGT
Organism: Streptomyces sp. NPDC097640; assembly: GCF_040302705.1. Lineage (NCBI taxonomy): Bacteria > Bacillati > Actinomycetota > Actinomycetes > Kitasatosporales > Streptomycetaceae > Streptomyces > Streptomyces sp. NPDC097640. Next base: position 107,598 of record NZ_JBEOSB010000030.1, read on the forward strand.
GAGCCGCGCCTGACGAGGCGCGCCTGACGACTGTGCCCGATCAGGCGCGCCTGACCTCATGACGAGCGCCCACGCGGAGGGTGACGTAGGTCCTCCGCGTGGGCGCGTGGCCCGTCATACCGGGCCGGGCCCGTGGCATCGGGCCGGGCCCGTCCTGTGGCGGCTCCGGACCCTCAACCGGAGAAGCCGAGACGGGCCAGTCTCAGGGCCCCGCGCAGCGTGATGTGCAGATCGTGCACGCCGGACGGGGGAGTGGGCAGGGCGGCGCCCACGGTGGTGTAGCGGTACGGGCCGCCGGTCGGCGGGATGGCGACCGTGGCGAGCGTGGTGCCGTCGGACAGGTGCAGCTCGACCGCCGCCGCCCCCGTGGTCTCCGCGCGCGCCGCCTCGACGGTGACGGTCCGCGCGCCCGCCCCGAAGTCGCAGCCGCGGAAGAGCAGCCGGCCGACCGCGTCGTCCGCACAGGCCACCGCGTCGCCGCGCACCTTGGTCAGATCCACCAGCGTGATCCCGTCCGCCGAGTCGAAGTCCGCGGCTGTCAGGCCCCGCTCCAGCACCGGGCGCGGGGCGGGCGGCGGGCCGTCGACGGTGATGGTGGCGGTGCGCCTGATGTCCGCGCTGGACGCGCCGGCGTGGATCTCGTACGTGCCCGGGTCGACGGCCCAGCGGCCGTGCGCCACGTCCCAGAAGCCCAGCGCCTCCTCGGCCGGGACGGTGAAGAACAGCCGTGCCGTCTCGCCCTGGCGCAGGTGGACCCGGCGGTGGGCGATGAGCCGGCGGTGCGGGCGCGGGACCCGCGCCCCCGGGGCGCCGAGGTAGATCTGCACCACCTCGTCGCCGTCGCACGGGCCGACGTTGGTGATCTCGCACTCGACGGTGAGCGCGTCGGCACCGCCCTCGCTCCGCTGTACCGACAGGTCCCCGTAGTCGAAGCGGGTGTACGACAGGCCGTGCCCGAACGGGAACAGCGGGGCGCCGTCGAAGTACAGATAGGTGGCGCGGGACGCGATGATGTCGTAGTCGAGCAGGTCGGGCAGCTCCTCCTCGGTGGCGTACCAGGTCTGCGGCAGCCGCCCGGCCGGTGAGACATCGCCGAACAGCACCCGCGCGAGCCCGGTCCCCGCCGCCTGCCCGCCGTGCGCCGTCCACAGCAGCGCGGGCAGCGCGTCGGCCGCCTCGCCCACCGCGTACGGATAGCTGGAGACCAGCACGAGCGCGGTGCGCGGATTGGCGGCGTGGGCGGCGCGCCACAGCCGCTCCTGCTGGGCGGGGAGCGCGAGGGTGGTGCGGTCCTCGGTCTCGCGGCCGTTGATGTGCGGGTCGTTGCCCGCCAGGACCAGCACGGTCGTGGCGTCCGCCGCGGCCCGCGCGACCGCGTCCTCGCCGCGCTCGACGACCTCCAGCGTGAAGACCGCCGGCCCGGCCGACTCAGCCACCTCCGCCGCCCCGTCCGCCCTGTCCGCCCCGTCCGACCCCTCCGGCCCGCCCGGCGCGGCAACCTTCAGGCCCTCGGCGGCGACACAGACGTACCCGCCCGTTCCCCTGTGCCGGAGGAGCTGTCCCTCGCCGTGCCGCTCCAGCGTGAACGTCTCCTGGACCACCCAGCCCTCGGGCTGCTCGGCCGCGGCCCGTACGAACCCGTCCTCGGCCACGGTCAGATAGCGCCCCGACGGCGCGCACAGCGTCAGCACGCCGCCGCCCCAGTCGGCCAGGGCCAGATCGGTGGGCACGGGGCCGACGGTCACCGGCGGCAGATCGGTGCGCCCGGCCGTGTGCGCCGGGTTGAACGAGCCCTCCCGAGCCCGCTCTTCGACCGCCGTGTCGGGGACCCGCACCCACCCCGCCGCGGTGCGCAGCCGCACGGTGTCCGTCCCCTCCACGAACACCACGCGCTCCGCGCCGAGCCGCTCCACCAGCGCCTCGCGCGGTGTGCTGCGGCGGATCAGACTGCCGCTGTACCAGTCGAGCCGGCACGCGTCCGCGAGCGGGCCGACCACCGCGACGGTGCCCGCCGTGGCCTCGGACAACGGCAGCAGCCCGTCGTTCTTGAGCAGGACGACCGCCTGCTCGGCGGCCTCCAGCGCGAGCGCCCGGTGGGCCGGGGTGTCAAAGCCGGCCGCCTCCGCCGGTTCGGCGGGCGGGTCGAACTCCCCCAGCGCGAAGCGCATGGTCAGCAGCCGCCGCACCGCAGTGTCGACGACCGACGCGTCGATCAGCCCGCGCCGCAGCGCGCCCCGCACCCGCTCGACGGTCCTCGACGCGTCCTGGTCGTGGTCGGTGAAGCTGTCCACCCCGGCCAGCAGGGCCGCGGCCACCGCCTCCTCATGGGTGTCGAAGTAGTGCTCGGAGTCGACCAGGTTGGAGGGCGCGCCCGCGTCGGAGCACACCACCAGTTCCTGCTCGGTCCAGGTGCGCAGCTGCTCCCGCAGATACGGGGAGACGTGGTTGGGCCGCCCGTTGACCAGGTTGTAGGCGGGCATCACGCCCGCCACCGCGCCCGCCCGCACGGCGCCGCGGAACGCCGCCAGGTCGTACTCGTGCAGCACGCGCGGCCGCACCGAGGAGGACGTGGTGTCCCGGCGGGTCTCGTTGTTGTGCGCCAGCCAGTGCTTGAGGACGGGCGCGGTGCGCCAGCGGTCCGGGTCGTCGCCGCGCAGCCCGCGGGTGTACGCGGTGGCCAGCGCCGAGGTGAGATACGGGTCCTCGGCGTAGCCCTCCTCGTTGCGGCCCCAGCGCGGGTCGCGCAGCAGATTCACCACCGGCGCCCACACATTGAGCCCGACGCGTTCGTCGTGGGCGCGCATGGCCCGTACCTCGTCGGCCACCGCCTCGCCGATCCGCCGCAGCAGCTCCGGATGCCAGGTCGCGCCCAGCCCGACCGCCTGCGGGAAGACCGTCGCGGGCCCCATCCAGGCCACCCCGTGCAGCGCCTCCTGCCCCGTACGGAAGGGCGCCAGGCCCAGCCGCTCCACCGCCGGCGCGAACTGGTGCAGCATCGCGATCCGCTCGTCGAGGGTGAGCCGCGTCAGCAGGTCCGCCACCCGCTTGCCGATCGGCAGCCGCGGATCGCGGAAGGGCGGAACGGGGGGTGTCGTCGACTCGCTGGCCTGGCAGCCGCTCACGCGCGGATCCCCTCACGGAGGTCGGAGGTGTCATTCGAAGCGCTTCGATGCTGGTGCCGAGTCACCCGGATGTCAAGGCTCGAAGCGGCAACAACCCCATGGCATCGCGATGTTACGGGAATGTCACGATGAAGTGGGCTCACCCGCAGTGGCGTTGGACCTCAGGGGACCTCCGGGGAATCTTTTGGGTGCCGCTCTTGCGCGACCCCACCCCCCGACTTAACCTCAGCGCAATATCGAAGCGCTTCGACCATCGGTCGCACGGCGGGTACGCCACGAAGGGTTGACGCAATGCCGAACTCCCAGGCTTCGGCCTCCACTTCCACTCCGAGCCGGAGAACCGTCCTGTCCTCCGCGGCCGTCGCCGCGGTGGCCGTCGCGGGAGGGGTCCCGCTGTTGTCCGCGTGCTCCACCGAGGAGAGCACCGGCAAGGGCGGCACGACATCCGGCAAGGATCTGAAGAAGCTGCTGCCGACCTATGCGGCCTCCCAGGTGGTGAAGCCGGACATCCCCGGCGTGAACGGCTCGAGCCCCGGATTCACCCAGGCCAAGCCCGCCGCCGAGCTGGTCGCCTCCGTCAAGGGCAAGCCGGGCCGCGGCGGCAGCTACACCGTCTTCGAACCGCTGTGGGGCACCCCGCCGTCCAAGGACAGCGCCTACTACAAGGCCGTCAACGACGCCCTCGGCGCGAAGATCACCTTCCAGCCGCAGGACGGCAACACCTACGGAGAGAAGCTCAGCGCCGTCCTGGCCTCCGGGGACATCGCGGACATCGTGATGATCCCGCAGTGGGAGATGGGCGGAAAGCTGATGGGCGCGATCAGCGCCAAGTTCGCCGACCTGGGCCCGTATCTCTCCGGCGACAAGGTCAAGAAGTACCCCAACCTCGCCGCCATCCCCACCGGCGCCTGGCAGATGTCCGTCTTCGGCGGCAAGCTCCGCGGACTGCCCATGCCCGCCCGACCGCTCAGCGGCGTGATCCCCTTCTACCGGGAGGACATCTTCAAGAAGGAGGGCTACGAGGTTCCCAAGAGCGCCGATGAGTTCCTCGCCCTCGCCAAGGAGATCACCCGGCCCAAGAGCAAGGTGTGGGCGTGCGAGGACATGTGGTGGTCGGCGCAGATCATCTTCGGCTGCCCCGGGGAGAAGCCGTTCTACTGGGTGGAGAAGGACGGCAAGCTCGTCCACAAGGTCGAGCTGGACAATTACCTCGAGGCCCTGGAGTGGTGCCGCAAGCTCTTCAAGAGCGGCTATGTCCACCCCGACGCGGTCGCGGGCAAGGCCAACGACTCGCTCACCCGCTTCACCTCCGGCCAGTCACTCATCATGAACGACGGCGACGCCAAGTGGTACGGCGCCACCTTCGAACAGGCCGAGCCCAACCCCGGCTTCAAGATCCAGGGGATGGACTACTTCGGCGCCGACGGCGGCGACCCCACCCTCTACCTGGGCCCGCCCGCCGCGATCTGGTCCTTCCTCAACAAGAAGCTCTCCAAGGAACAGATCGAGGAGATCCTGGCCGTCGCCAACTACATCGCCGCGCCCTACGGCACCAAGGAGCAGCGGCTGATCGACTACGGCGTCGAGGGCGTGCACCACACCATGAAGCACGGCGCCCCGGTCAAGAACTCCAAGGGCGTCACCGAGGTCCAGGACACCTACCGCTTCATCGTCTCGCCCGAGGCCACCGTCGCGTACCCGGACTTCCCGCAGATGGTGAAGGACTACTGCGGCTGGATGCAGCGCATGGGGAAGTTCGCCAAGAAGCCCCTCTTCTACGGCATGCAGATCCAGGAGCCCAACCGCTACGCCTCCCTCTACACCCCCTTCGAGGACCTGGCCAAGGACGTCGTACGCGGCCGCAAGTCCATCCGCGACGCCCAGAGCGCCATCAGCGACTGGCGCAGCGGTGGCGGCGACAAGCTCCGCGACTGGTACGCCCAGATCCTCGACAAGAACGGCAGCGGCGCCTAATGGCGGTAGACACCGGCAGCCGGGCCGGTAGACCGCGCCGCGCGAGATCCGCGCGGCGCGGCGGCCCCGGCGGGCCCGAGGACTCCGCCGCGTCCGCCCCGCCGCCCGCCGTGCCGGACGGCGGCATCCGCTGGTGGCAGCGGCTGCGCCGGGACCGCACCCTGCTGCTGATGGTGGCGCCCGCCGTCGGCCTGCTCGCGCTGTTCAACTACGTCCCGCTGATCTGGACCACGGTCGCCTTCAAGGACTACGACCCGTTCACCCAGGGCCTGTGGACCAGCCCCTGGGTCGGCCTCGACAACTTCACCCTCCTCTTCGAGGACAACCGCTTCTGGGACGCCTTCGCCAACACCCTCGGCATCACCTTCATCCAGCTGGTGCTCTTCTTCCCGGTCACCATCGGGCTCGCGCTGCTGGTGAACAGCGTGCTCAGCACCCGCATCCGCGGGCTGGTGCAGTCGATCCTCTACCTGCCGCACTTCTTCTCCTGGGTGCTGGTCATCACGGTCTTCCAGCAGATGCTCGGCGGGGCCGGGCTGCTCGCCCAGCAGCTGCGCCACCACGGCTACGAGGGCTTCGACCTGATGACCGACCCCGGGGTCTTCAAGTTCCTGGTCACCGCGCAGCTGGTGTGGAAGGACGGCGGCTGGGGCGTCATCGTCTTCCTCGCCGCCCTCTCCGCCGTCAGCCAGGACCTGTACGAGGCCGCGGCCGTGGACGGGGCCAACCGCTGGCGGCGGATGTGGCATGTCACGCTGCCCGCGCTGCGCCCGGTGATCGCCCTGCTGCTGGTGCTGCGCGTCGGCGACTCGCTCACCGTGGGCTTCGAGCAGATCCTGCTCCAGCGCGACGCGGTGGGGCCGGGCGCCTCCGAGGTGTTCGACACCTATGTGTGGTGGGTCGGCATCGCCAACACCGACTACGGGATCGCCGCCGCGGGCGGTCTGATCAAGGGCGTCTTCTCCCTGGTGCTCGTCCTGATCGCCAACAAGATCGCCCATATGCTCGGCGAGCAGGGGGTTTACCAGAAATGACGGTGACCGCGCAGAACGCGCCCGCGCCGCCCGCCCCGGCCGTGCGGCAGCACCGCGACAGCAGACGCCCGGTGTGGGAGGAGGAGCCGGGCGGGGCCGGCCAGGGGCTCAAGGGCGCCACCCTGGTCGCGGTGTGCCTGGCGATCCTCGGGCCGCTGTGGGTGGTCGTCGTCACCAGCCTCTCCGACCAGAAGGCCATCACCGAGGCCGGCGGGCTGGTCATCGTGCCCAAGACGATCACCTTCCGCGCCTACTCCGAGCTGCTCGGCGGCGGCACGGTCACCCGCGCGGCGATCGTCAGCCTCGCCCTGACGGCCGTGGGCACGGTGATCAGTACGGTGGTCTCGATCCTGTGCGCGTACGGCCTGTCGCGCCGGGGGTCCTTCCTGCACCGGCCGATCCTGATGGTGCTGCTGGTCACCATGTTCTTCAACGCCGGTCTGATCCCGACCTATCTGCTGGTCACCGGGGTCGGCCTGGAGGGCAGCTACTGGTCGATGATCCTGCCCAGCGCCATCTCGGTCTTCAACATCCTGGTGCTGCGCTCCTTCTTCCAGACCACCGCGCCCGAGCTGATCGACAGCGCCCGGATCGACGGCGCGGGGGAGTGGCGGATCCTGCTCCAGATCGTGATGCCGCTGTCCAAGGCGGTCATCGCGGTCGTCTCCCTCTTCTACGCGGTCGGCTACTGGAGCCAGTGGTTCAACGCGATGCTCTACCTCAACGACCAGAACATGTGGCCGCTCCAGATGATCCTGCGCCAGCTGGTCATCAAGCAGCAGGCGCCCCAGGGCATGTCCCAGATGATCTCCAGCAGCCAGATCCCGGGCCTGGCGGTGCAGATGGCCGTCATGGTCCTCGCCCTGATCCCCGTCGTGGTCCTCTACCCGTTCGTCCAGAAGCACTTCACCAAGGGCATGCTCACCGGCGCCGTCAAGGGCTAGCCCGCAGCCGACCAGAAGCGAGAGCGAGCGCGATGCCCGAGCTGAGCGATGTCACCCGCGGCCGCATCCTCTACGGCGGCGACTACAACCCCGAGCAGTGGCCGCGGAGCGTCTGGCGCGAGGACGTACGGCTGATGCGCGAGGCCCGGGTCACCACCGCCACCGTCGGGGTGTTCTCCTGGGCCAGGCTGGAGCCCCGCCCCGGCGCCCGCGACTTCGGCTGGCTCGACGAGGTGCTCGACCTGCTCCACGAGGGCGGCATCGAGGTGTGCCTGGCCACCCCCACCGCCTCCCCGCCGCCATGGCTGGGCGCCCGCCACCCCGAGACCCTGCCGCGCGACGAGAGAGGCGCCACCGTCTGGTACGGCTCGCGCAACCAGTTCTGCGCCTCCTCCCCGCTCTACCGCGAGTACGCGCTGCGCATCACCGAGGACCTGGCGGACCGCTACGGCGGCCACCCGGCGGTGCGCATGTGGCACGTCGGCAACGAATACTCCACCCACTGCTGGTGCGACACCACCGCCGGCCACTTCCGCCGCTGGCTGCGCGCCCGGTACGGCGGACTCGACGCGCTGAACGAGGCGTGGGGCACGGCCTTCTGGAGCCAGCGCTACGACTCCTGGGAGGAGATCATTCCGCCCCGCCGCGCCCAGTATCTGATCAACCCCGCCCAGGCGCTGGACTTCCGCCGCTTCACCAGCGACGCCCTGCTGGAGTGCTTCACCGCCGAGCGCGACGTGCTGGCCGCCCGCACCCCGCACATCCCGGTCACCACCAACTTCATGTCGATGTTCATCGGGCAGGACGGCTGGGCGTGGGCGGCCGAGGAGGACGTCGTCTCCGTCGACCTCTACCCCGACCCCAAGGACCCGCACGCCGCCGCCTACGGGGCGATGGTCCAGGACCTCACCCGCTCCCAGGCCGGCGGCCCCTGGGTGCTCATGGAGCAGGCGGCGGGCCCGGTCAACTGGCGCGGCGTCAACCACCCCAAGCCGCCCGGGCTGATGCGCCTGTGGTCGCTCCAGGCCGTCGCCCGCGGCGCGGACGGCGTCTGCTTCTTCCAGTGGCGGCAGTCGCGGCAGGGCAGCGAGAAGTTCCACTCCGGGATGGTCCCGCACGCGGGCGAGGACAGCCGCACCTTCCAACAGGTGCGCGGGCTCGGCGCCGAGCTGCGCCTGCTCGACGGGGTCGTCGGCCGCGGCGTCCCCGCCCGTGCCGCGCTCCTGCACGACTGGCACGCCTGGTGGGCCACCGTCCAGGACGGCCGGCCCTCCGCCCGGCTCGACTACCCCCAGGTGGTGCGCGCCTGGCACCAGGCCCTGTGGGAGGAGAACCTCACCACCGACTTCGCCCACCCGCACGCCGACCTCAGCGACTACGCCCTGGTCGCCGTCCCCCATCTGTATCTGCTCACCGACGAGGCGCTGGACAACCTGACCGGCTATGTACGCGGCGGCGGCACGCTGGTCTGCGGCTTCTTCACCGGCGTCGCCGACGAGCACGACCGGGTCCGCCCCGGCGGCGTCGACCGGCGCCTGCGCGACCTCCTCGGCATCCGCACGGTCCACGAGTGGTGGCCGCTGGACGAGGGCGAGACCCTCACCGCCCACGGCCCCTCCTGGCCGGCCGGCTTCACCGCCACCCTCTGGTCCGAGGACCTGGAGCCCTCCACCGCCGAGACCGTCGCCCGGATCAAGGGCGGCGAGCTCGACGGCGGGCCCGCCGTCACCCGCAACCGCCACGGCGCCGGCACCGCCTGGTACGTCTCCACCCTGCCCGAACCGGCCGCGCTGCGCGCGCTGCTGGCCCGCGCCGCCGGTGAGGCGGGGCTGCGGCCACCGCTGCCCGGCATCCCCGACGGCGTGGAGGCCGTGTCCCGCGGCGACCATCTGTTCCTCCTCAACCACGGCCGCGCCCCCGCGGCCGTCCCCCTCCCGTCCGCGCGGACCGACCTGCTCACCGGCCGCGTGTACGACACACAGGTCCATCTCGACCGCTATGCGGCCGTGGTCCTGACTCCGCTCGAATCCCCCCACCCGAAGGGAGCAGCACCGTGCACCGAGCCGCCCGAAAGCTCTTCCTGACCCCGCTGTTCGCGCTTCTCGCGCTCATCGGCTTCGCCGCCGCCCCCGCCCACGCCGCCACCTGGTCCTCCTCGGACCAGTGGGGCAACTGGTCCACCGGCGGCTACACGCTCTACAACAACATCTGGGGCTCCGGCGCCGGAGCCCAGACCATCTGGGCCAACTCGTACAGCGACTGGGGTGTGTGGGCCAACCACCCCAACACCGGGGGCATCAAGTCCTACCCCAACGCCAAGCGGGTCGTCGGCAAGAAGGTCAGCGCCATAGGCAGCCTGAACAGCAGCTACAACGTCACCGTGCCGTCCTCGGGCGCGTACAACACCTCGTACGACATCTGGGACACCAACTACGACTACGAGATCATGCTCTGGATGAACAAGACCGGCCCGGTCGGTCCGCTCGGCACCTCCCAGGGCAGCCTCACCCTCGGCGGCCACAGCTGGACCGTCTACAAGGGCAGCAACGGCGCCAATGAGGTCTTCTCCTTCATCCGCACCTCAAACTCCAATTCCGGCTCCGTGGACATCAAGGCCATCGTGAACTGGATCAAGAACACCAAGGGCTGGTTCGGCGATGTGACCATCGGCGACGTCCAGTTCGGCTACGAGATCACCTCCTCGGCCGGCGGTCTGGACTTCAAGACCAACAGCTTCGGCGTCTCCTTCAGCTGATCGCGCACCCGGCCGACCGTGTGCCGCCGCTCCCCCGGGGCGGCGGCACTCGCCGTACCCCTCCGGTTGCGGCCACGGCGCCCGCGCGTACTCCCCGGGTTGCGGGGCGGGCACGCTCGTTCCGCCGCGCGGAGGAAGGACCCGTACGCGAGGCGGCCCTAGGCTGAAGGGCATGGTCCTCCTCGGCTCTTTCGCCCGTCTCCGGCCGCCGCGCGGCCGGTGGGCGGACGCGGCTCTGGCCGGTGGCGTCTTCGTGCTGGCGGCCGTCGGCGGCATGGGGCCGCTCGTCGGCGAGCGCGAGGAGCCCTGGCCGGTCACCGTCTTCGGCCTGGCGATGACCGCCGCCGCCAGCGGCGCGCTCTGGTTCCGCCGCCGCCGGCCCGTGGCCGTCGCCCTCGGCGTGCTGGCCGCCACCGCCGCGTACTACCTCACCAGCGTCTACGACGGGCCCCTCCTCGTCGCGTTCGTGGTCGCGCTGTACGCGGTCGCGGCCGAGGGGCTGCTGCGGGCGGCCGTCGCCCTCGCCGCGCTCAGCGTCGTCGCCGTCGGCGTCGGCACGCTGGCGGGCAACGACGACGTCAACGGGGTCGGCCTCTTCATGCTCACCGGCTGGCTGGTCGCGGTGGTCGCGCTCGGCTGGGTGCGCCACAGCCGTCAGCGTTACGTCCACGAGGTGGAGCAGCGCGCGGCCGGTGAGGAACGGTTGCGCATCGCCCGGGAGCTGCACGACGTCGTCGGCCACCACATCTCCCTCATCAGCGTCCAGTCCACGGCCGCCCTGCACCGGATCGGGAAGGACCCGGCGCAGGCCGAGACCGCCCTCGCCGCGATCAAGTCCTCCAGCCGCGAGGCGCTGCGCGAGCTGCGGGCGACCCTCGGGGTGCTGCGGCAGGTCGACGAGGAGGCGCCCACGGCGCCGCCGCCGGGCTTGGCCCGGATCGGTGAACTCGTCGCGTCGGCGCGGTCGGCCGGGTTCGATGTGCGCACGCACACCACCGGCGAGCCGGAGCCGCTGCCGACCGAAGTGGAGCTGGCCGCGTACCGCATCGTCCAGGAATCGCTGACCAATGTGACCCGGCACTCCCGGGCCACCGCCGTCACCGTCCATGTCTCCCACGCGCCCCGCGAGGTCCGGATCGAGATCACCGACAACGGACGGGGCCCGGCCCGCACCGTGCCCGGCAGCGGCATCAGCAGCGGCATCAGCGGTATGCGCGAGCGCGCACGCGCGCTGGGCGGCGAACTGGCCACAGGCGGCGGCCCGGACGGCGGATTCGCCGTACGCGCCCGGCTGCCGCACGGGAACGGAGCGTCCCCGCAGTCATGACCACAGCCATGATCAAGGTCTTGCTCGCGGACGACCAGCGGCTGGTGCGGGCCGGGTTCCGCTCGATCCTCGAGGACGAGGACGACATCACGGTGGTGGCCGAGGCGGGCGACGGCGACGAGGCCGTCGCGGCCTGCCGCGAAACGCGCCCCGACGTGGCGCTGCTGGACATCCGGATGCCCGGGACCGACGGCCTCCAGGCGGCCGGGCGGATCACCGCCGACCCTCGCCTGGAGGGCGTCAAGGTGGTCATCCTGACCACCTTCGACCTGGACGACTACATCTACGGCGCGCTGCGCGCCGGCGCCACCGGCTTCCTGGTCAAGGACACCGAACCGGAGGAGCTGATCCACGCCGTACGGGTGGCGCACCGCGGCGACGCGCTGATCAGCCCCTCCGTCACGCGGCGGCTCATCGCGGAGTTCGCCGGACGGGTCCGCGCCCCCGAGCCCGGCCCCAGGCTGCGCGCCCTCACCGACCGCGAGCGGGAGGTGATGGGGCTGGTGGCCGCCGGGCTGACGAACGACGAGATCGCCGCCCGGCTGGTGCTCAGCCCGGCCACCGCCAAGACCCACGTCAGCCGCATCATGACCAAGCTGGCCGTCCGGGACCGCTCCCAACTGGTGGTGCTGGCCTACGAGTCGGGCATGGTCAGCCCCCGCTGGCTGACGAGCTAGGCCCTGTCTCCCCGGTCTCTGCGGGCCCGCGACGCCTGGCACGCGCCCCCGGCTACCGCTGGCGGGGGCACCTCCCAGCGGTAGCTGGGGGCGCCCGCGTGCAGCGTTGTCGGGCCCGCCCGAGTAGGCCCCCAGCCGTCGGCCGGGCGGGGGTACCTCCCGGCCGACGGCCGGGGGCGCCCCCTGACGCCGCGGCCCCCGGCGTAGCCGCAGGGGGCACCTCCCAGCGGTAGCCGGGGGCGTCACCGTCGCAGAGATCGGGGTGACAGGGCCCAGGCGCCCCCGCCCCTCCGTGCGACCGGGGGAGTACGCCGGCGGGGCGCCCGACAACCGCTGGGGTACCGCGGGTGTCCGCCGGGGGCCGACGCCCCGGGGTGCACCGCGCCCGGATGCTGCGGGGCATGAGGGCATCCCGCATCTCCGCGAAGGCCGCGGACACGGTCGTCGGTCTGCTGGTCGGCGCCGCCGCGGGCTTTCTCCTGACGGGGGCCGCGGGTGCCTTCTCCTCCTTCGTCCTCGGCCGCCCGCTGCGCGCGGACGGCACCGGCGCGTCGCGGGCCGTGCTGCTCGCCGTGCCGGCGGTGTGCGCCGCGCTCGGCGCCGCCGTCGCGGCCCGCCGGGCCGGCCGGGGACCCGATCGGCAGAACCGAGGTTGATCATCATGTCTCCGCCGCGCGACACGACCGCGACCACCGAGCCCACCGAGCCCGCCGCGGGCCGGCCCCCGGGCCGCACGGGCACTTTCGGGCGCCTCGCCGCCTGGTCCCAGAACCACCGCTGGGGCGCCCTGCTGCTGTGGATCCTCGTGGTGGCCGCGATCACCGCCGGATCGCTGGCGGCAGGCAGCGCGTACCGCAACGACTTCGCCCTGCCCGGCACCGACTCGCAGACCGCCACCGATCTGCTGACCGAGCACGGCTCCCGGCAGGCGGGGGACAGCGTGCAGATCGTCTTCAAGGACGAGGGCGGGCTGCGCGCCGAGCGCGGTGCCATCGAGAAGACCCTCGACCGGGTCCGCGCCCTGCCTTCCGTCACCGAGGTGCGCGGCCCGTACGCGGACGCCTCCGCACTCTCCCGGGACGGCACCGTCGGCTACGCCACCGTCACCCTCGACGGCAAGGCGGAGGAGGTGCCCAAGGGGGACGTCACCCGGATCATCGACACCGCCAAGGCCGCCGGGAAACAGGGCCTGGAGGTCGCGCTCGGCGGCGAGGCGGTGCGCGGCGCCGAGGAGGAGGAGGGCGGCGCCGCGGAGGGCGCGGGCATGCTCGCGGCGCTGGTCATCCTCGTCCTGCTGTTCGGCTCGCTGGTGGCGGCGGCGCTGCCGCTGATCACCGCGGTGTTCGCGGTGGGCGGCGCCATCGGTCTGATCGCCCTGGCCTCACACCTGTTCACGGTCGCCGACTTCACCCCGCCCGTCATGATGCTCGTCGGGCTCGGGGTGGGTGTGGACTACGCGCTCCTGATCTTCTACCGCTACCGGCATGAACTCATCCGCGGCGCCGACCGGCACACCGCCACCCGCACCGCGCTGGACGCCGCCGGCCGTACGGTCTTCTTCGCCGGCTGCACCGTCATCATCGCGCTGCTCGGCCTGGTCGCCCTGGGGCTTGGCGCGCTTCAGGGCGTGGCGCTCGCCGTCGCGCTGACCGTGCTCGTCACCATGGCGGCCTCCCTGGTCCTGCTGCCCGCGCTGCTGGCCGTGCTCGGCGGGCGCGTCCAGCGCCAGGTGCTGCGGCGCGCCGACCGGGCCCGGGCCAAGGGGAAGGAGGAGGGCCGGCGCTGGCGGGCCCTGGCCGCCGCCGTGCAACGGCGCCCGCTGCCCGCGCTGCTGGCCGCCGTCGTCGCGCTGCTCGCGCTGTCCGCCCCGGCCCTGAGCCTGCGCCTGGGCTTCGCCGACGCGGGCACCGACCCGACCACCTCGACCAGCCGCCGGGCCTACGACCTGCTCGCCGAGGGCTTCGGGCCCGGGTTCAACGGCCCCTTGGTCGTGGTGAGTCGCGGCGACGCCGCGGCCGCCCAGGAGCTGCGGACCACGCTCGCCCGTACGGACGGCATCGCCGCCACCACACCGCCGCTGCCCTCCGAGGACGGCGCCGTCTCCACGGTCCTCGCCTTCCCCCGCACCTCCCCGCAGGACGAGGGCACCGCCGACCTCGTCCACACGCTGCGCGACCGCGTCCTGCCCGGGCTCGGCGAACGCACCGGCGCCGACTACCTGGTGGGCGGGTCCACGGCCGCCGCACAGGACTTCGCCGACTCCGTGGCCGACCGGATGCCGCTGTTCGTCGCCGTCGTCGTCGGCCTCTCCGCGCTGCTGCTCATGGTGGTCTTCCGCTCCCTGCTGATCCCGCTGAAGGCCGCGCTGCTCAACCTGCTGTCCATATCCGCCGCGCTGGGCGTGATCACGCTCGTCTTCCAGCACGGCTGGTTCGGGGCACAGCCCGGCCCGGTCGAGGCGTTCATCCCCGTGATGATCTTCGCGATCGTCTTCGGCCTCTCCATGGACTACGAGGTGTTCCTCGTCTCCCGCATCCATGAGGAGTGGGAGCGGACGAAGGACCACTCCCACGCGGTCCGCGAGGGCCTGGCGGCCACCGGCAAGGTGATCACGGCGGCCGCCGCCATCATGATCGTGGTGTTCGCCGCCTTCGTGCTCAGCCCGAGCCGCATGCTCCAGCAGTTCGGGCTGGGGCTCGCGGTGGCCGTCCTGCTGGACGCGGTGGTCATCCGCTGTCTGATCGTGCCGGCCGTCATGCGGCTGCTCGGCAGGCACGCCTGGTGGCTGCCCGCGCCCCTCGCCCGCCGGCTGCCGAAGGTGGCGCTGGAACGCCCAGACGGTGGCTGAGGCGACCTAGGGCGACTGAGGCGGGCGGGGCCGGCGACGGACCGTCAGGGCTCCCGCACCGGCAGCCGCGCGCCGTCCCGCAGGAACAGCGGGATCCGGTCCAGCGGGGCGGGCACCGTCACCGTGGTGCCGCCCTCCCGGCTCTCGCCCGTCCAGGCGTCCGTCCAGCGCGCCCCCGCCGGGAGATAGACGGTCCGCTCGGTCGCGCCCGGCTCCAGGACCGGGGCGACCAGCAGGTCGGGGCCCAGCAGATAGGCGTCCGCGACGCCCCAGGCCGCCTCGTCCCCGGGGAACTCCAGGAACAGCGGGCGCATGGGCGGCAGCCCCTCCTCATGGGCGGTGCGCATCTGCGCCAGCACATACGGCTTCAGCCGTTCCCGCAGCCGCAGATACGCGCCGAGGATCCGCTCGGCCTCCGCGCCGTACGACCACACCTCGTTCGGGCCGCCCGTGATGCCGGGCCCCAGCGGCAGCCCCGGGTCGCGGAAGCCGTGCAGCCGCATGATCGGCGACAGCGCGCCGAACTGGAACCAGCGGATCAGCACCTCGCGGAACGCCGGGTCGTCCGGGTCCCCGCCGTGGAAGCCGCCGATGTCGGTGTTCCACCACGGGATGCCGGAGAGGGCGACGTTCAGACCGGCGGCGATCTGCCGGCGCAGCGTCGGGAAGTCCGTGCCGATGTCGCCGGACCACAGGGCGGCCCCGTAGCGCTGGCTGCCCGCCCACGCCGAGCGGTTGAGCGTCACCACCTCCTCCTCGCCCGCCGCGCGCAGGCCCTCGTGGAACGCCCGGGCGTTCTCGCGCGGGTAGAGGTTGCCGACCTCCAGGCCAGGACCCGCGTGGTAGCGCAGATTCGCCGGGTAGCCGGGCTTGATCTCCGGCTCGCAGGCGTCCAGCCAGAAGGCGCGGATCCCGTACGGCTCCAGGTAGTTCTCCCGCACCCGCGACCACACGAACTCCCGGGCCTCGGGGTGGGTCGCGTCGTAGAAGGCGACGTCGATCCGCTCGCCCGCGCGCACATCGGGCCAGTCGGCGTGCGCCGTGGGCCCGTACTCGGTGCCGACGAGGAAGCCCCGCTGCTCCAGCGTGTCGTGGTTCTCGCTCAGCGGGGAGACCGAAGGCCACACCGAGACCACCAGCTTGATGCCCAGGTCGGCCAGCTCCCGCGTCATCGCGGCCGGGTCGGGCCACGCGGCCGGGTCGAACTTCCAGTCGCCCAGGCGCGTCCAGTGGAAGAAGTCGCAGACGATCGCGTCGATCGGCAGCCCGCGCCGCTTGTGCTCGCGGGCCACGGTCAGCAGCTCCTCCTGATCGCGGTAGCGCAGCTTGCACTGCCAGAAGCCCGCCGCCCACTCCGGCATCATCGGCGCGCGTCCGGTCGCCTCGGCGTAGCGGCGCTGCGCGGCCGCCGGGTCCCCGGCCGTGATCCAGTAGTCGATCTGGCGGGCGCTGTCGGCGACCCAGCGGGTGCCGGTCGCGGCCAGCTCGACCCGCCCGATGGCCGGGTTGTTCCACAGCAGGGTGTAGCCGCGGCTGGAGGTGAGGACCGGGATCGTCACCTCGGCGTTGCGCTGCACCAGGTCGATCACGGCGCCCTTCTGGTCCAGCAGACCGTGCTGGTGCTGGCCGAGGCCGTAGAGCCGCTCGCCCTCGTACGCCTTGAAGCGCTGCTCGATGCGGTGGTAGCCGTTGCCCGTCGCGGTGCGCAGCCGCGGCCCCGGCCACCAGAAGTGCGCGCGCTCCTCGGCGAGCAGCTCCCGGCCGCCCTCGGTGGTCTCGAACCGGATCATGCCGTCCGCGGTGATCCGGGCGGTGATCGCGCCGCAGGTCAGCGAAGCCTCCCCGGCTCCGATCGCGATGCTCGGGACCGCCTTCGGCGGGTCGTCGAGGAGCGCGCCGGGCAGGTTCTCGAGCAGCGGACCGCCGAGCCGGGCGCGGACCCGGATCGCGTCGGGCCCCCATGGCTCCAGACGTACGGTCTCCTGCCGCCCGGACCACTCCAGCGCGCCGTCGCGTTCGCTGAAGGTGCCGACGGTGACGGAGGACTGGGCGAGCGACGCTGAGGTGGTGGCCGGCGGCGATGGGTTCATCGGGGCGCTCCTCGGGTTGCGGCGGTGGACGTACGGGAGGTGAGAGCTTTACTGGCGTATCGCTTCGGGGACGTACGGCTCGGAGACGCTGCGAGGGCGGGGCTTCGGGGCTTCGGGACTTCGGGGGGCTTCGGCGGGAGCGGGGCCGGGTCAGGGCGCGGCGGCAGGCGCCGGGCCCGAGCTCGCCCGTACGGTCAACTCGGGTGCCAGCAGGGTCACTTCGTCCGTGCCGCGCCCCTCCAGCTTGGCCACCACCAGATCCACCGCGCGCCGCCCCATCTCCTGCGCGGGGATCGCGACCGAGGTCAGCCGCACCGAGGCCTGGGTGGCGACCTGGTCGGGGCAGATCGCCAGCACCGAGATGTCCTCGGGGACCGCGCGGCCCTGCCGGCGCAGCAGGCTCAGCAGCGGGTCGATGGCGGCCTCGTTCTGCACCACGAAGCCGGTGGTGCCCGGCCGCTCGTCGAAGATCCGGGCCAGCGCCCCGGCCATCGACTCGTAACTGCCCTCGCAGGGGCGGTGCAGCAGGCGCAGGCCCAGCTCGTGGGCGCGGCCGCGCAGCCCCTCCAGCGTCCGTACCGCGAAGCCGGTGTGGCGCTCGTACACCGCCGCCGCCTCGCCGACCACGGCGATCTCGCGGTGGCCGAGCCCGGCCAGATGGTCGGCGCACAGCGCGCCGGTCGCCGTGAAGTCGAGGTCGACGCAGGTCAGTCCGACGGTGTCGGCGGGCAGCCCGATCAGCACGGTGGGCTGGCGGGCGTCCCGCAGCAGCGGCAGCCGCTCGTCCTCCAGCTCCACATCCATCAGGATCATGGCGTCGGCGAGCCCGCTGCCGGTGACCCGGCGCACGGCCGCCGGCCCCTCCTCGCCGGTCAGCAGCAGCACGTCATAGCCGTGGGTGCGGGCGGCGGTGGCCACCGCGATGGCGATCTCCATCATGACGGGCACATACATATCGGTCCGCAGCGGCACCATCAGCGCGATGATGTTGGAGCGGCTGCTGGCGAGGGCGCGGGCGCCGGCGTTCGGGTGGTAGCCGAGCTCCTTGATGCTCTGCTCGACCCGCTCGCGGGTGGGGGCCGAGATCGAGCGCTTGCCGCTGAGCACATAGCTCACCGTGCTGGCGGAGACTCCGGCGTGCCGGGCGACCTCGGCGAGGGTGACCATGCGGGGACTCCGTCCGGATCATTGAAGCGCTTCGACTGAATTGCCGAACGGCTCTTAGCAGGCTGCGCGGATCGACAGTAGACCCGTCCACGTTCAGTGTCCAGATAGTCGAAGCGCTTCAACTGCCCCTTTTTCCGCCGCACTCCGCCGTCTGGCGCCGCACACTTTGCCGCCTCGCCCGACCGGATGCACACTGGCACCGTACGTGCCGGTAATGTCACGAGATCGCCCATTTCGCGGCAAGGGAGCACCGATGACCGCATCATCCGTCAGGCCGGTGTCCGAGCGCGAGGCGCGCCGGGTCGCCGAGGCAGCCCGCGAGCAGGTTTGGCACAAGCCGAGCTTCGCCAAGGAACTGTTCCTCGGCCGCTTCCGGCTCGATCTGATCCACCCCCACCCCGCCTCCGCCCCGGACGATGTGCGGCGCGGTGAGAAGTTCCTCGAGAAGCTGCGCGAGTTCTGCGAGACGAGCATCGACTCCGCCCGTATCGAGCGCGAGGCCATGATCCCCGACGAGACCGTCCAGGGCCTCAAAGAGATCGGCGCGCTCGGCATGAAGATCGACCCCAAGTACGGCGGAGCCGGCCTCACCCAGGTCTACTACAACAAGGCCCTGGCCCTGGTCAGCTCGGTGAGCCCGGCCATCGGCGCGCTGCTCTCCGCCCACCAGTCGATCGGTGTGCCGCAGCCGCTCAAGCTGTTCGGCACCCAGGAACAGAAGGACGCCTTCCTGCCCCGCTGCGCGCGTACCGACATCTCGGCGTTCCTGCTCACCGAGCCGGACGTGGGCTCCGACCCGGCCCGGCTGGCCACCACCGCCGTGCCCGACGGGGACCACTACATCCTCGACGGAGTGAAGCTGTGGACGACCAACGGCGTGGTCGCCGACCTCCTCGTGGTCATGGCCCGCGTCCCCGCGTCCGAGGGCCACAAGGGCGGCATCACCGCCTTCGTCGTCGAGACGGCCTCCGCGGGCGTCACCGTCGAGAACCGCAACGCCTTCATGGGCCTGCGCGGCCTGGAGAACGGAGTGACCCGCTTCCACCGGGTCCGGGTCCCCGCCGCCCACCGCATCGGCCCGGAGGGCGCCGGGCTCAAGATCGCCCTGACCACACTCAACACCGGCCGGCTCTCGCTGCCCGCGATGTGCGCGGGCTCCGGGAAGTGGTGTCTGAAGATCGCCCGTGAGTGGTCCGCGGCCCGCGAGCAGTGGGGCAAGCCGATCGCCCGCCACGAGGCCGTCGGCACCAAGATCTCCTTCATCGCGGCGACCACCTTCGCCCTGGAAGCCGTCATCGACCTCGCCTCCCAGATGGCCGACGAGGACCGCAACGACATCCGTATCGAGGCGGCGCTGGCCAAGCTCTACGGCAGCGAGATGGCCTGGCTGATGGCCGACGAGCTGGTCCAGATCCGCGGCGGCCGCGGCTTCGAGACCGCCGCTTCGCTCGCCGCCCGCGGCGAGCGGGCCGTCCCGGCCGAGCAGATGCTCCGCGACCTGCGCATCAACCGCATCTTCGAGGGCTCGACGGAGATCATGCACCTGCTGATCGCCCGCGAGGCCGTGGACGCCCATCTGTCCGTGGCGGGCGACCTCATCGACCCGGACAAGTCCCTGTCCGACAAGGGCAGGGCGGCCGCCAAGGCCGGCGGCTTCTACGCCCGCTGGCTGCCGGGCCTGATCACCGGCGCCGGCCAGCTCCCGCGGGCCTACGCCGAGTTCCACCCGCCGCGCCACCGCGACCTGTCCCCGCACCTGCGCTACGTCGAGCGCTCGGCGCGCAAGCTCGCCCGCTCCACGTTCTACGCCATGTCCCGCTGGCAGGGCCGGATGGAGACCAAGCAGGGCTTCCTCGGCCGGATCGTCGACATCGGCGCGGAGCTGTTCGCCATGAGCGCCGCCTGCGTACGGGCGGAGATGCTGCGCACCACGGGCGACCACGGCGTCGAGGCGTACCAGCTGGCCGACGTCTTCTGCCGGCAGGCGCGGATCCGCGCCGAGGAGCTCTTCGCCCGGCTGTGGACCAACACCGACGAGCTCGACCGCAAGGTCGTCTCGGGCGTCCTGGCGGGCTCGTACAGCTGGCTGGAGGAAGGCGTGCTCGACCCCAGCGGCGACGGCCCCTGGATCGCCGACGCCACCCCCGGCCCGCCCACCAAGGACAACGTCCACCGGCGCGCTGGAACGTAGCCCCGCCCCTCTTTGCGCCTTAAACCGGCGCCGCTCTCGCGGAGGTGGCTGGTCGCCGTAGAGGTCGCTCAATGAGTGGTTGCGGTGGACCCGGGGGAGGCTGAACCCCGGGTTCACCCTGCCGCTGCCGGGACCCGGTCACCAGACCTCCGCGAGTAGGGCAACAATGGGGCAATGACGGATTCCCTCGCTGACCCGCACCTCCGCTTTCCGGCGGCCACCGCCGCCACCGGAGGCCCGCGCGACGTCGTGATCCTCGGCTCCACCGGATCGGTGGGCACCCAGGCCATCGACGTGGTGCTGCGCAACCCCGACCGCTTCCGGGTGACCGGGCTGTCCGCCGCCGGCGGGCGCGCGGCGCTGCTCGCGGAGCAGGCCCACCGGCTCGGGGTGCGGACCGTCGCGGTGGCCCGGCCGGAGGCCGTGCCCGAGGTGCGCGAGGCGCTGGCCGCGCTGTACGGGGCGGGGGAGCGGCAGCCGGAGGTCGTGGCGGGGCCCGACGCGGCCACCGAGCTGGCCCGCTCCGAGTGCGACACCGTGCTCAACGGCATCACCGGCTCCATCGGCCTGGCGCCCACCCTCGCCGCCCTCGAGGCGGGCCGGGTGCTCGCGCTGGCCAACAAGGAGTCGCTGATCGTCGGCGGCCCGCTGGTCAAGGCCCTGGCCAAGCCCGGGCAGATCGTGCCGGTCGACTCCGAGCACTCCGCCCTCTTCCAGGCGCTGCTCGGCGGCACCCGGCAGGAGGTCCGCAAGCTGGTGGTGACCGCGTCCGGCGGGCCGTTCCGGGGGCGTACGAAGCAGGAGCTGACCGAGGTCACGCCCGAGCAGGCGCTGGCCCACCCCACCTGGGACATGGGTCCGGTGATCACGATCAACTCCGCGACCCTGGTCAACAAGGGTCTTGAGGTCATCGAGGCACATCTGCTCTACGACATTCCCTTCGACCGGATTGAGGTTGTGGTCCACCCGCAGTCGTATATCCACTCGATGGTCGAGTTCATTGACGGTTCCACGCTGGCGCAGGCGAGTCCGCCCGATATGCGGATGCCGATCGCGCTCGGTCTCGGCTGGCCGGACCGGGTGCCGGACGCCGCGCCCGGCTGCGACTGGACCAAGGCGCACACCTGGGAGTTCTTCCCGCTGGACAACGACGCGTTTCCCTCGATCGGCCTCTCCCGCCACGTCGGAGAGCTCGGCGGCACCGTGCCGGCCGTCTTCAACGCGGCGAACGAGGAGTGCGTGGACGCCTTTCTCGCCCGGAAGCTGCCCTTCAACGGAATCGTCGATACGGTCGCCCAAGTGGTGGCCGAACACGGCACCCCCTCTGCGGGAACCCGACTCACGGTGGAGGACGTCCTCCAGGCCGAGGAGTGGGCCCGCGCCCGCGCCCGTGAACTTGCCGCCCGCTCGGCGAACGCGACACCGGAGGCTCACGCATGACGACACTGATGATGACCATTCTCGGCATCGTCGTATTCGTCCTCGGACTGCTCTTCTCGATCGCCTGGCACGAGCTCGGCCATCTCTCCACGGCCAAGCTCTTCGGTATCCGGGTGCCGCAGTACATGGTCGGCTTCGGCCCGACGATCTTCTCCCGGAAGAAGGGGGAGACGGAGTACGGCGTCAAGGCGGTCCCGCTCGGCGGCTACATCCGCATGATCGGAATGTTCCCGCCCGGTGACGACGGGAAGATAACCGCGCGCTCCACCTCGCCGTGGCGCAGCATGATCGAGGACGCCCGGTCGGCCGCGTACGAGGAGCTGAAGCCCGGCGACGAGACCCGGATGTTCTACACGCGCAAGCCGTGGAAGCGCGTGATCGTGATGTTCGCCGGGCCGTTCATGAATCTGGTGCTCGCCGTGGTGATCTTCCTCGGCGTGATGATGAGCTTCGGCGTCAACACCCAGACCACCACCGTGGGCACCGTCCAGAAGTGCGTGGTCCCGGCCTCGTCCTCGACCGACAAGTGCCCCAAGGACGCCAAGGACTCCCCGGCCAACGCCGCGGGGCTGCGGTCCCGCGACAAGATCGTCGCCTTCAACGGCGAGCCGACCTCGGACTGGAGCAGCCTCCAGCAGCACATCCGCAAGACCATCGGCCCCGCGACGATCACCGTCGAGCGCGACGGCGCCCGCAAGGATCTGCACGCGGTGCTCATCAAGAACCAGGTCGCCAAGTCGGACGGGAACGGCGGCTATGTGGAGGGGCAGTACGTCTCCGCGGGCTTCCTCGGCTTCACCCCGGCCAGCGGCGTGGTCAAGCAGTCCTTCGGCCAGTCGGTGGACCGCATGGGCAACATGGTCGAGGACGGCATCGACTCGCTGATCGCCCTGCCCTCGAAGATTCCCGACCTGTGGAACGCGGCCTTCGGTGACGGTGAGCGCAAGGCCGACTCCCCGATGGGCGTCGTCGGCGCGGCGCGGGTCGGCGGGGAGGTCGCCAACCTGGACATCCCGGCCTCCCAGCGGGTCGCCACCATGCTGTTCCTGGTGGCGGGCTTCAACCTCTCGCTCTTCCTGTTCAACATGCTGCCGCTGCTGCCGCTGGACGGCGGGCACATCGCGGGCGCGATCTGGGAGGGCGTACGGCGCCACACCGCCCGGCTGGTCCGCCGGCCCGACCCGGGGCCGTTCGACGTGGCCAAGATGATGCCGGTCGCCTATGTGATCGCCGGAGTGTTCATCTGCTTCACCCTGTTGGTGCTGGTGGCCGATGTGGTGAATCCAGTGAAAATTTCCTGACGATGCGAAATGCCCCGAAGTTCACCATTTGATGGACTTCGGGGCCGGAATGTGCTTGGCCCGGGCGTGGTGCCGTAACCTCGGACACCGGAG
Organism: Streptomyces sp. NPDC097640; assembly: GCF_040302705.1. Lineage (NCBI taxonomy): Bacteria > Bacillati > Actinomycetota > Actinomycetes > Kitasatosporales > Streptomycetaceae > Streptomyces > Streptomyces sp. NPDC097640. The sequence goes on from NZ_JBEOSB010000030.1 coordinate 130,561, forward strand.
CCCGCCGATCTCGGGACCTTCATTCATGACCTTGGGGTTGCTCGCCAGATGACAGCCATTTCGCTGGGAATGCCGTCCGTTCCGATCAAGCTCGCCGATCGCAGAGTCAGCCGTAAGATCCAGGTCGGATCCGTGGCGGTGGGCGGGGACGCGCCGGTGTCGGTGCAGTCCATGACGACGACGGTGACCGCCGACATCGGGGCGACGCTCCAGCAGATCGCGGAGCTGACGGCCTCGGGGTGCCAGATCGTGCGGGTGGCCTGTCCGTCGCAGGACGACGCGGACGCGCTGCCGGTGATCGCGAAGAAGTCGCAGATCCCGGTGATCGCGGATATTCATTTCCAGCCGAAGTACGTATTCGCCGCGATCGACGCCGGGTGCGCGGCGGTAAGGGTGAATCCGGGGAACATCCGGCAGTTCGACGACAAGGTCAAGGAGATCGCGAAGGCCGCGTCGGAGGCGGGCGTGCCGATCCGGATCGGCGTGAACGCGGGGTCGCTGGACAAGCGGCTGCTGGCGAAGTACGGCAAGGCCACGCCCGAGGCGCTGGTGGAGTCCGCGCTGTGGGAGTGCTCGCTGTTCGAGGAGCACGGGTTCCGGGACATCAAGATCTCGGTGAAGCACAACGACCCGGTGGTCATGGTCAACGCGTACCGTCAGCTGGCGGCGCAGTGCGACTACCCGCTGCACCTCGGCGTCACCGAGGCCGGCCCGGCGTTCCAGGGGACGATCAAGTCGGCGGTCGCGTTCGGCGCGCTGCTGAGCGAGGGGATCGGGGACACCATCCGGGTGTCGCTGTCGGCGCCTCCCGTGGAGGAGATCAAGGTCGGCATCCAGATCCTGGAGTCGCTGAATCTGCGGCAGCGGCGGCTGGAGATCGTGTCGTGTCCGTCGTGCGGCCGCGCGCAGGTGGATGTGTACAAGCTGGCGGACGAGGTCACGGCCGGCCTGGACGGCATGGAGGTGCCGCTGCGGGTCGCCGTGATGGGGTGTGTGGTCAACGGCCCCGGTGAGGCGCGCGAGGCGGACCTCGGCGTGGCTTCGGGCAACGGCAAGGGCCAGATCTTCGTCAAGGGCGAGGTGATCAAGACGGTGCCCGAGTCGAAGATCGTGGAGACCCTGATCGACGAGGCCATGAAGATCGCCGAGCAGATGGAGAAGGACGGCATCGCCTCCGGCGAGCCCCAGGTCTCCGTCACCGGCTGACCCCCGCTCCCACCGCCCGCGCCCGGGGCCGCACCCAGCGCCGCATCAGCCAAGGTTTGCCCCGCTCGCCGCCCTGGCACGCACGCTCGCTGCGTTGGCCGAAAGCCCGAGTAGGCCCACTACGAGGGCTTCCGGCCGCCTTGCGATCGCACGCACCAGAACACCTCGCTACCGGGCAAACCTTGACTGACGCGGCACTGGCCCCGCCGGTGAACGCGGGCGGTGGTCGGCGTGTCCCCCGGGGTACAGTGCGGAGAATCGAATCTTCTGGCCCTCGGCCGCAACCGGTGAGGCAATCCGACACGTGCTGACGACGTCCACCACCAGGGTGCTCGAGCCCCATGAGCTCGGCGCGGCCCTCGCGGTCCTGGACCGCGACCCGGTCTCCAACGCCTTCGTCGCCGCCCGGGTCCAGGTCGCTGGCCTGGACCCATGGCGGCTCGGCGGCGAGATGTGGGGCTGGTACACCGGTGGCCGGCTCGAATCGCTCTGCTACGCCGGGGCCAACCTCGTCCCCATCTGCGCCACCCCCGAGGCCGTACGCGGCTTCGCCGAGCGCGCCCGCCGGGCGGGCCGCCGCTGCTCCTCCATTGTTGGTCCCGCAGACACCACCGCGGAGCTCTGGTCGCTGCTCGAGCCCACCTGGGGCCCGGCCCGCGACGTCCGCGCCCACCAGCCGCTCATGGCCACCACCGCCATGCCCGCGAACATCCCGCCCGACCCGCTGGTGCGCCGCGTCCGCAGGGACGAAATGGATGCGATCATGCCGGCGTGCGTGGCGATGTTCACCGAAGAGGTCGGCGTCTCGCCGCTCGCCGGCGACGGCGGGCTGCTCTACCAGGCCCGGGTCGCCGAGCTCGTCGCCACCGGCCGGTCCTTCGCCCACATCGAGAACGGCCGGGTGGTCTTCAAGGCCGAGATCGGCGCCGCCACCCACCACGCCTGCCAGATCCAGGGCGTCTGGGTCGCCCCCGAATACCGCGGCCGCGGGCTCTCCGAGACCGGCATGGCCGCCGTCCTGCACTACGCGCTGAGCGAGGTCGCGCCCGTCGTCAGCCTGTACGTCAACGACTTCAACACGGCGGCCCGCGCCGCCTACCGCCGCGTCGGCTTCCAGGAGGTCGGCGCCTTCATGAGCGTGCTGTTCTGAACGAGTGTGCCGTTCTGAACTGATCGACGGCCCAGTAGGGTGCCGCCCATGCTGCATCTACCTGCCGAAGGGCCACCCGACCCGCACGGCGTCGTCGTCGGGCCGCTCGATCTCGCCGCGCGCGTGGACGAGGCCCTCGCCGTGCAGGCGGTCGCCTTCGGGCTCACCGTCGAGGAGATCGGCGTACGGCGCCACATCGTGCTGCGCCACCTCACCAGCCCCGGCGCCCGCGCGCTGGGTGCCACCGCCCGCTCCGGACACCTCGTCGGCTTCGTCTACGGCATGCCCAACGACCGCTCGCACTGGTGGTCCACCGTCGTCGAGCCGTATCTGCGCGACACCGGCCACGAGGGCTGGCTGGACGACTCCTTCGTCATCACCGAGCTGCATGTCCACCCCGACTACCAGCAGCACGGCATCGGCCGGTCACTGATCACCACCATCACCGACGGATCGCTCCAGCCGCGCTCCATCCTCTCCGCGATCGACGTCGAGAGCCCGGCCCGCCGCCTCTACCGCGCCCTCGGCTACCGCGACCTCGCCCGCCCGGTGCTCTTCCCGAGCGCGCCGACCCCCTACGCGGTCATGGGCGCCCCGCTCCCGCTGCGCCGCTGACGCCGCCCCCGCCTTCAGGCCCTCGCCTTCATTTCCCGCCGCACAGCGGCAGCGGCTAATCTCCTGGTCATCCCATCTCGTACGCAGGAGAAGAACCATGGCCCACGTCCAGCGCATGTCCAAGTCGATGTTGAAGACGCTGCGCGAGGACCCGGCCGATGCCGAGACCGCCAGCCATAAGCTGCTCGTCCGCGCCGGCTATGTCCGCCGCACCTCCGCGGGCATCTGGACCTGGCTGCCCATCGGCAAGAAGGTCCTGGAGAACGTGACGCGGATCGTCCGCGAGGAGATGGACGCCATCGGCGCCCAGGAGGTCCTCCTGCCCGCCCTGCTGCCCCGCGAGCCGTACGAGGCCAGCGGCCGCTGGGACGAGTACGGCGACCTGCTGTTCCGGATCAAGGACCGCAAGGGCGCCGACTACCTCCTCGGCCCGACCCACGAGGAGATCTTCACCCAGACGGTCAAGGACCAGTGCACGTCCTACAAGGACCTGCCCGTGATCCTCTACCAGATCCAGACCAAGTACCGGGACGAGGCCCGCCCGCGCTCCGGTGTGCTGCGCGGCCGCGAGTTCCAGATGAAGGACTCGTACTCCTTCGACACCACCGACGAGGGGCTGGCCGAGTCCTACCGGCTGCACCGCCAGGCCTACCAGCGGATCTTCGCCCGCCTCGGCCTCGACTACCGCATCGTCTCCGCGATCTCCGGCGCGATGGGCGGCTCGGCCTCCGAGGAGTTCCTGGCCCCGGCCGCGGCCGGCGAGGACACCTTCGTGGACTGCCCGAACTGCGACTACGCCGCCAACACCGAGGCCGTCAGCGTGGCCGTCACCCCCGTCGAGGGCGTCGAGCACGGCCCGGTCGAGGAGCTGGACACCCCCGACACCCCCACCATCGACACCCTCGCCGAGTTCCTCGACGTCCCGGCCTCCGCCACCCTGAAGAACCTCCTGGTCAAGGTGGACGGCGAGATCACCGCGGTGGGCGTCCCCGGCGACCGTGAGGTCGACCTCGGCAAGCTCGCCGAGCACCTCGCCCCCGCCGAGGTCGAGGTCGTCACCGCCGAGGACTTCGCCGACCGCCCCGACCTGGTGCGCGGCTACATCGGCCCGCAGGGCCTGGCCGGCACCTCCTTCCGCTACCTCGCCGACCCGCGCGTCGCCCCCGGCACCTCCTGGGTGACCGGCGCCAACAAGCCCGGCAAGCACGCGCGCAACGTCGTCTGCGGACGGGACTTCGAGGTCGACCAGTACCTGGACGTCGTGGTGGTCGAGCCCGGCGACCCCTGCCCCCAGTGCGGCGCGGGCATCCAGCTCGACCGGGCCATCGAGATCGGCCACATCTTCCAGCTCGGCCGGAAGTACGCGGACACCTTCCAGCTCGATGTGCTCGGCCAGAACGGCAAGCCGGTCCGGGTCACCATGGGCTCCTACGGCATCGGCGTCTCGCGCGCCGTGGCGGCGCTCGCCGAGCAGACCCACGACGAGTCCGGGCTGTGCTGGCCCCGCGAGGTCGCCCCGGCCGACGTCCACATCGTCGCGGCGGGCAAGGCGCTCCAGACCGAGCTGGCCCTGGACCTTGCGGACAAGCTGGGCGCGGCGGGCGTCCGCGTCCTGGTCGACGACCGCGCGAGCGTCTCCCCGGGCGTGAAGTTCACCGACGCCGAGCTGATCGGCGTACCGACGATCCTGATCGTCGGCCGCGGCGCCAAGGACGGCGTGGTGGAGCTCAAGGACCGCCGCACGGGCGAGCGCGAAGAACTCCCCGTAGACGAGGCCCTCTCCCGCCTCACCGCCTGACGAACCCCTGGCCCCCCGCCCCGCCCCGGCCGACGCACGGCCCGGGGCGGCGCGCGTCGGTCGCGCCCGCAACATCGCGCCGATCTGCCCCCGGCGGCTGGTGCGGGGTGCCCCCGCAGCGCTAGCCGGGGCGCCCGGCGGGCGCCCCGGGCGCTCCGCTGCGGCCCCCTCCCGCGTCGGCCGCCGGATCGGCCCTGGGCGGGCCGGTGCGGGGCGTCCCAGCAGCAGTAGCCGGGGGCGCGGTCCAGGGGGCGCCGGACGGCGGGCCGGGGGGCTCTGCTTCGATCCCCTGGGGGTGAAGCCCCTGCCGCGATAGGCACGTGGCGACCGCTGGGCGGCCGTCCCCGCAGCGGTAGTAGCCGGGGCGCGGTCCAGGGGCCCGGCGCCCGGGGGCTCACCCCTGGGCGAGGCGAAGCCCCTGCCACGCTGCCACCGGATCGGCGCTTGGCGGCCGGTGCGGGGCGCCCGCGGAGCTGTGGCTGCGGGCGAGGCACAGGGGTGCCGGGCGGCGTGCCTCGGGGCTCTGGTTCGGCCCCCGTGCGGGGTGAATGAAGCCCCCTGTCGCGCCGCCACCGGATCGGCCCCCCGCAGCCGTGGCTGGGGGCGAGGACCAGAGGTGGTGTCCGTCCTCCTAGGGGTTCACCGCCTCCGGTGTCGCAGCGGGCATCAAGGAGAACGGCAACCCCGACCTGGCCCTCGTCGTCAACAACGGGCCGCGCCTGGCCGCC
>NZ_JBEOSB010000031.1:0-48654 GCF_040302705.1 Streptomyces sp. NPDC097640
CCCCACTAGGCAAGATTCCGTTGCCCCCAAGGACTTCGGAACCGAACAGCGAATCGCTCTTGACCTTCGGGGGCCGGGAGTCGTGCGACAGCCTCGGGGTCTTCGCGTGGAGGTTCCGAAACCCTCTGCGGACACGCGCCGGGGTGAGCCTGTGCGGCTCGGTCGGCTTCTCCCACGGACGGCGCAGATCGACGGCCATGGGCCGGGCAAGGCGAATCTGGGTGTGGGCGGTGATGACCAGCCAGGTCCAGCGGTCGGCCGCTTTTGGACTGCGCAGCCGCGGCTTCGTCCAGCCAAGGGTTGAACAGCATATCCGGCTGTCGCAGCACACTCATCTCATGGCCCCGGTCTGATCACGTGCATCCTTGGTCGGAGCACAGGATCAGGCCGGGTCTACCGCCACGTCCGGCGAATGCCCAGGTGAGCGACCAAGTTCAAGTCCGATTTCGGACGGGGACGTTAAACGTCAGGCTTACCCCGCATTCGGCAAGTTCCGGCTGGTGATGACCTCCGGTGCGCCGCGGTAGGCGCCGTCACCGATCAACAGCCGGCGTCCCGCGACCAGGCCGCTGGCGCCAGGCGGGTCCGGCACCAAGCAGCGGCGCAGACCGTCAGCGCAGGGCGTCCGCGACCTCGCGCGCCGCGTCCACCACCCGCGGCCCCACCCGCTCCGGCACCGCGTCGCAGAGCATCACCACCCCGACGCTGCCCTCGATCCCGGTCACCCCGACCAGCGGAGCGGCCGCGCCGCTCGCGCCCGCCTCCAGCTCGCCGTGGGTGAGCACATAGCCGGGGTCGCCGTCGCGGCCCGAGCGGGCGGCCAGGATCGCCCGCCCCGCGGCGCCGCGGTCCAGGGGGTGCCGGAAGCCGGCCCGGTAGGCGACGTGGTAGTCGGTCCAGGTCGGCTCGACGACCGCGACGGCCAGCGCCTCCGTGCTGTCGACCAGGGTGAGGTGCGCGGTGGCGCCGATGTCGTCGGCGAGGGCGCGCAGCGCGGGCAGCGCCGCCTCCCGCAGCAGCGGATGGACCTGGCGGCCGAGCTGGAGCACGCCGAGCCCGACCCGCGCGCGGCCGCCGATGTCGCGGCGTACGAGGGAGTGCTGCTCGAGCGTGGCCAGCAGGCGGTACACCACGGTGCGGTTGACGCCGAGCTTGTTGGACAGCTCGGTCACGGTCAGCCCGTGGTCGGTGTCGGCGAGCAGTTTGAGGACGCGCAGTCCCCGGTCGAGCGTCTGTGAGGTCTCCGCGGTCACGACGCCCCCTCCTCCGTATGAGTGGCGGCTCTTCGCGGTGGGGCGCCGCCGGTCCCGACGACGGCGCGCCAGAGGCCGCCGGTCGTGGTCGCACACCGGCTGCGCTCCGCGGCGGCACTGCCACGGGGCGTGTGCGTTGGCCGGAACGGTAGCGAGCCGGTCCGCTAAGCGGAAGAGTTTGTCCAGAATCCGAGCGAGGCTGCCGGGCGGAGGGCCTCGCGCACGCCGGGACGGTACGCGTTTGCCCTGGTTTGACGGGCGAAAAAAGGTCAGGGCCGACGCGGCCCACGGCGAGGCGGAAGGGTGAGACGGAAGGGCTTACGGATACGGAGAAGCCCTTCCGCAGGCATACCGCCGTCACCGCCGTACCGCCGTCACCTCATCCGCGTGGCCCACTCCCGGACCTTCTTGATCCGCTCCCGGAGTTGCCCGGCCGTCGCCTCCGCGCTCGGCGGCCCGCCGCACACCCGGCGCAGCTCGGTGTGGATCACCCCGTGCGGCTTGCCGCTCTGGTGGACGTAGGCCCCGACCAAGGAGTTGAGCTCCTTGCGCAGTTCGAGCAGCTCCTTGTGGGTGACCACCGGCCGCCGCTCCGCCGGGAGTTCCAGCAGATCGGCCTCGGCGTCCGGCTTCTTGCGGCTGTGCGCGATCTGCCGCGCCTGCCGCCGCTGGAGCAGCATCTGCACCTGGTCGGGCTCCAGGAGCCCGGGGATGCCCAGGTAGTCCTGCTCCTCCTCGCTCCCCGGGTGCGCCTGCATGCCGAACTCGGCGCCGTCGTAGAGCACCCGGTCGAAGACCGCGTCCGACTCCAGCGCCTCGAAGGGCAGCATGTCCTGCTCGCCGGTGTCCTCGTCCTGCTGCTTCTCGGCCTCCTGGAGGAGCTTGTCCTCCTCGGCGTACGGGTCCTCCTCCTCGCCCTCCTTCTTGGGCTTGTCGAGGACGTGGTCGCGCTCGACCTCCATCTCGTTCGCGAAGCCGAGCAGCATGGGGATGGTGGGCAGGAAGACGGAGGCGGTCTCGCCGCGCCGCCGGGACCGCACGAAGCGGCCGACGGCCTGCGCGAAGAAGAGCGGGGTGGAGATGGTGGTGGCGTAGACGCCGACGGCCAGGCGCGGCACGTCCACGCCCTCCGACACCATGCGGACCGCGACCATCCACCGGTCTTCGGAGTGGGTGAAGTCCTCGATGCGCTGCGAGGCGCCCGAGTCGTCGGACAGCACGATCGTGGCCTTGGTGCCCGTGATCTCGCGGATCAGCTTGGCGTAGGCGCGCGCCGAGTCCTGGTCGGTCGCGATGACGAGCGCGCCCGCGTCCGGGATGGACTTGCGGACCTCGGTGAGCCGCTGGTCCGCGGCGCGCAGCACGTTCGGCATCCAGTCGCCGCGCGGGTCGAGCGCGGTGCGCCAGGCCTGCGAGACGGCGTCCTTGGTCATCGGCTCGCCCAGCCGGGCCTCGAGCTCGTCGCCCGCCTTGGTCCGCCAGCGCATGTTGCCGCTGTAGGAGAGGAAGATGACCGGCCGGACGACGCCGTCGTTCAGGGCGCTGCCGTATCCGTACGTGTAGTCGGCGGACGAGCGCCGGATGCCGTCGTTCCCCTCCTCGTAGATGACGAAGGGGATGGGGTTGGTGTCGGACCGGAAGGGGGTGCCGGTCAGCGCGAGCCGGCGGGTCGCCGGCTCGAACGCCTCCAGGCACGCCTCGCCCCAGGACTTGGAGTCGCCCGCGTGGTGGATCTCGTCGAGGATGACCAGCGTCTTGCGCTGCTCACAGCGATTGCGGTGCAGCATCGGGCGGACGCCGACACCCGCGTAGGTGACGGCGACGCCGTGGTACTCCCGCCCGACGGGCCCGGCGCTGTACTCCGGGTCCAGCTTGATCCCTATCCGGGCCGCGGCCTCCGCCCACTGCTTCTTCAGGTGCTCGGTGGGCGCGACGACGGTCACCTGCTGCACGACGTGGTGGTGCAGCAGCCAGGAGGCGAGCGTCAGCGCGAAGGTGGTCTTGCCGGCGCCGGGCGTGGCGACCGCGAGGAAGTCGCGGGGCTGCTCCTGTACGTACTTCTCCATCGCGCCCTGCTGCCAGGCGCGCAGCTTGCTCGCGGTGCCCCAGGGGGCGCGGCCGGGGAAGGCGGGCGAGAGGTGATGGCTGGTGGTGGAGGCGGCGGTGGTAGTCACGGGCTCCGTCGGGCTGGGTCGGCGGGGGGTGGGACCGCGTCAGCCTACCGGTGCCGTCCTTCACACTTGGGGGCTACGCCCCGGGTCCACCCGGAGGTGGGATTCAGCTCACATCGCCGCGTGCAGCGCGCGCAGTCCGGCCGCGATGTCGTCGACGTCCTCGATCGCACCCGAGGCTACGCCGACGACGAGCTTGTACGCCTCGTCCTGGTCGACGTCGAGCATCTCCGTGCCGTTGATGTCGAGGAAGACGACCGTGGACATCCACGTCATCCGCTTGTTGCCGTCCACCAACGGGTGGTTGACAGCGAGCGACTGAAACAGCGCGGCCGCCTTCTCGAACAGGTCGGAGTACGCCTCGATGCCGAACATCTGCGACTGCGGGCGGTGCACCGCCGAGCTCAGCAACCCCAGGTCGCGCACGGCGACCTGCTGCCCGCCACAGGCCATTTCCGTGAGGTCCAGCACTTCCTGGACCGCCAGGTACTTCACCTACTCCCCCAGCCTCCGCAGCAGGTCCGCGTGGCGTGCCGCGTACTTCGCCCCCAGGCGCCGGACGGATTCCCGGTCAGCCTCTTGCTCCAGATACCGGTCGACCGCCCGAAGCACTATGGCGTGCATGCTGCGGCCCTCCTCCTCAGCCCGCCGCTTGAGCGCCTCTTGCTGGTCGTCGCGCAGACGGAGATTCATTGCCATACCAGGACGGTACCGCGATGGGGCCAAAGTGGTACCAGACTATTCCGCGGCGGGCCGCAGCCGCGTCGTCACCACCGCTCCCAGCAGGGCCACCGCCGCCATCGCGACGAACACCGCCGCGAACGCCCCCGCGTGCCCCGTCCCCGCCGTGGCGGACGCGGCGGCCGTGTGGTCCGCTGCGGCCACCGAGCCGCCGCCGAAGCCCACGAACAGGACCCCGCTCAGCCCCACCAGCGTGATGTTGCCGAGCGCGTCGGAGACCTGGAGGGAGGCGGAGTTGCTGCCCGCCTCCTTGGGGCCGGAGAGCTTGAGGAGCAGCACGCTGCCGCTGGAGATGACCAGCCCCATCCCGTAGCCGCCGAGCACCCACGCCACCGCGACCAGCCACGCCGGGACGGAGTCGGCGAGCACCAGCGGGACCAGGGCGATGGATGTGGCGATCAGCACCATGCCGCCCGCCATCAGCCGCTCGCGGTAGGGCTCCAGGCGCGGGCGGCTCTGGGTGTACGAGCCGAGGGCCCAGGTCAGGCCGCCACCGGTGAGCGAGAGGCCGGCCGCCGTGGCGGACAGGCCGCGCTCGGTGACCAGCATCAGCGGGATGAAGCTCTCCGCGCCGAGGAAGGCGCCCGCCGCGATGCCGCGCAGCAGCACCACGGACGGCAGCCCGCGGGCGGCCCGGAAGGTGCCCCGGGGCAGCAGTCGCAGGATGCACGGGACGAGCAGCGCCAGGCCCGCCGCGGCGGGGATCAGGGAGACCCAGGCCAGGTCCTGGCCCGCGTACTGGAGCAGCCCCGCGCCGGACGCGACCGCGAGGGCGAGGAGGATGCGGCGGCGGTTCATGGCCGGGGAACGCTCGCCCCGCTCCACCTTGCGCAGGGCCGGGAGCATCACGGCGAGCGGCAGCAGTATCAGCACCGGGATGGACAGGAAGACCCAGCGCCACCCGACCCGCTCGGTGACCGTCCCGGCGATCAGCGGGCCGATGATCACCGGCAGCACCCAGGCGGCGGAGAAGGACGCCAGCACGGCGGGCTGGAGCCGCTGTGGATAGGCCCGGCCGACCAGGACGTACAGCGAGACGATCACCAGCCCGCCGCCGATCCCCTGCACCCCGCGCCCGCCCACGAACATCCACATCTCGCTCGCCGAGCCGGACACCACAAGACCGGCCCCGAAGGCCGCGATCCCGGCGAACAGCGGGACGAGCGGCCCCCGGCGGTCGCACCACTCCCCCGACAGCGCCATCGCGAACAGGCTCGCGGTGAAGTACGCGGAGAAGGCGTACGCGTACAGCTCGACCCCGTCGAGGGCGCGGGCCGCGACCGGCATCGCCGTGTTGACCGCGCTCGCCTCGAAGGCGATCAGGGAGACGACGGACACAATGCCGAGGGTGAGGGCGCGGTAGCGCTTGCCGAGTACGGAGCCCCCGCCGTCGGCTTCGGCTTCGGCATGGGCATGGGCATGGGCATGGGCACTGGTTCCGGCTGGTACGGAGGGGCTGTCCGCGACGTCGGTGTCGCGGTCGCACGGGTCGATAGCGGTCATTACGCCAGCGTAAGAGGCGTTTCCAAGGGACACACCTGGCGCGGGACGGAGATGCGGTCCGCCCTCGGCCCTAGGCTCGGCAACCCGCCGCGATCATCGTCACAGATTGGAAACCGGACACCCAGGATTCGGTAAGCCCCATCGGCCCGCCATGCCCACGCTCATAGACTTTCGGCCAGATCGTCACACCGCCTTTTCGCGACGCCCGACCTCAGCCTCACTCCGTGCCTGGTCGCGGACGTCCAGGCCCGCACCACGGGGGAATTGTGTCTTCTATCCGCCCAGTTTTCGCCACTGCCATGCTTGTCGCCGCAGCACTCACCCTCACCGCCTGCAGCGGCGGCAGCAGCGGCAGCTCGCACTCCTCGAGGAGCCACTCCGCGAAGAAGTCCGGCAGCACGAAGAAGGGGAAGTACAGCAAGAGGATCAAGAGGAGCAGCAGGACGAGCAACAGTGGCTGCTCGACGAGCACCAACGGCCGCAAGGTGATCTGGGTCAACAACGTCGAAGGCGCGATGAACAACATCATCGCCAAGAACGCCAAGCGGCGCTGCAACACGACCTCGCAGCAGGGCGCGTACCAGGCGGTCGGGGCGCTGCACACCTACTCCGTCGCCTCGGCCGGCTCCAAGGTGACGATCATCAGCAGGAAGGACTCCGCGCAGAAGGCCCTCACCGCCCAGAACGGCGGCATCGCGCACATCAAGACCTGTGCGGACCCGAAGGGCAGGCAGTACGACGGCGGGCAGGCGAAGGCGGACGCCGGCGACTGCTGGGGCCTGAACTTCTACGAGGTCAAGGTCGACTCCAACGGCAAGATCACGGAGATGACCGAGATCTACGCGTCGTGAGGCGGCCCGAGGCTCGTGGGGTCCCTCGTGGGCCCGGCCCCCGCGATCTCCTCGTGAAGCGCTACGTCGTCAGCAGTACGCCGCCGTAGCCGACCCCCGCGACCACCACCCACGCGCACAGCCCGAGCGCCGCCACGCGCCCGCCCGTACGGGCCAGCGAGGGCAGGTGCACCGCGCTGCCGAGACCGAAGAGGGCGGCGGCGAGCAGCAGTTCCTGGGTGGTCGCGGCGGTGTCGAGCGCGGCGGACGGAAGCCGATCCGTACTGCGCAGGGCGACCATGGCCAGGAAGCCGAGGACGAACAGCGGCACCAGGGGTGGCCGCCGCGCGCGGCCGCCGCGGCCTCCGGCATCCTCGTCCTGCTCCTGGGCCGCCTGGGCCGCCCGGGCCCGCCGGGCCCGTACCGAGACGGCCACCGCCGCGACGAGCGGCGCGAGCAGCGCCACCCGCATCAGCTTCACCAGCACCGCCTCGCCGAGCGCGGACGGCCCGGCCGTCTGCGCGGCGGCCACGACCTGCCCCACGTCGTGCACGCTCGCCCCGACCCACCGGCCGAACTGCGCGTCGCCCAGCCCCAGCGGGTGCTGGAGCAGCGGCAGTACGGCGATGGCCAGCGTGCCGCACAGCGTCACCAGCGCCACGGATGTCGCGACGTCGCGCTCGTCGCTGTCCGACACCTCGCTGACCGCGCCGATCGCGGACGCGCCGCAGATGGAATAGCCGGTGGCGATCAGCAGCGGCTGATCGCCCCGCAGGCCGATCCGGCGGCCGAGCCACCACGTGCCGAAGAAGGTGGCCGCGACCACCGCGCACACCATCGCCACGCTCGCCCAGCCGAGGCCCAGCACGTCGTCCAGGCTGAGCTTGAGCCCGAGCAGCACCACGCCGAGGCGCATCAGCCGCTTCCCGGCGAACGACAGCCCGGCCCGCCCGGCACCCCGTACGAGCCCGCGCGCGCCCGGCAGATGCGCGGCGAGGATGCCCAGCACGACGGCGAAGGTCAGCATCGGCACCCCTGGCAGCGCCAGATGCGCCGCCCACGCCGCGCCCACCCCGAGCCCACCGAGCCCGAACCCGGGCAAGAGGGCACGAATCCGCGCCGCGCGGCGCCGCGCCGGGGGCGCGGTCGCCGGGACCGGGGCCGAGGCCGGGGCCGGGGCCTGGACCGGAGCCGGGGCCTGGACCGGGGTGCCCAGGTCGGGGGCGCCCGGCGAACCGCCCCGCGAACCGCCCGGCAACCCGCCCGGCGAGCCGCCGCGCTCGTCCGTCAGCGCCATGGCCCGGCCCACCCGCGTCGGCCGCGCGGCCTCACAGCGCCTCGCCCTTCGGGGGCGCGTACACGCGCCGGACGCTGCTGCCCAGCCGCCCGACATCCGCGCCGTACACGTGGAGGGAGATCGCCGCACCCGCGCCCGCGTTCCACACCCTGTGGATATCTCCCGGCGGCGCGAACCCGGCCACCGAGCCCTGCGGGTTGGTCACCTCCGCCACCGCGACCAGGCGGGAGCCGACGCCGTCGGGGACGAGGTGGTAGCGGCGCTCGCGCTCCTGGCCCTCGTGGACACCGGCCACGCACCACGAGACGTGGTCGTGGATGGCGGTGTGCTGGCCGGGCAGCCAGACGAGGGCGACGACGGAGAAGCTGCCGTCGGGCTCGGCGTGCAGCAGGTGCTGGCGGTAGCTCGCGGGGTCGCCCCGCCGCTGCTCCGCGGTGAGCAGATCGGGCGCGCCGAGGTGGGGCGCGAGGCGCTCGGCCACCAGATGCGCCGTCAGCTCCGGCGCCAGGCCGCGCCCGACGGCCTCGCGCACCTCGTCGACGAACGCGCCGGCGCGCGGGGTGCGGCGGATGGCCGGTGGTGCGGGGGCGGTCGGAGTGGTCATGGACGCAGCGTCCTGCCGCCCGATCCATCACGTCCAACGACGGTTTCTTCGCAAACCTCAACCTCTGCTTATATCAGCAGCCGACCCGGTTCGCCGCCACCGCCTTCAGCTCCTCCAGCACCACCTCCGTGGCCGGCACCCGCAGGTGCTCCCGCAGCACATACGCCGAGACATGGCGGCGCGACGCGGGCTCCAGGGCACGGCCGGTGACCTTCTGGTGGCAGAGGAAGGAGAGGACGAGGCCGGGCATCATCGCGACGCCGAGCCCGGCCGCGACCATGCTCTGGATGACCAGGTTGTCGTCCGTCGTGAAGGCGATGTCGGGGGCGAACCCCTGCTCCGCGCACTCGTGCAGGAAGTTGGCGCGGCAGCGCAGACAGCCCGCGATCCACCGCTCCCCGCTCAGGTCGGCGAGTTTGACGGCCCGCCGCCGGGCCAGCGGGTGGCCGGTGGGCAGCAGCACCGTCAGCTGGTCCTCGAGCAGCGGGATCTCGACCAGTTCGGGAGGGACCTCCTCGCGCAGGCCGGGGTAGGTGAAGGCGAGCGTGATGTCGCACTCGCCGCGCGCCACCCGCCCCAGCGACTCCGGCGGCTCGCCTTCGAGCAGTTCCACGCGCACCCCGGGGTGCGCGGCGGCGAGCCGGGCCATCGCCTCGGGTATGAGGGTGGCGTTGGCGCTGGGGAAGCCGCAGAGGCGTACGTGGCCGGTGCGCAGCCGGGTGATGGCGTTCAGCTGCTGCCGGGCGGCGGAGATGGAGTCGAGGATGACGTCGGCGTGGCGGGACAGGGTCTCCCCGGCCTCGGTGAGCCGCATGCCGCGCCCGACGCGGACGAAGAGCGGGCTGCCGACGTCCCGTTCGAGCGCCTTCATCTGCTGGGTGATCGCCGGTTGCGTATAGCCGAGGGCGCGGGCGGCCGCGGAGTACGAGCCGGCGCGGATCACCTCGCGGAAGGTCCTGATGTGCCGGGAATCGAACACGCTCGAATCATAAGCGGAATTTGGACCCCGAGGACATCTCCGCTCCCCCGCTTTTGGATCTTCCATCAACGCAAGTACGCCTTGACAATCTTGAATTGTCAAGGCGTACTTGCCTCATGACGGTTCCAGATCTGGACGATCTCATCGCGGAAGTCGACCGCACCTGCGCCACCGCCCACCGTCCCGGCGGGCAGGAACAGCCCGACTGGCTGGCCCTCCTGTCCACCGCGGCGGACCTGGCCGGGCGGCTTCAGGCCCTGGCCGACGACCTGGTCGAGGACTATGTCGAGCACTGCCGGATGCACGGCCGCTCATGGACGGACATCGGAACGGCCCTCGGCGTCACCCGGCAGGCGGCGCAGCAGCGCTTCCACGCTCCGCACAAGCGGTACGACCCCGAGACGATGAGCGAAGACCTCCGCCAGGCCATGACGCACGTCAAGCGGGCCGCGGTGCAGCACCGCAACAACTACATCGGCACCGAGCACCTGTTGTGGGGCCTCACCGCCGAGGACAACAGCGCCACCCGCCTCCTGGGCGCCGCCGGCGCCTCACCCGAGGCCCTGCACCGGACCGTCGGGGACCGGCTGAGCATGGGGGCGTCGCAGGCGGCCGAGCGGATCGCCTGGACCCCCTACTCCCGCAAGGCCATCGCCCTCGCGGAGGAGCAGGCCGAGGAGGCGGGCTCGGCGCACATCGACTGCGACCATCTGCTCCTCGGCCTGGCCCGGATCGGCCGCGGAGTGGCCGCGGCGGTGCTCGACGAGGCGGGCCTGGACGCGGAAACCCTCAGGGAAGCGGTGGCTGCCCCGCCGGCCGGGCGCGCAGTCCGTCGAGGATGATCGCCAAGTAGCGCCGCCACAGCGCGGAAGACCCTGACTCCGGAAGGGCCATCACAGCGTCGATCATCGCGGCGATCGGCGCGATATCGGCCGCGGTGACACCCTCGCGCAGCGCGCCCTGCGCGCGGGCCCGGTCGATCAGGCTCTCGCAGTGCCCGGCGATCTCCCGCCGGGCGCGCGCGAACCCCTCGCCCCCGAACTCCCCGCGGCGCATCAGCTCGCGCAGCCCGCGGTTGTGCGCGGCCCGCTCCAGCGCCCCCTCCATGAATCCGGCCAGGGCGGCGAAGGCGTCGTCCTGGGCCAGCGCCGCGCGCGCCATCTCCGCGATCTCGTCGAGTTCGCCGGTGAAGACGGCCACCGCGAGCGTCTCCTTGTCGGGGAACTTGCGGTAGACGGTGCCGACGCCGAGCCCGGCGTGGTGGGCCACGTCATTGAGGGTGGCCTGGAGCCCCCGGGCGGCGAAGACCTCCCGCGCGGCCTGCATGATGCGCCGCCGGTTGAGCTCGGCGTCCCGCCGCGGCCGGCGCGCCCCCGCCCCGACAGGGGCCCCGTCGTCCCTCGTTTCCTTCTCCATAGCGGATACAGCATATCCGCTTCGTGATACGGTCCCGTCGCACGAGTAAGCGGATACGTCATATCCGGATAGCGGAGCCGGTGCGCCTACGAAGGGGAGTCGGGCATGCAAACGGTCGTCATCACCGGGGGGACGGATGGGCTCGGCAAGGGGCTCGCCCTGCACTATCTGCGCGAAGGCGCGCGGGTCATCGCGGTCGGCAGCACCCCGGCCAAGGGCGAAGCGTTCCTCTCGGAGGCAGCGGACGGCAACCGCGCCACCTTCCTGCGCGCCGACCTGACCTCCGTACGGGCGACCATGGACCTCGTCGCCACGCTCGAGGACATCTGTCCCACCGTGGACAAGCTGATCCTGTGCGCCCAGCGCTACCGCCTCTTCGGCCCCCGCACCACCACCCACGAGGGGTTCGAGCACAGCTTCGCGCTCGCGTACCTCAGCCGCCACGTCCTCAGCCATGGCCTGCGCAAGCTCCTGGAGCCCGCGCCATGGCCGGTCGTCATGAACGTCGGCACCCCCGGCGTCCCCCTGGGCCGGATCCACTGGGACGACCCGCAACTGGCCCGCCGCTACAGCGGAACCAAGGCCACCCTCCAGTCCTTCCGCGCCAACGACCTGCTCGGTGTGGCCTTCGCCGCGCTGTACCCCGACACCCCGATCCGCTACATCGGCTACAACCCGGGCGTCGTGTCGACCGGAATGCCGGCCCACCTCCCCCGGCCGATCCGCCCCGTGGCGAAGGCCTCATTCGCCGTCTTCGCCACCTCCGTCGCCAAAGCCGTCGTCCCGATGACCGATCTCCTGGACGACCCACCCGGCGATCCCTTCACCGCCTACCGCACCAAGCGCCGACTGGCCCTGTCCGGCCCCGCGTTCGACCGGGATGCGGCGCTGCGCCTGCACCACCTGACGCGGGATCTGCTCGACGCGGCGGCGGCCGGGCCCTCGTGACGTGGGGGTCAGCCCTCATGAACCGGGAATCGGGCAAGCTGGATCAATGCCCCACTACACCTCGTACGACGACGCCGAACTCGCCTACCGCGCCCTTGAGGCCCGTACCGGCGACGGAGCCGCCCGGCCGCCGCTGGTCTGCCTGGCCGGCGGGCCGGGGCGGGACGCCGCGTATCTGGGCGACCTCGGCGGGCTGGACAGCCACCGCACCCTGATCATCCCCGACAGCCGGGGCACCGGCGGCTCCCCGCCCGCCGCCGAGCCGAGCGGCTACTCCTTCCCCGGCCTGGCGGAGGACCTCGAAGCGCTCCGCGCCCACCTGGGGCTCGAACGGTTCGCGCTCCTCGCCCACGACGCGGCCGCCGCGACGGCCCAGGCCTACGCCGCGGCCCACCCCGAGCGGCTGACGCACCTGGTCCTGGTCTGCCCCGGCGCGCGGATGCAGGGCGAACTCCCCCAGGACGCCCGCGAGATCTTCGAGGCCCGCGCCACCGAGCCGTGGTGGCCCGACGCCTATGTCGCGGTCCAACTGCTGCCCGACACCACCGACATGGACGAGGTGCGTCAGCTGCTGCTCCAGGCCGCCCCCATGGCGTACGGCCGCTGGGACGAGCCCCAGCGCGCACACGCCGCGAGCGAGGGCGGGCAGTTGGGGCCGGTGCCGCGCGCGGGCTTCTGGCAGGGCGTGGACGAGGCGGCGCGGCGGGCGGTGCTGGTGCGGCTGCGCGAGGTGCCGTGCCCGGTGCTGGTGGTGACCGGGGACCGGGACGCGGTGACCGGCATGCGCGCCGGTGAGCTGGTCGCGGAGTCCTTCCCGCACGGGCGGGTGCGGCCGCTGCACGGGGTCGGGCACTACCCGTGGGTCGACGAGCCGGAGCTGTTCCGCCCGGTGGTCGAGGAGTTCCTCGATGCTCCTTGAGGGCCGCGCGGGCCGTTCATGAACGCCGTATGTCAGTCGCGTGGCAGCGCCCGCCACGCCGTTGTGGGGCCCCGGACCCGCCCCTATCGTCGAGGACACGAGCACGACATCGGCCGTGTGCCCGAGTGGTTTAGGGGCTCGCCTGCAAAGCGAGTTACGTGGGTTCGATTCCCGCCACGGCCTCCATGGATCTGGATCTGAATCTGAGCCTGCACATGATCGCGAACATGGTGGAGATCCCCGCCGGGGAGATCGTCCTGCGGGACGAGGGAACCAGGACGGACTGGACCGCCGAGGTCCCCGCCTTCCGGCTGGCACCGCATCCCGTGACCCGCGAGCTGTACCGCGCCGTACGGGGCGAGGCGCCCGCGAGTGCGGCGGGGCCGCGGACGCCGGTGACCGAGGTCTCCTGGACGGACGCGATCCGGTTCTGCAACCTCCTCTCGGAGGTGAGCGGACTCACCCCCTGCTACTCGCTGGGCGACGAGAGGGACCCCGACGCCCGGGACGTGCGCTGCGACTGGTCGGCCGACGGCTACCGCCTCCCGTCCGAGGCGGAGTGGGAGTACGCCTGCCGGGCCGGGGACCCCGGCGTGCGCTACGGCGAACTGGACGAGATCGCCTGGTATCGCGGGAACTCCGGCGACCGGGTGCGCGATGTGGCGACCAGAGCGCCCAACGCGTGGGGCCTCCACGACACGATCGGCAATGTGTGGGAGTGGTGCTGGGACCTGTACGACCCCGGCGTCTACGGCCCGTACCGGGTCTTCCGTGGCGGAGGGGCGTACGACCCGCCCCGCGGATGCCGGGCGTCGTGCCGCCGCAAGAGCCATCCGACGCTGCGCATCGACGACCTGGGATTCCGGCTGGCCCGATCGCTGTGATGTCGCGGAGGTCGCTGCCTGATCGCTTTTTGATCACGGCGCGAACCTTTGTGCTGGTGGCCGCGTCTACACCGTGTGTATAGACGTAAAAACATATCAACGGACCGGAAGCGCATAGCCAAGCCGATAGCCGGGCTCCTGGCGGCCGCCTCCCTCACGCTCGCCCTCGGCGGCTGCGGTGCCTCGTACGACAGCACCGCGCCGAGCAGCGTCCGCGAGCGCGCCTCGGTCGACGGGAAAGAGGTCGAGGCCGGGGCCGTCGACTGCTCCAAGGCCAAGTGCGTCGCGCTCACCTTCGACGCCGGGCCCAGCGAGAACACCCCCCGCCTGCTGGACATCCTGAAGAAGGAGAACGCCCACGCGACCTTCTTCATGCTCGGCAAGAAGCATGTCGTCAAGTACCCCGACCTGGTGCGCCGCATCGCGGCGGAGGGCCATGAGCTGGCCAACCACACCTGGACGCACAAGATCCTGACCAAGGCGGACGACGACGAGGTGCGTGATGAGATCACCCGCACCCAGGACGCCGTCTCCAAGATCACCGGCTCCAAGGAGCCCCTGCTGATGCGCCCGCCGCAGGGCCGCACCGACGAGCGCGTCACCAAGATCTGCCGTGAACTGGGCATCGCCCAGGTGCTGTGGAGCGTCACCGCGAAGGACTACCAGACGACAGACTCCGCGCTCATCACCAAGCGGGTGCTCGACCAGGTTGACCGCGACGGCATCATCCTGCTGCACGACATCTACAAGGGGACCGTGCCCGCCGTCCCGGGGATCCTCGACGGGCTCAAGAAGCGCGGCTACACGGTCGTCACCGTCTCCGAGCTGATGGCCCCGGCCAAGCCCGAGGCGGGCAAGATCTACAAGCCCTGACCCCCGGCCGGGAGGGTGGCGGCTCGCCCCCGGCCATGGCCGCCTCCCCCTCCCCCCTCGGTCTCAGTCTCAGTCGCAGTCGCGGCAGATCGGCGCGCCGTTCCGCTCGCCGGCCAGCCGGGTGCGGTGGTGCACCAGGAAGCAGCTCATGCAGGTGAACTCGTCCTGCTGCTTCGGCAGCACCCGGACGGCCAGCTCCTCGCCCGAGAGGTCGGCGCCCGGCAGCACCAGGCCCTCGGCGGCGTCGAACTCGTCGACGTCGACCGCCGAGGCCGACGAGTCGTTCCGCCGGGCCTTGAGCTCCTCGATACTGTCGGCCTCGGCCTCTTCGGTCTTGCGTGGGTTGTCGTAATCGGTTGCCATTTCGCTCTCTTCTATGGGTTGTGCTTTGTGGTTCACACGGGCCGGATGGCGATCGTGCAAAGCCGCTTGGTGGCCCGGGTGAGGGCCACGTACAGGTCCCGCTCTCCCCCGGGGCGGGCCTCGGTGATCTCCTCCGGGCCCACGACGACGACCGCGTCGAACTCCAGGCCGCGCGCCTCCGACGCCGGAACGAGGCGCGCCCCCGTCTCGGTTCCCACGGCCGTCAGCTCGTCCAGCCTGGTGTCCGCGCAGATCACCCCGAGCAGTTCGTCCGGGTGCGCCGCGGCCTGGGCCCGGAGCTCGTCGGCGACGGTGGCGGCGAGCGTGTGCGGTGGCGCGGTGCGGGTGCGGGGTGCCTCGCCACGGCGGATCGACCGGCTCGGCGTCTGGCCGGGGGCGATCCGCGCCAGCAGGTGCCGGGTGGTGGCCAGGATCTCCTCCGTGGTGCGGTAGCTGACGGTCAGAGTATGCAGGGTGAACCGCGCGCCGACATGCGGGGTCAGCGCCTGCTCCCAGTCACGCGCCGTCGACACCGGGCCCGCCTGGGCAAAGTCTCCCACCAGCGTCATCGACCTGGCCGGACACCTGCGTACGACCATCCTCCACTGCATGGCGGTCAGCTCCTGCGCCTCGTCGACGACGACATGCCCGTACGTCCGCTCCGGCGGGCCGTCGAGCAGGCTCGCCGCCTCGTCCAGCAGCGGCACGTCGGCGTCGGTCCACGGTCGGCCGTCGGCGTCCGTGTCGGCGTCGGCGTCGGCGTCCGCGTCCGCGTCCGCGTCCGGAGCGTGCAGCAGCCGGGACCGCTCGTCGTCGGCGCACTCGCCGAGCACCTGCCACAGAAGGGCCCGTACGAGCTCGTCGGGCGCGAGCCGCGGCCACAGCGACTCCACGGCGCGGTCGAAGTGGGCGTCGTCCAGGAGGTTCGCCCGGACGGCGGCCGCGTCGAACTCGTCGGCCGACTCCCCGGCCGGTGCGTCGTCCAGGCCGAGCCGGCGCAGGTCGGCCGCGGCGGCCTTGTCGAGGTCGAGGCCGGTGAGCTGCGCCACCTCGGCATCGATGCGCTCCATGGTCTCGGCCCCGCTGCGCTCCAGCTCGTCCGTGACGGCGTCGGCCAACAGCTCCTTGAACACCTGGCGCCCCGGGTTGTGCCCCAGTCCGGCCGCCACGGCCGCGTCGCGCGCCCTCGCGACGTCCGCGTCCGCCAGGCGGACCCACTCCTGCCCCACGCGCACGGTGAAGTCACCGCCCGGAGCCTGCCGGGCGCGCACCAGGTCCGCCAGCGCGTCGGCCATCGCGGGGCCGCCCTTGAGGCGGGCCGTGTCGAGCGGCTCCACGGCGCTGGGCACGATGTCGGCTCCGGCCAGCTCCTGGGATGTGGCGAGGACGACATCGTTCTCGCCGAGTGAGGGCAGGACCTGGGAGATGTAGTCCAGGAACCGCGCGTTCGGCCCGAGCACCAGGACACCGCGCTCGGCAGCGCGCGGAAACGCGTACAGCACATACGCCGCCCGGTGCAGCGCCACCACCGTCTTGCCGGTGCCGGGGCCGCCCTGCACCACCGTCACCCCCCGGTGCGGGGACCGGACGATCTCGTCCTGCTCCGCCTGGAGCGTCGCGACCGCCGTCCGCATCCTGCCGGTCCGCCGCGCCCGCAGCGCCTCCGTCAGCGGGCCGTCGCCCACGACGTCGTCGGCGGTGGGCTCGGAGCCGTCCAGCAGCTCGTCGCTCACCGCGGCCACCGTGCGGCCCTCCAGGCGCAGATGACGGCGGCGCCGCAGGCCCATCTGGTGGATCGGCGTCGCCTCGTAGAAGGCCCGAGCCGCGTGTGCGCGCCAGTCCACGAGCAGCGGCAGGTCGTCCTCGCCGGTTTCGGTTTCGGTGTCCGTGTCCGGGTGCAGGCCGAGGCGGCCGATGCGCAGCGCGGTGCCGTCGGCCCCGTCGATCCGGCCGAAGACCAGCCCCTCATCGGCCCCCTCCAGCCGCCTCACCTCCCGCGCCAGCCGCGCGGCGGCGACCTCGCGCTCGTACACCTCGCCCGCGCTGTCGGCCGGTGCCTTCAGCACCTCCGCCAGCTGCGCCTGCGCCTCGGCGATCCGCTTGTCGATCAGTTCGTACAGGGCGGACACATGGGTTTGCTCGGACTCGACCTGGCGCCGCACGGCGGTGTCGATGGCCTGCGACAACACAGGGCTCCTCTCGGGGATTCAGCCGCACCACTATGCGGTTGAATCCCCGAGATAGTAAGTCTTGACTTACTTGAACCGATCAGCCCCCCGGAGACCCCCTACGGCGCCGTGCGGGTGAAGTGGAACGGGCAGTGGGAACCGCCCAGGCCGATCGTGGTGTCACGCTCGAAGCGGAACCCGTGCCGATCCGGGTCGATCGCCTCGATCCAGTTCCCGTCGAACGCGCACATGACAGGTGTCAGCTCCGAAGCGGAATTCGCCTTGAGCACGTCGTGATAGAAGCACCGGTGAATGTCCAGCAGATATCGCCGGTCGTCATCGGCAGTGCGCCGGAACGTGAAGGTCTTCCCGAAGGCGTACTTCTCACGGGCCCGCGACACGTCCACCATCGCCCGGAACGGATCCGGCGCGACGTCCAGCATGGCCCGGGTGCTCGCGTACACCGCGTCGCCGAGCGGCTCGACCAGCGCGTCCCGCACCGCGCGGACGGCGGCTTCGCTGCCCAGGTGCGGGAGCAGTTCCTCGTACGCCGCGATCACCGCCACGGTGATGCGGAGGTTGTACAGCGAAGGCTCGTCGACGACCATGTGCGCGTTCTCCGCCTCCAGCTCCGCGTGCTGCTCGCGCATCGCGGAGATGAGGCTCTCGGGAAGCTCCTGCTGCCGCAGCCTCGCGGAGATGTGGTCGAAGAATCCGGCGATGAGCATCGCCGTATCGCGCTCGGGATCGGGAACGTAGTCGCCGTCGGTCATTTCGAAGTGGTCGGTGGTCATGAATGGTCCTTTTCGGGACGGGCTCGGTCCCGAGTACGACCTGACAAACGCGCAGGGCGGAGCCGGGCCGTGCTCGCGACGAGCGAGCACGCCGACGCGCTCCACCGACCAACCTGGCGTCGACGAACCTCATGGATTCTGTCGCGGCGATCGTCGCACAGGCGCGGCTGACGTGTCGAACGTTCAGGCAGTCGCCCGGTGTTGCCCGGCGATGACCGTGATCACGACCTTGCGGACGGCGTCGGCCTCGGGCGGGGTGCCCTTACGGTCGGCGAACAGCAGATGCGCGGCCCCGATCAGCGTGGGGGCGAGCGTGTCGACGTCCGCGTCCGCCACGACACGGCCCAGGTCGCGCTCGGCGGCGAGGTAGCCGGCGACCATGGCGGCGGCCTCGGTCAGCAACGGGATCCCGGTCGGCCTGGCCTCGCGCAGCCGGGCGCGCAGGTCGTCGCGGGAGATGACGAGGCCGACGACGGCCACGGCGACCGACCCGAACAGCTCCGTCAGCGCGCGGGTGAGGTTGTCGGCGACGGTGCCGGTCCCGGCGGACTCGCGCAGGGCGGCGGCCTGGTGGTCGAGCCGGGCGATGCGGTCGAGCACGAGCTCGGCGAGGAAGGCGTCGAAGTCGGCGAAGTGCCGGTGCAGGACCCCCTTGGCGCAGCCCGCCTCCGTGGTGACCGCCCGGCTGGTCAGCGCGCTGGGCCCGTCCCGCAGCAGGACGCGCTCGGCGGCGCCGAACAGCTGCTCGCGCGCATCGCGCAGAGCGACTCCCGTCGGCATCCTCCGCACCTCCTCCTCGCCTCGGTGGGACTGTACCCGGTTGACGAGTGGGCGACCGCCCACTCATAGTGGGCACATGCCCACTCAAGATTCACCACGCGAGCCCCATCACGCCCGCGAGATGGCGGAGTCATTCGGCTCGGACGCCGAACGCTACGACCGGGCCCGGCCCCGCTACCCCGACGCCATGGTGGAAGCGATCACCGCCGCGAGCCCCGGACCCGACGTCCTCGACGTCGGCGTCGGGACCGGCATCGCGGCCCGCCAGTTCCAGGCGGCCGGCTGCACGGTGCTGGGCGTCGACGTGGACGCCCGCATGGCCGAGTTCGCGCGCGGCAGCGGCGGGCTCGATGTCGAGGTGGCGGCCTTCGAGGCCTGGGACCCGGCCGGCCGGACCTTCGACGCGGTCATCGCCGCCCAGACCTGGCACTGGATCGACCCGGTCGCCGGAGCGGCCAAGGCAGCCGAGGTGCTGCGGCCCGGCGGCCAACTGGCCGTGTTCTGGAACGTATTCCAGCCCTCGCCCGACAACGCGGAAGCCTTCGCCGAGGTCTACCGCCAGGTCCTGCCCGAATCGCCCCGCAACCCCTGGGCGAAGCCCGCGCTCGACCCCTACTCGGCGCTGTTCACCAGGGCGGTCGACGGGATACGGCAGACGGGCGCGTTCGGCGAGCCGGAGCAGCGGCGGTTCGACTGGGAGCGCGCCTACACCCGGGAGGAGTGGCTGGATCAGCTCCGTACCGGCGGCGACGCGAGCCAGATGCCACCGGGCAAGCTGGAGGAACTGCTGACCGGCACCGGGGCCGCGATCGACGCGATGGGCGGCGGCTTCACGATGCGGTACGCCGCGGTGGTGGTCACCGCGGCGCGAACCGGCGCCGCCTGACCCGGCTCACGGTCCGGCGCCGGTCCCTCGCGTGCCCCTACTCGTCGCCTGAGCTCTCGCTCTGGTTCCGGCGCCGGTCTTTACGCTCCGCCTTGCGCACCAACTCGCCCGCCGCCAGAGTCGTGGCAGCCGCCGCGCGCACCCAGCGCGGGCCGCCCCGCGCCGCCCACACGACGCAGACGCACCCTCCGACGGCGAGTACGACGATGCCGGACAAAACAAGCACGGTCACACCCATGCCCCCTCCCTCTCCTGTGGTCCGCGAATCCTCCCAGTCCGCGATGCTGGCCCGCCACGGTCCGGGCGCCTGTTCGCTCACCACCGCTGCCAGTGCAGGACCTTCTCCCGTGGAATGCGCGGCGCGGGCTTGAAGTCGGTGCCGATGGTGAAGGCCAGCGGGATGAACGCCGCCAGCATGACCTGCTCGTACGGCACGCCGAGCACCTGAGCCAGCTCGCGTTCGAGCGGCCCCTGCGCGGTGGTCCACACCGTGCCCAGGCCGCGCGCCCGGGCGGCCAGCATGAAGCTCCACACCGCGGGCAGAATCGACCCCCACGCCCCCGCCTGTACGGCCACCGGGGCGCGGTCGGTCCGCCCCTCCACGCCGGGGATGACGAACGCGGGCACCCGGTGGATGTTGTCGGCCAGGTGACGCAGGCCGTCGAAGACCCGCTCGGTGGAGCGCGCGTGATAGTTCATCCGCCACATGTCGCGCTCGGTCAGCGGCTGCCCGGTGGTCAGCGGCAGGGCGCGCAGGAAGATGTCGGCCACCGCCCGCCGCTGCTCCGGCTCGGTGACGACGAGGAAGTGCCAGCGCTGCCGATTGCGCCCGGTGGGCGCCTGCACGGCCAGGTCCACGCACTCCTCGATCAGGGCCCGGGGCACCGGGCGGGTGAGGTCCAGGCGCTTGCGTACCGCGCGGGTCGTGCTCAGCAGCTCATCAGGGGTGAGATCCAGCGTCATGACGTGCCTCCATCTGGATGCAAACAATTGACGGGCAGACGATCTGGACCGTATGGCCGTCAATCATCTGCTGTCAAACAATCTTCGGGTAGATTAAGCTGCTGTAGCCTGAGGGATCACCGGAAGAGGAGAGCGATGGCGACGACGAACAGAGCGGCCGACCGCGCCCGGCCCGCGTACTTCGCGCAACTCGCCGCCGAGCGGCTGGACATCGCCCTGTGCCGGGCCTCGGCCGCCGTGTCCCGCGCCGCCGACGCGCACGCCACCGGGGAAGGGCTCGGCGTCGGGCAACACCTCGTGCTCCAGATGCTCGACGCCGTCGGCCCCTGCTCCCAGCAGGCACTCAGCGAGGAACTGCGGATCGACCGCAGCGTCATGGTCAGCATCTGCGACGACCTGGAGCAGTCGGGCCACATCCGCAGGGAGCGCAACCCCCGCGACCGGCGCTCCTACGCCGTCACCATCACCGACCCGGGCCGCCGACGGCTCGCCGAGGCCCAGGCCTCGATCCCCGCGTTCCTGGAGGACACCTTCCGCGCCCTCACCCCCGACGAGCGCGGCCAGCTGAGCACGATCCTCGGCAAACTCCTCCGTGCAGCTCCATGACGGATGACGAGTACGCGACGAACGCGCTGCTGATCAAGGCCAGTTCGCTGCTCCGCGACAGCAACGAGCGGCTGATCGACGACGCGGAGACGGACGCGGTCCCGCGCCTGCTTCAGGAGGCGTCCCGCTGCTACGACGCCGTCGCGCGGAAGCTGAGTGCCGATGACGCGCAGACCGCCGCTACCGCCGCCACCGTCGCGGTCGGACGCTCGGCGGTAGCGGCGCCGGCCCTCCAGCAGTGCGTCCTCGACGAGCTGGACTGCGACTGGTCCTGGGAGCACGAGAGCGACGGTCCGTACCTGGGTCCACGATGTCTGCCGCCGAACCGCCACTGCCCGCCGCAGAGGTGCTGCGACAGCGTTATACGAGAAGGCTTCCCGGCTCGCTCAGCGACCTGACCGGGCCGGCGCATGGCTCCGTTCAGCTGCCGTTGCATGTGGCCTGGTCCGGGCTGACGCGGTTCGATCTCGACAGGCCGCGGTCGCGGATGAACATGTACCGCACGGTGCTGGCCGAAGGGCAGCACAACGACCTCATCGCCCTGCTGAACCGGGACCTCCTGATCGGTCAATGGCCCGTCCTTCGCACGCTGATCAGCCGCACGATCCGCGATGTGTGGGAGGCCGCCTTCTCCGAGCCGGCCTCCGCTCGCCCGGCAGCCGCGGCGTGAACCTCAGCGACTTACACCGCCGCCTGTTATCCGACGTCCTGGCCATCGGCGCCGTCTACCCACTGGTCATCACCGGCGGGCACGCCGTGCAGGCGCACGGTCTGGTCGACCGCCTCAGCCAGGATCTCGACGTCGCGACGGAGAACCCTGCCCCCATGGAGGAGATCACCCGCACCGTCACCGCCGGGCTGACCGCGCGCGGCTGGGAGGTGAGGGAGATCGGCATAGATCCGCTGTCCGGTCGCCTCGTTGCCACGGGCCCTGCCAGCGGTGAGCAGTTGCCGTGGTGCCGGGGGTGCGGGCGCCCGAAAGTGTTCCGCTCTGGGAATGGCCACCCGGCGGGCGCCCGCCGCACACGACACGCTTAGCTGTTCGGGCAGGAAGTCAGCCGAGGCTGGGGTAGTCGGTGTAGCCGCGGTGGTCGCCGCCGAAGGAGGTGGCGCGGTCGGGGGTGTTGAACGGGCCGCCGGCGGCGAGGCGGGCCGGGAGGTCGGGGTTGGCGAGGTACAGCGCGCCGTAGGCGATCAGGTCCGCCGTGCCGTCCTCAACGAGACCCAGCTCGTCCGGGCCGGTCGGGTCGGTGCCGGTGAACGGGTTGAGGATGAAGGTGCCGGGCCACTCCTTGCGCAGGCGGAGGGTCAGGTCGCGTACGCCCGGGGCCTCCATCTGGTGCAGGTAGGCCAGGCCCAGCGGGGCGAGCTGCGCCACCAGGGCGCCGTAGGTCTCCTGGAGGTCGTCCTCGGCGATGTCGTTGTAGGGGTTGCCCGGAGAGATCCGGAAGCCCACCTTCTCCCCGCCGATGGCCTGGGCCACCGCGGTCGCCACCTCGACGGCGAAGCGGATACGGCCGTCGACCGAGCCGCCCCAGACGTCGGTGCGCCGGTTGGCGTTGGGGGCGAGGAACTGGTGGACCAGATAGCCGTTGGCGCCGTGGATCTCCACGCCGTCGAACCCCGCGGCCACCGCGTTGCGCGCGGCGGTGGCGAATTCGTCGACGGTCCGGGTGATCTCGGCTTCGGTCAGCTCCTTGGGGGTGACGAAGTCCTTGGGGCCCTCATGGGTGAACACCTGCCCCTGCGGCGCCACCGCGGAGGGGCCGACCGGCAGCTGGTCGTCCGGCAGCAGGCTGGGGTGGCCGATACGGCCGGTGTGCATCAGCTGCGCGAAGATCACCCCGCCCTCGTCGTGCACGGCGTCGGTCACCTTGCGCCAGGCCTCGACCTGCTCCGTGGAGTGCAGGCCCGGGGTGTCGGGGTAGCCCTGCCCGACCACCGACGGCTGCGTGCCCTCGGTGACGATCAGCCCGGCGCCGGCGCGCTGCGCGTAGTAGGTCGCCATCAGGTCCGTCGGGGTCGCCCCGGCGCCGTACGCGCGGCTGCGGGTCATCGGGGCCATCACGATGCGGTTGGCCAGGGGCTTGCCGCCCAGGTCGTACGGATCAAATGCCGTCGCCATGATCACATTCCTTGTTCACGGAGGAGCGCCACGGGGCGTGACGCCATTGCCTGTCCGAACAAGTAAATCTCAGCAGAGCATTCCCGCAAAACTGTGGCCTGCGTCACCATCCACCCCGCCTGCCGCGATCCCCAGCACACATGGGCTCACCGCCGTATCGGCATCGGGCGCGATAGGCTCGTACCTGCTCGAGCAGCTACACATCGCAGCGAGGGACGTATGAGTCAGCCGAAGGACACGTCCGGCAGCCAGTCGGCCGCCGCCGAAGCCGCGGCATCGGCCGATATGCCGATGCCGCCCTCCGTCCAGGCCGGCGCCATGACCCACGCGATCTTCCGCGTCGCCCGGCTGCACCGCATGCTCGCCGCGCAGCTGCTGCGCCGCGTCGGCCTCCACCCCGGCCAGGAACTGGTCATGATGCAGCTGTGGGACCTCGGCCCCCAGCGCCAGGCCGATCTGGTGCGCCTGCTCGGCTCCGACGCGGCCACCATGACCCGCACCATCCGGCGCCTCGAACACGCCGGCTTCGTCCGCCGCAGCCCCTGCGCCACCGACAAACGCGCCTTCAACATCGAACCCACCACCGCCAGCCTCGCCCTGCGCCGCCAGGTCGAGGAGATCTGGGCCGAACTCGAAAGCTCCGTCGCCGACAGCCTGACCCCGGACCAGCAGACCGAGGCCATCGACGCCCTGACCCGGATCGAACGCAGCCTCGTCCAGGCCACCGCCCGGCACGCCTCCGCGGAGCAGTAACGTGCCGGTCCATGACCGACGATGACGCGACGGACGCTGCGCTGATCAAGGCCAGTTCGCTGCTCCTTGAGAGCAGTGAGCGGCTGGCGTACGGCGCCGAGACAGACACGGACACGGTCCCGCACCTCCTCGCGGAGGCGACCCGTCGCTACGACACCGTCGCGCGCAAGCTGAGCCCCGACGACGCCGAGACCGCCGCCACCGCCGCCACCGTCGCGGTCGGACGCTCGACGACAGCCGCGCTGGCCCTCCAGCAGTGCGCCCTCGACGAGCTGGACTGCGGCTGGTCCTGGACGGACGGGACCGACGGACCGTACCTGGGCGACATGGAGGAGTACGACGAGGACGGTCTCAGCGAGGAGTTGACCGCCCGGGCGGTCGAGGCGGCCCGCGAAGCCCTGGACGCCGACCCTGGCGACCCTCTCGTGCCCCTCCAACTGGGCCACGCCCTGTGCTGGTCCGGCGACCGCGACGGCGCCGTCGCCGCGTACGCCGAGGCCCTGCGGCGCGACCCCGGAGACCATGTCGCGCGCGACAGCCTCGCCGAGCTCGGCGAGGAGGTGCCCGAAGAGGACGACCTCGACGGCACCGAGTCCCCGAGCCGCTTCGCGTTCGCCCTGGTCCGCGAAGAGGCCCGGATCAGCAACTCGGAGTGGTCCTCGATAGCGTGCGTTTTCGGCTCCGTCGACGCCGCGCGGCGCGACGCCGACGAGACCCTGAAATCCTGTGACAACGGGGGCTTCGACCCTGAAGACCTCCCGACCATGCTGAAACTGACCCTGGAGATCCACCGACCGGGACAGCCCATCACCCGATTTCCGGTCGAGCCCCTGGACGCGTCGTTCCTCATCGACTGGTCGGGACTTCCGGAGGGCGAGCCCTTGGACCCACCCCTGCCGCCCGGCCGGCCGGTCCGGATCGACGGTGAGACCTGCTTCCACGGCGGCCTTCGGTAGCCGGGAGCCTTCGGACCACCCCTCAGACCGCCGATCCC
Source organism: Streptomyces sp. NPDC097640 (assembly GCF_040302705.1). NCBI lineage: Bacteria > Bacillati > Actinomycetota > Actinomycetes > Kitasatosporales > Streptomycetaceae > Streptomyces > Streptomyces sp. NPDC097640. Next base: position 24,851 of record NZ_JBEOSB010000031.1, read on the forward strand.
GCCTGGACCCGCTCCCGTACGACGCGGCGCCGCCGGGTCGGCATCCCGAGCATCGGGTTGGCGACGCCCCAGGCCGCGCCTTTGCAGACCAGCTCCTTGTAGACGGCGGCGAACCGTCCGGTCAGGGCCGACCGGACGGCGCGGTCGTCGGCGGTGACGTACTGGATCAGGCCCTCCTTGCGGCCCAGCGAGATGCACTGGTTGAAGTAGCGGGGCGACACGTTCGGGAGCTTCCCGCCGGTCAGGCGCGCCGCGATGGCGTCCGCTGCCTGCCAGGCGGTGGGGGTGCCCGAGGCGCACGACATCCGCAGCGGCTTGTCGCCGGGGCCCATCGCCATGGCCGCGTCACCGATGGCATACACGTCCGGGTGCGAGACCGAGCGCATGGTCCCGTCGACCACGATCTGGCCGGTGCCGGTGACCTCCAGGGTGGTGGCCTTCGCGATCGGGTGGACCGCGAAGCCGGTGGTCCACACGGTGACCGCGGCCGGGATGGCCTTGCCGTCGGCGGTGACGACGCGGTCGGCCTCGACGCCGGTGACGGCGGTGTGCTCGTGCACGGTGATGCCGAGCTTGTCGAAGACCTTCCGGACGTGCCGGCGGCCCTTGGGCGAGAGCCAGTCGCCCAGGCCGCCGCGGGCGGCGAGGACGACGGCGAGGTCCCGGCGGGCCTCGGCGATCTCGGTCGCGGCCTCGAGGCCGGTGAGACCGCCGCCGACGACGACCACGGGCTGTCCGGCGTCCAGGCGGGCCAGGCGCTCGCGCAGCTGGAGCGCTCCGGGGCGGCCGGCGATCTCGTGGGCGTGCTCGGCGGTGCCGGGGACGCCCTGGTCGTTCCAGCCGCTGCCGAGGGCGTAGACGAGGGTGTCGTACTCCAGTTCCTCTTCCTCGGCGCCGTTCGCGTCGAGGACATCGAGGACATCGACGACGGCAACGGTCTTGCGGTCCACGTCGACGCCGGTGACCCTCGCGAGCTTCAACTCGACGCCCGTGCCCGCGAACATCTCGTCGAAGGGCCGGGGCCTGAGATCCTGGCCGACCGCCAGCTGGTGCATCCGGACGCGCTCGACGAAGTCGGGCTCGGCGTTGACGAGGGTGATGGCGACGTCCTCGCGGTGCAGCCGCTTGGCGAGGCGCCCGGCGGCGATGGCTCCGGTGTATCCGGCCCCGAGGACGATGATGCGGTGCTGCATGTCCCTGCTCCTGTCTGTTCCTGTCTCTCTTCAGCGAGTCGCCCCTTGAACCGGGCGGCCCGCCGTTTCCTGACAGGAACGCGATGTGAAGCACCTCACACCGGGTCAGAAGGCGTGGAACAGGGGTTCTCCGTGGTCGACGGCCCCCCACTGCTCGGTCGCGCGCTCGAGCTTGTCGGGGTTGACCTGGTTGCGGAACGCGGCGATGCCCTCGGCGGTGACCTCCAGGCATGCGACGCCGACGACCCGGCCGTCCATGACCGCCACGATGGCGGGGTCGCCGTTGGCGGTCGTGGCGTAGATCTCGGGTGAGCCGCCGGTGATGTCGCGCTTGGCCTTGCTGGGTTTGAACAGGCCCCACATGAACTTCGCGACCGCGAGGGCGCCCTCGAACGCCTTGGCGCGAGCCGGGACCTTCCCGCCGCCGTCGCCGATCGCGATGGCGTCCTGGGTGAGCAGCCGCACGAGCGGTTCGGGCCGGCCGCTGGTGGCGGCCGCGAGGAACTCCTCGACGATCCGCCGGGCGGCGGCCTCGTCGACCTCGGTACGGGCCTGGCCGGCCGCGACGTGCTTCTTGGCGCGGTGGAAGATCTGCTGGCTGGATGCCTCGGTGATGTCGAGGATCGCGGCGATCTCCCGGTGCGGGTAGTCGAAGGCCTCCCGCAGCACGTACACCGCGCGCTCGTTGGGAGACAGGCGCTCCAAGAGGGTGAGGACCGCGTACGAGACCGATTCGCGCTGCTCGGCGGTGTCGGCCGGGCCGAGCATCGCGTCCCCGGCGAGCAGCGGCTCGGGGAGCCATCGGCCCACGTAGGTCTCGCGCCGCGCGCGGGCCGAGGTGAGCTGGTTGAGGCACAGGTTGGTGAGGACCTTCGTCAGCCAGGCCTCGGGGACCTCGACGCGGTCGACGTCGGCGGCCTGCCAGCGCAGGAACGTGTCCTGCACGGCGTCCTCGGCCTCGCTCGCGGAGCCGAGGAGGCGGTAGGCGATGGCCTCCAGACGGGGCCTGGCGGCCTCGAACCGATCCACGTCGCTCATGCTCAGGGGCATGGGGCCCGATCCTACTAGCGGCCCGCGGTCGGCGGCCTGCGGTCGGCGGCGGTGGCCCGGACGGGCTCACCCGCCGGTCCCGTCCGGGCCCTCGCCCACGAGTTGCTGATGCCGCCGGATGACCTTCTCGGTCCCGGGGCACATGGTCAGCCGGGACATCATCGCGGCGGGGAACCACCTGAGCATCACGCCCTCCGTGAGCGGCAGCGCGTCCGGGTCGCCGTCCCAGCGGCCGACGTACACCTGGACGTAGTGCTCGGTGCCGTCGGCCCCGGTGTTCTCCTGGACAGCGAACGGCGTGAGCCCCGGGATGGTGAGCCCGGCCTCTTCGCGCAGTTCGCGCACGATCGCGTCGTCGGGCGACTCCCCGGGCTCCGGGCCTCCTCCGAGGAGGCCCCAGGCGCCCGGCTGGGCGATGCCCGGGATGTTGTCGCGCAGGTGGAGCAGGTACTCGCCACGGCTGCTGACGAGCATGGCGGCCGTTCCCGTGATCTTTGGGTCCTCCATCCCGCCATCATTCCAGCGGACAGCGGACAGCGGACGGCGGACGCGGGGCGGACGGTCAGCGTCGGTCCTCGACCGTCCAACCGTCGCCCAACTCGCGGCGCAGGGCGCCCAATGCCGCGTCCGACTGCTGCCCGAACAGCTCCCGTTCCTCTGCGGGCCACGGAGACGGATCCGGCGGGTAATCCCAGTCGATGGACGACTGGTACCACTCGCACAGCCTCTCCAATTCGGCTCGCGTGGCCGGGCTGATCGGCAGTCGTTCCAGCTCGCAGGGGTAGCCGTACGGGCTGTCGAGGTCGTACGGCCACAGCGGGGTGCCCGAGACGCCGGGTTCGAAGAAGAAGCGCAGGTGGTAAGGCGGCATGGGGCACTCTCTCACCAGGGCGTCACGCCGCGCCGACGTGGGCGAGCACCGGAGCCGTGCCGTCCTCCGTGGCGATGTGGGAGGCGAGTTGGGCCGCTCGGCGGCGGTGGGCCGGGTCGGTCAGGCAGGTCGTGATCGCCGCGCTGAGGGATGCGGCGGTCAGTTCGTGGAACGGCAGCGGCCGGGGGGCGGCTCCGAGGCGGTGGAGGCGGGCGGCCCAGAACGGCTGGTCGGCCATGACGGGTACCGGCACCGCGGGTACCCCGGCGCGCAGCCCGGCCGCCGTGGTGCCCGCTCCGGCGTGGTGGACGACGGCGGCCGTGCGGGGGAACAGCCAGTCGTGCGGAAGGTCGCCGGCCGCCAGGACGTCGTCGCCGACCGCGCTGAGCCCGGCCCGGCACGCCGAGGCGCTCGACCGCTTCGTACGCACCTACACCCGCATCGGCGGCCACGACGACACCCCGGCGTTCCGCGCGCACCTGCGCACCCGGTTCCGCCGCGGAGCGCGCCCCGGCTCGTTCCCGCTGCGCCACTGGCGGCACGCCCTGGCCGTCACCGGTGACATCCCCCCGCGATCCACCGACTCCGGCCAGGGACATGTCCCGGGACACCTCGCCGCGCCGCTCGCCGCCCTGCACCGGCAGGTCGCCGGCCTCCCGCTCACCGTGGACCCGCCGACCGCGCCATGAGCCCCGGGGTCAGCCGATGCTGTCCGCTGGGGCGTTGGACAGATAGGTGTAGCGGGCCTGGAGGGCGCCGGTCCTGGGGGCCGTCTCCGTCTCCTCCAGGAGGTCTCCCGTCTTGGGGTTGATGATCAGACGGACGGTGGTGGAGGCGGTGTTCCACTCCAGGGCCGTGCCCCTGCGGCCGGTGGTGTCCTTGGCGGGGCCGACGACCTCGACGCCGGGGAGACCGGCCAGGACTCGGTAGAGCCCGGCGCGCAGGTCGGGGCCGGCCGGGGACTCGCCGAGGAGGGCGGTGGCATTGTCGAAGGTGCTCTTGGCCTTGCCGTCGGCGGAGTTGGCGGAGGGCAGCAGCGAGGCGAGAGCCTTGGGGTCGGTGGGGAGCTTGTCGAGCTGGTTCCAGTCGAGGCTCCGGTCGCCGACGGTGTACGCGCGGGCCGTGAAGGCGACCTTGGGGGATCCGTCCGGGTTGACCTCGGTGGACTTTCCCTTCCGGTCCAGATACCTGGTGTGGGTGCGCTCCTTCTCGCCGTCCGCCGGGACGTTGACGGTGAGGCTGGTCTTCCAGTACGGGGCCCTGGTGGCGGGGGCGGAGGCCGCGACCTGCGCCATGTCGTTGAGGAACGCCTTGGCCGAGGCGGCCTGCGGGGGCTGCGCCGGTGCGGTGTCGTTCGAGGTGAGGGCCGGGTACGCGACGACTCCGGCGGCGACGGCCGCGGCCAGCGCCGTGACCACGACGCGGGGGCGGAGGAACAGCCTGGCGAGGCCCGCGCGGCGGCGGGGGGGCACGGCCGACGGGGGGACGGCGGCGGCCTCGGTGTCCCGCTCGATCGCCGCGCGGAGGACGGCCTGTGCCGCCGCCACCGTCTCGGCCTTCGGCGGCGCCACCCGGCCGGCCGCCATCAGGCTCTCCGCTCCGGGGAAGTCGAGGTGGTCGCTGCTGAAGGTGTCGGTGCGGGTCATGCGGACTCTCCTGTCTTGGACATCCGGGTGGAGGAGACGAGGGCGCCGAGCCGCTCGCGCAGCCGGGTACGGGCGCGGTGCAGCCGGGAGCGGGCGGTGCCCGGGGGGACGCCGACGACCGAGGCGGCCTCGGTGGGCGTGAGCTGCTCCCATGCGATGAGCAGCACCAACTCCCGTTCGACGGCCGGCAGCTTGGTCAGCGCGTGGCGCAGCGCCGGCGCGACCGCCGCGGCGTCAAGCCGCTGGTCGACGGCCTGCCACGGGTCGCTGGCGATGCCCTCCGCGAACTGCGCCGAGCCCGGCGGCGCCTCCGTCTCCAGCCGCCGCCAGTGCGCCGCCAGGACATGTCGGGCCACCCCGAACAGCCAGGCTCTGGCCGTCCCGCGCGCCGCGTCGAAGCCGTGCCGGCCCGCGTACGCGCGCAGCCACAGCTCCGAGAGCAGGTCGTCCGCCGCGCCCGGGGCGCGCCGTACGAGATAGCCGTGCAGCGCCGCCGAGTGGCGGGTCACCAGCGGCTCGAACGCCGTCGGGTCCCGCTGCGAGCGCAGCAGCAGCTCGTCGTCCGCGTCCGTATGTACTTCCCTGATCACAGGGCCTCCGTCTCCGACCGCCGAAGTGGACGGTCACACCCCCTACTTGTCGGGCGGAGCGATAAGCGTTCGCGCCGGGGGCACCCGCCTGTCGGAGCCGGGTGTTTGACTGCGGCCATGGATCCCGAGAGCACACTCTCCGCCCTGCGCGACTTCAGCGCCGAACGCCTGGGCCCGGAACTCGCCGCCCGCTTCGTCGAACTCGCCCGGCCCGGTTTCGCGCTCACCGAGGCCGAGGGCCCCGGGAAGGCGGCCGGACACAGCCGGTTCGGGGGCCGCGCGATGCTCGAACCGGGCACGCCGTGGCCGACCTGCGACGGCTTTCCGCTGAGCCTGATCGCCGTCCTCGACACCGACGCGCTGGCCCCCTGGCTCGGCGATGTCCTCCCCGCCGGGACGGGCCTGCTCAACTTCTTCTTCCTCGACACCGAATCCGAGCAGCACGACCCCGTTTCCTACGATCTGATGTCCAAATACAGCCACTACGGGGTGGAGGTGAGCAGCGTCATCGCGGCCCGCTCCGCGCATGCCGTCGAGACCGACCCGCCCGCCCGGTCCAGCGTCTTCGATCCGGTTCCGTGGGCGGCGACGCCCGGGTTCGCGTTCCCCGACACCTGGGACCCGGCCTGGAATGGCTTCGATGTGGGGCCCGACGCCGACGACATGGCCAGGGCCATGCCCGGCGACTATGTGGAGAATCGGCTCACCGAGTGGTCGCAGCGGCCGGGCGCGCTCGATTCCGAGGACATCGCCTTCGGCTGGCCCCAGTTCCCCACCGGCAGCTCGCCGATGGTGCCGATCGGCAAGGACCCGACCCGCTACCACCATCTGCTTCAGCTGTCCTCGCACGACGAGTGGGCCCTCGGCGGCGACGGCGGCTGGATGCACTGGGCGATCCCCACCGACGCGCTGCGGACCGGCGACTTCGGCCAGGCGGTCCCGACCCCGGACATCTGGTGACCACGCTCCCGGGTCGGTTCTTGATGGCTTCTTCATAGGTTCTTCATAGGGCCCCTCATACGTTCGAGCCCGCCCTGCCGCACCGGCGGACGGGCGGTCACGAGCGATTGAGGGATCTGTGTCCATGAAGGCATGTGCGCGTCGGCGGTTCGCGGCCCGGGCGTGGCCCGCCGTGATGGTGTCGGTGGTGGCACTGGGGCTGGCCGGGTGCGGTGGGGGCGGCGGGGACGGGGACGAGGTGGCCTCGGCCCGGAGCGGCAAGCGCTCGTCCGGCGGGTCCAAGGCGGGTGACGGCGAGGTCGCGCGGTACGTCGAGGGGCAGCGCAAGTACGCCGAGTGCCTGCGGGGCAAGGGGCTCGACGTCCCCGACCCCGATGCGAAGGGGCGCATCGAGTTCGGCGACGTCCGGGAGTTGAAGGCGGACCCGAAGTTCCGCGCGGCACAGGAGAAGTGCTCGGAGTACTCGCTCCCGGTGCCCGAGGAGCTGGAGAAGGAGACGCGCCCGGAGCTGTCCGCCAAGGAGATCGCGACCAAGAAGCGCTACTCGGCCTGCATGCAGGAGAACGGGGCCCCGGACTTCCCGGACACCGGCGACGAGGGCTACTTCGACGAGAAGGTGTGGGACCAGACCTCGGCGGGCGCCAAGCGGGCCGTCCGCACCTGTGCGCCGATCATCGGGGCCCCGGCCGACCCCGGCAAAGGCAAGGGCTGATGGGCGTCGGGCGCAGGTCCGTAATCGTGGGCGCCGGGGCCGTGGTGGTCACCGCCGTGGCGGTGGTCGGCGCGCTGGGGCTGGGCGGCGGGGAGGACGGTCCGGGGTCCGGCGGGCCGGACTCCGGGCGCGAGGGCGGCACGGTGCGGGTCACGCGGGGCACGCTCGTCGACGAGACGGAGGTCGACGGGACGCTGGACCACGGGGCCGAGGTGCCCTTCCAGGTGCGGGCGGAGGGGACCATCACCTGGCTGCCGAAGCCGGAGAAGACCGTGGCGCGCGGCGGGACGCTGCTGCGGGTGGACGAGCGGCCCGTCGTACTGCTCTACGGGGATCTGCCGATGTACCGGGAGCTGGCGGTCGGCGAGGACGCGGACCGGCCCCTCCGGGGGCTGGACGTCCGGCAGTTCGAGTCCAACCTGGCCGCGCTCGGCTACTCCGGCTTCACCGTGGACGACACGTACTCGGAGCTGACCGCCGACGCCGTCAAGCGCTGGCAGAAGGACCTGGGCAGGCCCAGGACCGGCAAGGTGGGCATCGGGGACGTGGCGTACGTACCCGGCCCGATCCGGGTCGCGCGCACGAGCGGGCGGGTGGGGGGCCAGGCCACGGGGGATGTGCTGAGCTACACCAGCACCTCCCGGGTGGTGACCGTCGAGGCGTCGGCCGGGGACACCGGCTGGGCGGAGCGGGGCCGTCAGGTGACCGTCGAGCTGCCGGGCGACCATGCGGTCAAGGGGCGCGTGGCCGAGGTCGGCCAGGACGCCTCCCCGGCGTCGCAGGGCGCGGGGAGCGGCGCGGGGGCCGAGGGCGGCGACGGGGGCGGGGCGGCCGGGAGCGGCGGCGGAGGCGGGGGCGGGGGCGGGGGCGGGGCGAAGAGCGCCACCGTTCCCGTGCTCATCCGCATCGGCGACCAGAAGGCGCTGGGGCGGCTGGACAGTTCGCCGGTGACCGTCCGCTATGTCGGCCGCAAGCGCGAGAACGTCCTGACCGTGCCGGTGGCCGCGCTGGTGGCGCTCGCCGAGGGCGGTCACGGGCTCGAACTCGCCGACGGCGACGACGGGGAGAAGAAGGGCGGTCGCTTCGTCGCCGTCGAGACCGGTCTGTTCGCGAACGGCAAGGTCGAGGTCAGCGGGTCCGCCGTGCGCGAGGGCATGAAGGTGAGGATCCCCGGATGAGGCCCGTCGTCGTCTTCGAGGGGGTGACCAGGACCTACCCGGGCGGGGTCACGGCGGTCCGTGACGCGGATCTGCTGATCCACTCCGGGGAACTGGTCGCCGTCGTCGGCCCGTCCGGCTCCGGGAAGTCGAGCCTGCTGCACCTCATGGGCACGCTCGACCGGCCGACCGCCGGGCGGGTCGCGATCGACGGCCACGACGTGGCCCGGCTGTCCGACCGGGAGCTCTCCGCGCTGCGGGCGCAGCGGATCGGCTTTGTGTTCCAGCAGTTCCACCTGGCGGTCGGGGTGCCGGTCCTGGACACGGTGGCCGACGGGCTGCTCTACGCGGGCGTGCCCTTGCGGGAGCGCCGCCGCAGGGCCGCGGATGCGCTGGCGCGGGTGGGTCTTGGCCACCGCTCCGGCCATCTGCCCCACCAGCTGTCGGGCGGAGAACGCCAACGGGCCGCCGTGGCCCGGGCGGTGGTCGGGGAACCCGCACTGCTGCTGGCCGACGAGCCGACCGGCAACCTCGACTCGGCCTCGGGCGCGGCGGTGCTTGAGCTGCTGCGAGAGCTGCACGCGGCCGGTACGACGGTGGTGGTCATCACCCACGACCGGGAGCTGGCCGCGGCGCTGGACCGGCGGGTTGAGGTCCGCGACGGGCGCATCGTCGCCGACACCGGGACAGGCTGCGCGGGCGCGGTGCCCCTGTCGGGTGCGGCGGGTGCGGCGAGCCCGGCGGGTGCGGCCCACGCGATGGGCGCTGCGGGCGCGGCCGACCCGGCGAGCACTGCCCACGCGGCGGGTCTGGCAGGCCCTACGGGCGCGGTGGGCGCTGCAAGCGCGGTGGGCGCTGCACCCCTGGCGGGCGCGGCGGCGGACGATGCGAGTCCGGCAGGCCCTACGGGCGCTGTGGGCCCGGCACCCCTGGCGGGCTCGGCACCCCCGACGGGTGCTGCGGGCGCGGCCGACCCGGCGAGCACTGCCCGCGCGGCCCGCGCGGCGGGCACTGCGGGCGCGGCACCCCTGGCGGGCACTGCGCCCCCGGCGGGCGCTGCGAGTCCGGCCCGCCCGGCGGGCGCGGCGGGCGCGGCGCCCACGGCGATGCCGTCAGCCGCTGCGGACGCAGGCGACGGGGCTTCCTCCGGGAGGCGGCCATGAGCCGGCGGCAGGGAGGAGGCCGACCGCTGCGGCCCGCCCGGCTGCGGCCTGCGGACTTCGTCCGCCTGGGCGGCACCGGGCTGCGTACCCGGCCGCTGCGCGTGCTGCTGTCCGCGCTGGGCATCGCGATCGGCGTGGCCGCGATGCTCGCGGTCGTCGGGATCTCCATGTCCGGGCGCGCCGAGGTGGACCGCAGGATCGACCGGCTGGGCACCAACCTCCTGCGCGTCGTGCCCGGTCAGGGCGGCCAGGGCGGCCAGTCCGCGCAGGGCGGGAGCGCCCGGCTGCCCGAGGAGGCCACGACGATGATCCGGCGCATCGGGCCGGTGCGCCAGGTCGCGGCGACGGGCGCCGTCGAGGACGCCAAGGTCTACCGGAACGAGTACATCCCCAGCGGGCGCACCGGCAGCATCGAGGTGCTCGCGGCCGAGCCGCGGCTGCTGGGGGCGGTGGGCGGGAAGGTTCGTACCGGCAGGTGGCTGGACTCGGCCACCGCCGAGTACCCCGGGGTGGTGCTCGGTTGGAAGGCGGCCAGGCGGCTGGATGTGGCGGCCCCTGGCACCCGGGTGTGGCTGGGCGGCACCTGGTTCTCGGTGGTGGGCGTGGTGGACCGGGTGCCGCTGGCGCCCGAGATCGACCAGGCGGCGCTGGTCGGCTGGCCCGCCGCCCAGCGGTATCTGGGGTTCGACGGCCACCCGTCGACCGTGTACGTCCGCACCGAGGACAGCCGGGTGACGGCCGTACGCGACGTGCTCGCGGCGACCGCGAACCCCGAGCACCCGGACCAGGTGGTGGTCTCGCGGCCCTCCGACGCGCTGGCCGCGCGCGAGGCGGCCGAGTCGGCGCTGACCGGGCTGCTCCTGGGGCTCGGCGGGGTCGCGCTGCTCGTGGGGGGCGTGGGGGTGGGCAACACCATGGTCATCTCCGTGCTGGAGCGCCGCCCGGAGATCGGGCTGCGCAGGGCGCTGGGCGCCACCAGCGGGCAGATCCGGGGGCAGTTCGTCACCGAGTCGCTGCTGCTGTGCGCGCTGGGCGGGGCGGCCGGGGCCGTGCTGGGCACGGGCATCACGGCCGTGTACGCGGGGGTGCGGGGCTGGCCGACCGAGGTGCCGCTGTGGGCCACGGCGGCCGGGGTCGGGGTGACGCTGGGCATCGGGGCGCTGGCCGGGCTGTATCCGGCGATACGGGCCGGGCGGCTGGCCCCGGCCCAGGCGCTCGCCGGGTCCTGAGTGGAGCGCCGGAAGCCTGGGTTGCGGTGAGTACGGGACAGCGACACGCCGTAGCGTCGGCGTGTCGCTGTCCCATACTCACCGCAGACTCACTGGGCCCCGGTCTGAGCCCACCCCGTCAGGCAGAGGGGTCGGCGGCGGCCGTGGGGAGCGCGAGGGTGAACGTCGTGCCGGCGCCGACCTCGCTCTCCACGCCGACCGTCCCCTGATGGTCCTTCACAATCTGCCGGACGATGGACAGCCCGAGCCCGCTGCCGCCGGTGGCCCTGCCCCGCGCGGCGTCGGCCCGCCAGAAGCGGTCGAAGACGTGCGGCAGCTGCTCGGCGGGGATGCCGTGCCCGGTGTCGCCCACCCGCACCACGGCCCGCGCGTCACCGCGCGCCAGGGACAGCCGGACGGTGCCGCCGGGCGCGGTGGCCCGTACGGCGTTGCTCACCAGGTTGCCGACGGCCTGCCGCAGCCGGTCCGCGTCGGCGTGCGCGTACACCGGGTCGCCGGGCGGCGTCTCGACGGTGAGGGCGACCCCGGCGCGCTCGGCCCGGGCCCGGTGGGCGGTGCGGCAGGTGTCCAGCAGTTCGCTCAAGGAGATGTACTCGCGGTGGTACGTGAGGGCTCCGGCCTCGGCGAGCGCCAGGTCCTGGAGGTCGTCGACGATCCGCTGCTGGAGCAGGACTTCCTCATGGAGCGAGTCCAGCAGCTCGGGTTCCGGATCGACGACACCGTCGCGCAGCGCCTCCAGATAGCCGCGCAGATTGGCCAGCGGGGTGCGCAGTTCGTGCGCGACGTCGCCGACGAGCCTGCGCTGGCGCTCCTCGCTCGCCTGGAGCGACTCGGCCATGCGGTTGAAGGACCGGCCGAGTTCGGCGATCTCGTCCCGGCCGGTCACGGGCACCCGCCGGGCCAGGTCGCCCTCGCCGAGGCCGCGGGAGGCCGCGGTCAGCGCGCTGACGGGGCGGAGCACCGTCCGGCTGAGCAGCAGCGCGCCGAGGATGGCCGCCACGGCGACGGCCACGGCCGCCGTGACCGCGGGCGCGGCGGCGAGGGCGGACGGCGGCTCGTCGAGGGCGCCGAGGCGGACCTGGAGCGGCGGCGGGGCGGCGTCGCTGATCTGCTCGGCGAAGACCCGCTGGAGGCACGGGGTGATGCCCTCGTCCGTGGGCGACAGGCAGGGCCGCGCGGCCTGGTCGTACCGGGCGTACTGGGCCGGTGGCTGCTTCGGCCGCCGGCAGGACCCGCGCGACGCCGGTGTGCCGCCGCCTCCCGTCTTCCGGCCCGCCGAGTACGTGGGCACGCCGTAATCGTCCCGCCCGACCGTCACCTCGAAGCCGTCGCGGGTCAGACACGCCGCGTACGCCGTCCCGGAGCGGTAGTTGGCGATCTCGGTCACGGTGAGCTTGGACGCCGACAGCGGGACCAGCCCGTCGGGCAGCCGCAGTTCGGGGCGCGGGTCCACCAGCAGCGGGGCACCCGGGCCGGTCTTGCGGGGCTCATGGCCGGTCAGGATGTCCGAGTCGGCCAGCGGGGCACCGGAGCCGGTCGTGCCGGTGACCCGGATGCGCTGCCCGGTGTCGGCGGCCAGCCCGCGCACGGCGGACGCGACGCCGTCCCAGGTGCCGTGCCGCAGACCGTACTGGCGCAGTTCGCCGGTGACCCGGTTGATGTCGGCCCGGTCCGCGGCGGCCGTCTCGTTCGCCTGCCGGGTGACCTGGCGCAGCGTCAGCCAGGCGGTGGCCGCGGTGGCGGCGATCACGAGCAGCATGACGAGGGCGAGCGCCCGCAGCCGGAAGCTCACCGCACGGGGCCCGGGTCCGGCTCAGGGACCGGGCCCTGGTCCGCCAGCCGGTAGCCGCGCCCGTAGACGGTCTCCACCATGCGGGGCGCTCCGGGCCCGCGCTCCAGCTTGCGGCGCAGGTTCATCACATGGGCGTCCACGGTGCGCTCCAGTACGTTCTGCTCGAAGCCGAAGACCCGGTCGACGATCTGCGCCCGGGTGAAGGCGCGCCCCGGCTCGGCCGCCAGCAGGGCGAGGATGGCGAACTCCTTACCGGTCAGCGCGATCGACTCGCCCGCGAGCCGCACCTCGTAGCGCGCGGTGTCGATCTCCAGCGCGCCGGTCCGGATGACCGCCGGCTCCCCCGTGCCGGCCCTGGACCGCCGCAGCAGGGCCCGGACGCGGGCGGTCAGCTCGCGGGGGCTGTAGGGCTTGGTCATGTAGTCGTCGGCGCCGAGGTCGAGCCCGAGGAGCATGTCCTCCTCCGTGGCGCGCGCGGTCAGCAGCAGGATCGGCACCTGGGACTCGGTGCGCAGGATGCGGCACACGTCCAGGCCGTCGACCTGCGGCATCATCACGTCGAGCACGATGAGGTCGGGGCGGGTGGTCCTGGCGCGGTCGATCGCCGAGCGGCCGTCGTGGACCGTCTGGACGGCGTTCCCCTCCCGCTCCAGATAGATCCGGATCAGCCGCGCCTGTTTCTCGTCGTCCTCGGCGACCAGGATGCGCGCGCTCAACAGCCTCCTCCCCTCGGACTCAGGCTGTGATCAGGTCTTGTTGACGACCGCCGCCTGGGGCCGGATCGGCAGCCTGTTGACCGGGCGGGCGGTCGCCGAGCGGACGGCCGAGGCCACCGCAGCCGGGGTGGTGACGACGGGTACCGCGCTGGCGGCCTTGGCGCCGAAGGGGGCGATCACGTCCCGCTCCTCGACGAGTTTGACGATGTGGATGTCGGGGACGTCCACGGCGGTCGGCAGGGTGTAGCCGGTGAGGTCGGGGTGGCGGATCACGCCGCGGGAGGTGCGGAGGTTCTCGGTGAGGGCCGCGCCGATGCCCTGGGCGACGCCCGCCTCGATCCGGGCGGCCAGCTGGCGGGGGTTGAGCACCCGGCCCACGTCCTGGGCGACCGTCATGTCCACCACGCGCACCGCGCCGATCTCGATGTCGACGTCGACCACGGCGCGGATCGCGCAGAAGGCGAGGCCGACGAAGGCGTCGCCCTGGCCGGTCTCGTCCAGCGGCTCGGTGGGGTGCGGGCGGCACTGGGCGGTGGCCCAGAGCTCCTTGCCCTCCAGGGCCTCGTCGACGGTGGTGCTGAGCACCCCGTCGTATGAGGTGATCTTGCCGTCGGCGATGGTCAGCAGCTCCGTCGACATGCCGAACTTGTGCGCGAGCGGCTGGAGCAGCTGGGTGCGGACCATCTTCGCGGCCCGCTCGACCGCGCCGCCCGACACCCAGGTGTGGCGGCCGCGCGCCGCGGGCCCGGCCGGGGGCTGGTCGGTGTCGACCGGGGCGACGTGCACCTCCTCGATGCCGAGGACCTCCTGGACGATCTGGCGGGCCAGGGTGGTGAAGCCCTGGCCGGTCTCGACGGCCGCGCAGATGACGGTGGCCACCGAGCCGGTGACCTTGACCGTGGCGGTGGAGACCTCGTCGGCGCCCTCGGCGCCGAGCATGTGCACCATGCCCAGGGCGTAGCCGACGCCGCGCCGCACCGCGCCCGGCTCGCCCGCGCCCTCGGGGCCGCCGGGCAGCAGCCACTCCTCCTCGGGGTCGTCCTTGGGGAGCGGGGGCAGCGGGGTGTCCCGTACGGCGCGCAGCAGTTCGGCGACCGGGGCCGGGCAGGTGACGGTCTGGCCGGTGGGCAGCAGATCGCCGGTGGCCATGGCGTTGCGCAGCCGGATCTCGGCCGGGTCGAGGCCCAGCTTCGCCGCCAGCTTGTCCATCTGGCCCTCGTACGCGGCGCACACCTGCATGGCGCCCTCGCCGCGCACATGGCCGGACGGCGGGTTGTTGGTGCGCACCGCCCAGCCCTCGATGAACGCGTGCGGCACGACGTACGGGCCGCAGGCGAAGGAGACCGCGGCGGCCAGCGAGTCCGCGGAGGAGTCCGCGTACGGGCCCGCGTCCAGCAGGATCTGCGCCTCGACCTTCACCAACTTGCCCTCGGCGTCGGCGTGGTGGCGGTAGCGCAGCAGGGTGGGGTGGCGGTGGGCGTGGCCGAGGAAGGACTCCTCGCGGGTCGCGGCGAGCTTGACCGGGTGGCCGGTGCGCAGCGCGAGCAGGCCGAGCGGCAGCTGCATGCCGGGGTCCTCGCGCTCGCCCATGGCGCCCGGCACGCCGGTGACCACGACCTTGACCCGCTCCGGCTCCAGGCCGAAGCAGGCGGCGGCCAGGTCGCGGTCGGCGTGCGGGTCGGTGGAGGCGGTGTAGATCTCCACGCCGCCGTCGGGGCGGGGCACGGCCAGGCCCGCCTCGGCGCCGATGGGCGCCGGGTCCTGACGGCCGATCCGGTACAGGCCCTCGGCGATGACCTCGCCGACGACGTCGGGGTCGCCGAAGCGCAGCGGGATGTGGCGGACCAGGTTGCCGTCGGGGTGCAGCGGCTCGGCGGCGAACGCCTGCTCGGGGTCGGTGACCGGCTCCAGCACCTCGTACTCGACGGCGATGGCGGCGGCGGCCAGCCGGGCGGTGTCGGGGTGGTCGGCGGCGACCGCGGCGATCGGCTCGCCGTGGTGGCGGACCAGGTCCTTGGCGAAGACGGGGCGGTCGGCGACGCGGCGGCCGTGCGCGGCGTCGCCCGGCACATCGGCGTGGGTCACCACGGCCCGGACGCCCGGCATCTGGGCGGCGGGCGCGGTGTCGATGGAGACGATGCGAGCGTGCGGATGCGGGGAGCGCAGCACGGCGGCCCACAGCAGCCCTTCGGCCCACAGGTCGGCGGCGTACGGGAAGGTGCCGGAGGTCTTGGCCGCCGCGTCGACGGGCTCCAGCGACACCCCGAGGCCGATGACCGGCGGCTCCTTGGGCGTGAGGGGGACTCCGGCGGCGGGGGTTGCGGTGGCGGCGCCGGTGCCGTCCGCGATTCCAGTCATGCCGTAGCCCTCCCACTGCCCGTGCCGCTGCCGCTGCCGTCGAAGCCGCCGTCGCCGGTGCCGTTCATCCCCGGCGGGCCGGCCTGGTGCGGGATGCGGGCGGCGGCTTCCTGCCCGCCGTCCGCCGCCTCGTCCTCCTCCGCGGCGGCCGCGGCCGCCGCCTCCCGGCCCTCGACGACCTCGCGGACCGCGTCGACCACCCCGCGGTAGCCGGAGCAGCGGCACAGGTTGCCGCTGATCGCCTGCCGGGTCTGGAGGTCGGTCGGGGAGTGGTTGCCCTCCAGCAGGTCGTGCACGGTCATGGCCATCCCGGGCACGCAGAACCCGCACTGCACCGCCCCGCAGGCGGCCAGCGCGCGCTGCACGTCCGAGGGCTGCCCGTCCACGGCCAGGCCCTCGACCGTACGGACCTCACAGCCCGCGGCGGTCGCGGCGGGCACCAGGCACGAGGCCACCAGCCGCCCGTCGACCTGGACGGAGCAGGCGCCGCACTCGCCCTGCGAGCAGCCGTCCTTGGCCCCGGCCAGGCCCAGGCGCTCGCGCAGCACGTAGAGCAGGGACTCCCCGATCCAGGCGTCGGTGACGGGGCGGTCGGCGCCGTTGACGTGCAGGACGTAGGAGGCGCTGGGGTGCTCGCTGTCGGTCTGGAGGGTCTCGGCGGCGTCGGCGGCCTCGGGTGCGGCCTGGTCCGGTGCCTCCAGGGCCTCCAGAGTGTCCGGTGCCTCCAGGGTGTCCGCCGTGGCCTGAGCTTCCGGTGTGTCCGGCGCGTCCGGCTCGGCGACCCCGGGGGCCGTCTCCTCGACCAGGGGCGCGCCGTGGCCGTCCGGCGCCAACTCGGCCGATTCGGCGGTCTGTCCGGGGTCGGGCTCCGCCGGGGCCTGGGGGGCCTCGTCCGCCACGGGGGCCCGGGGGGCCTCGGGGGCGGCGGCCGCTACGCCGTGCGGCGGGGTCGCCCGGCCCGCGTGGTCCTCGGCGTCGTAACCGTCGTCCACGAACCCGCCATGGCCGCCCACGGGCGCCACGCCGTGCGGCGGGGTCCCCGGGCCGGTGTGGTCGTCGACGCCGACCGCGCCACCGCCCACCGGGCCGTCCTGGGCGCCGTAGCCGTCGTAACCGTCGTCCACGAACCCGCCGCGGCCGCCGACGGGCGCCACGCCGTGCGGCGGGGTCGCCTGGGCCGTGTGTCCGGCCGCGGGGGCGGCGCTCCGGGCGCCGTGCGTCAACTCCTCGGGCCAGTCGTCCACCTCGGGCACCTCGGTGCCCCCCGCCGGGGTGGGCGCGCCGGGGTGTCCGACGGGCACATCGGCGCCGCCGGGCAGCCTCAGCCGCCGCCGGGCGGGGCCGCGGTTCGCCGGCGGGGCCGCGGGCGCGGGGCCGCTGCGGACGGCGTGGTCGCCGAGCGCGTACTCGCCCGAATCGTCGGCGCCCCCGGCGCCGTTGTCACCGGCCGCCGGAGCCGGCCACTGACCGGTCCGGCCCGGCTGCTGCGGGTGCTGCCCGGGCGCGCCGTCCGCGAAGGGCGTCGTCCACTGCGCGGTGTCCTGCGCGGTGTCCTGCCCGCCGTACGGGCGCGTCGCCGGGCCGGGGTGCTCGTCGACCCGGTATTCGCCGGTCTCGTCGACGCCGTCGTCGGCCGCGGCCGGGATCGTCCACTGGCCGTTGGCCGCGGCCTCGGGCACGGGCCACTGGGCCGCGGCCGCCTGGTCGTTGACCGGGTACACGCCGGTCTCGTCGACGCCGTCGTCGGCGGCGAACGGGATCGTCCACTGGCCGGTCCGGCCCGGCTGCTGCGGCTGCCACTGGTCGTGCGGGGAGTGCTGGGCGTGCGGGTTCTGGTGTTCCCCGTAGGCGTACTCGCCCGAGTCGCCGTTACCGCCCGCGCCGGGCTGCGCCCACTGTCCTGAGGCATCGGCGCCGGCATCCACCGGCATGGTCCAGTGCCCGGTCCCCGACTGGTCGGCGGGCGCTCCGGGCGCGTGGGCCGTCGGCTGCCACTGGCCGCCCTGCGAGGGCGCCGCGGGCGTGCCCGTCATGGGCGGCGGGGTGTAGCCGGTGCCGGGGGCCGCGAGCGGGTCCCACCCGCCGCCCGCGAGGGCGGCCGGGTCGTGGTGCGAGTGGTCGGGCGGCAGCTGCACGAACGCGGTGGCCTCCGCGTCGTACTCGGGGCCGTGCGGCATCGGCTGCCACCCGCTCCCCGGTTCCGGCCGGTGCGGCTGCTGTTCGTCACTCACGCGAGTGCCCTCCCCAATGCTCGGCGGGCCAGAGCTGCCACCGTACGCCTCAGATGGATGGCGGCGGGCGGCAGGGGCACGGGCTCGGAGCCGTCCGCCGTTGGAGCCGGGTCGGGGATGCAGGCGGCGGCGACGTACTCCCCGAAAGCCGCGCTCACCTGCGGGTCGAGACGCCCCCGGTCGCCGTCCCAGTCGATCAGCGAGGCCACCCAGCGCTCGGCCTCCAGCGGCCGCAGCGGCATGGGCGCGACCGCGCCGACCGCGCAGCGCACCCCCCGCCGCGCCGGGTCCAGCACAACGGCGCACGAGGCAGTGGCCCGGCCCGGGCCGGTGCGCCCGGTGGCCTTGAGGAACGCCTGGGGGGCGTGCAGGATCGGCACCCGCACGAACCCGACGAGTTCGCCCGGCCGCAGCATCTCGACCCCGGCCAGCAGATGGCTGACCGGGATCTCGCGGCGCGCCCCCTCGGGTCCGGCGATGATGACCGTGGCCTCCAGCGCGGCGAGCACCGGCAGCGCGTCGCCCGTGGGGGCGGCGGTGACGATGTTGCCGCCGAGGGTGCCGGCGTTGCGGATCTGCGGCGGCCCGGCGGCGCGCGCCGCGGCGGCCAGCGCCGGGATGAGCGCGGCGAAGTCGGGGCGGCCCATGCGCGCGTGGGACAGTCCGGCGCCCAGCAGGGCGTGCCCGTCCAGGTAGCGCCAGCCGCGGATCTCGCTGATCCGGCCGAGGCCGACGAGCGCGGCGGGCCGCAGCAGCCCGGAGTTGACGGCGGCCATCAGATCGGTTCCGCCCGCGACGGGCACGGCGGCGGGCATGGCGGCCAGCGCCGCCACGGCCTCGTCGAGCGTGCTCGGCAACGTCACCGTGTGCGCCGCCTGCGGTGCGTGCGTGGTCAACCCAGCTGCCCCTTCCCCGGTGTCCCGGCTGTTGCGCCGTACGGTACGTGCTGACAGCCCGGACGTGGCAACTCTGGCACATCTTCCGAGTCCGCCGTCGCGAGGGTCCGTGAAGCATGGATCCGTCCCCGACCAGGGGGATGGTACGGGTTTCGGGCGACGTCTCCGCCAGGTGTGGATTGCCACGTTTCAGGGACCCTTGTACGACTTGGGGTTGCGCCGGGGGACCACGGTCCCAGGGGCGCGCCGCCGGGGGGCGTACCTTCCGGCGCGCCTCACACGATCGGGGGCGACCCGTCGATCGGACGTCCGGATACACCGGGGCGCCGCTGCCAGGGGCGCGGGCCGCCGGGGGGCCGGTAGTCCACGCCGAGCGCGTCCAGGCGCGCGTAGTGGGCCGTCATGCGCGCCTCGAAGCCCGCGAAGTCCCGTTCGAACGGGGGCGGGAGAGGCGACCACACGGCTTCGGCGAAGGCGGCGAGGCGGGGGAATGTCTGATAGTCGACGCGCCGCCGGTCCTCCAGCACCTCCGTCCAGACATTCGCCTGGGCGCCGAGCACGCGCTCCGCCTCCGCGCCGGTGAGCTCGGGGGGAACCGGCTCGAAGCGGTAGACATCCTCCAGGGTGCGCACGTAGCCGATGGGGACCGGCTCGTCGTCGCCGGGCGCCTGGCGGTAGTCGAAGTAGACCTGCTGCTTGGGACACATGACGACGTCGTGGCCGGCGCGGGCGGCCGCGATGCCGCCCGCGTAGCCGCGCCAGGAGGACACGACGGCACCCTCCGCCAGGCCGGTCGCGCCGACGGCCTCCTTTGTCGCGGCCGTGACGCCTTCCGGCGGGTCGGCCTCCAGGGCGGTCCCCTCCAGGATCTCGTCCCAGCCGATCAGGCGGCGGCCGCGCTCGGCGAGCCAGTGGCCGAAGTGGCCCACGAACCAGCTCTGGAGCTCGTCCTCGTCGGCCAGGCCCAGCTCCCGGATCCGGGCCTGGGCGGCCGGGGAGGCCCGCCACTGCTCCTTGGGGCACTCGTCGCCGCCGATGTGGACGAAGGTGCCCGGGAAGAGCTCCAGGACCTCCTCGAGGACGTTCTCGTAGAAGCGCAGCGTGGTGTCGGCGGGTGAGAGTACGTTCGGATTGACGCCCCAGGTCGTCCAGACGCCGAGGGAGGCGGTGTCGACGGCGTCGGCGTTGCCCAGCTCCGGGTAAGCGGCGATGGCGGCCTGCGAGTGCCCGGGGACGTCGATCTCCGGGATGACGGTGATGTGCCGCTCGGCGGCGTACGCGACGATCTCGCGGATGTCGTCCTGGGTGTAGTGGCCGCCGTGCGGGCGCTCGTCCCACAGCGGTGAGTCGCGGTGCCCGAATTTGGTGCGCTCGCGCCAGGAGCCGACCTCGGTGAGCCTGGGGTAGCGGCGGATCTCCAGACGCCAGCCCTGGTCGTCGGTCAGGTGCAGATGCAGCACGTTGAGCTTGTGCGCGGCCATGAGGTCGAGGTACGCGAGGAGATCGCCCTTGGGCATGAAGTGCCGCGCCACGTCCAGCATCAGGCCGCGCCAGCCGAAGCGCGGGGCGTCCTCGATCACCCCGCAGGGCACCGTCCACTCCGCCCGGGCCGCGATCGGCGCCCGCCGGAAGGCGTCGGGGCCGAGCAGTTGGCGGAGGGTCTGCGCGGCCCAGAAGACGCCGGCCGGGCCGCCGCCGTCGACCCTGATCGCGTGACCGTCGACGGCGATGCGATAGCCCTCGGGGCCGAGCCGCTGCCCGATCCCGGGGTCGATGCGCAGCACGACGCGGTTGTCGTCGGCCTCGCCTGGCGCCAGCGGCAGTCCGGTCGCGGCGCCGACGGTGGCCCTCAGCCAGCGCGCGGCGGCCTCGGTGCCGGGGCCGGCGTCCAGCAGGGTCCGGTGGTCCAGGGGGTATCGGGCGTCGGACAGCGGCTCGTACGCGCTGTGGGGCGCCGGGATCAGGTCCGTTGAGTTCATGGGCGAGACGCGTCCTTTCGCGGATGTTCGCGACCTTTTACGCCATTTGTAACGTTCCGCTGCCCTGGCGAACCCGTACTCAGCCGCCCGGCAACTGCCCGCCCGGGCCACCCGGTTCGGGATCCGGCACGGCCTCCACCCGGGCGCCCGCCGCCGCCAGCCGGACCACCACCTGCCCCCAGTCCGGCCAGCAGCTCCGTATCCGCTCCAGCACCCCGCGCCCGGCGACCAGCACGATCTCACAGCCCGGCTCGTCGGCCCACTCCAGCAGCCTGGGAAGGGTGGGCTGCGCGGCCGAGACGACACAGCTGCCCGCCGGCCGGTAGCCGCGCTCGGCGGCCAGCCGCGCGCACCGGTCCAGCTGGGCGTCCCAGTCCTTCTCGAACTGGCGGTACCCGCCCGCCGCTTCCGTCTCGGGCTCGTCGACCTCCCGTGCGCCGAAGACCAGGTAGGCCGCCCGCTCGGCACCGCTCTCCCCGCGCCCGCTCATAGGGCGACCCTAGCGGCGCGGTCCGCGCCGCCGACGCGGTATTCCGCGAGGTGCGCGGCATATGCCAAATATGACCGCGCGGCATGCGGACACAGGAAACATATGGACCCACACGGCACGGCACGCCCGGCCCGCGGCCCCCGGATGAGGGGGCGCGGGCCGGGCGTGTCACGCGCGCGGGGCTCCGGCGGGTGGCGCCGGGGCGCAGAGCCGGTCAGCTACTTCTTGTCGCCGTCCTTGCCCTTGTCGCCACCGGCGCCCATGCCGTCGAAGATCTCCTTGCACATGGGGCAGACCGGGTACTTCTTCGGGTCGCGGCCCGGGACCCAGACCTTGCCGCAGAGTGCCACCACCGGAGATCCGGAGAGCGCGCTCTCCATGATCTTGTCCTTCTGTACGTAATGGGCGTAGCGCTCGTGGTCGCCGTCACCGTGCGACACCTGAGGTGTCGGCTCTACGAGGGTCCCCGTGCCTGCCCCGCGCTCGGGCTCAAGAGTGCTCATACAGCCCTAGGGTACTCACGCGCGGAGCGAACGACGGATCAGCGCCTCCCGCGGCATCGGCCGGTGTCGCCGCCACCCGGCACGCACCACCCCTAGTTGAGCGAGGGGTCGTCGGGATAGGTGGCGACCATCGCCAGTTCGCTGCGCTGGCGGCGCAGCACCGCCCGCCACAGCCGCTCCGGGGCGGGCGAGGAGACATCGCCCGGCTCGGACTCCACGACGTACCACGCGCCGTCGGACAGCTCGTCCTCCAGCTGCCCGGGCCCCCACCCGGCGTAGCCCGCGAAGATCCGCAGCGAGCCGACGGCGGCGGCCAGCAGCTCGGGCGGCGCCTCCAGGTCGACGAGCCCGATCGCGCCGTGCACCCGGCGCCAGCCGAGCGGCCCGTCCTCGGTCACCGAGGAGGCGGCTCTCCCGGCCTCGCCGGGGACCACGGCGACCCCCAGCGCGGAGTCCAGCGACACCGGGCCGCCCTGGAACACCACCCCCGGCTCCCCGGCCAGCGCGGCCCAGGACTCCAGGATGTCGCCGACCCCCACCGGGGTCGGGCGGTTGAGCACGACGCCCAGCGACCCCTCCTCGTCGTGGTCGAGGAGGAGCACCACCGCGCGGTCGAAGTTCGGGTCCGCCAGCGCCGGTGTCGCGACTAGCAGCCGTCCTGTGAGCGAGGACACCTCGGTCATGGACACATGATCCCGCATGTTTGCCCCGGAGGGGGAGTGGAAGACGAGTCCCGAGTGAGTGCAGGTCGGGGCGTACGACAGCAAGAACGGCGCACGTAACCGTCCGTTTTCTGATCTGAACCGAACGTGTTGTGACACATTCATGTCGGTTCCGTGGGCGCCTCGGGCATGCGGAGGCGCTCTCCTCGGCTATTACTCTTGCCTTTTGGCCCTGACCGTCCCAGGAACGCGAGACCAGATGACCCGCTCGAACGATGTCCTGCTCGTCCACGGCGGCACCCCGCTCGAAGGCGAGATCCGTGTCCGCGGCGCGAAGAACCTCGTGCCCAAGGCCATGGTCGCCGCGCTGCTCGGCAGTGGGCCGAGCCGGCTGCGCAACGTCCCCGACATCCGCGACGTGCGGGTGGTGCGCGGGCTGCTCCAGCTGCACGGCGTCACGGTACGCCCGGGTGACGAGGCCGGCGAGCTGGTGCTGGACCCCACCCACGTGGAGAGCGCGAACGTCGCCGACATCGACGCGCACGCGGGCTCCTCGCGCATCCCCATCCTCTTCTGCGGCCCGCTGCTGCACCGCCTCGGCCACGCCTTCATCCCGGGCCTGGGCGGCTGTGACATCGGCGGCCGGCCGATCGACTTCCACTTCGACGTGCTGCGCCAGTTCGGCGCCACGATCGAGAAGCGGGCGGACGGCCAGTACCTGGAGGCCCCGCAGCGGCTGCGCGGCGCCAAGATCCGCCTGCCGTACCCGTCGGTCGGCTCCACCGAGCAGGTGCTGCTGACGGCGGTGCTCGCCGAGGGCGTGACGGAGCTCTCCAACGCGGCCGTCGAGCCGGAGATCGAAGACCTGATCTGCGTCCTCCAGAAAATGGGCGCGATCATCTCCATGGACACCGACCGCACGATCCGGATCACCGGCGTCGACAAGCTCGACGGCTACAACCACCGCGCCCTGCCGGACCGCCTGGAGGCCGCCTCCTGGGCGAGCGCGGCGCTCGCGACCGAGGGCAGCATCTATGTGCGCGGCGCCAGCCAGCGCGAGATGATGACCTTCCTGAACACGTATCGCAAGGTCGGCGGCGCGTTCGACATCGACGACGAGGGCATACGGTTCTGGCACCCGGGCGGCAAGCTCAACGCCATCGCCCTGGAGACGGACGTCCACCCCGGCTTCCAGACCGACTGGCAGCAGCCCCTGGTCGTGGCCCTGACCCAGGCATCCGGGCTGTCCATCGTCCACGAGACGGTGTACGAGTCGCGCCTGGGCTTCACCTCCGCGCTCAACCAGATGGGCGCACACATCCAGCTCTACCGCGAGTGCCTGGGCGGCTCCGCCTGCCGCTTCGGCCAGCGGAACTTCCTGCACTCGGCGGTCGTGTCGGGCCCGACCCGGCTCCAGGGCGCCGACCTGGTCATCCCCGACCTGCGCGGCGGCTTCTCGTACCTCATCGCGGCCCTGGCCGCCCAGGGCACGTCCCGGGTCCACGGCATCGACCTGATCAACCGCGGCTACGAGAATTTCATGAGCAAGCTCGTGGAACTGGGCGCCAAGGTCGAGCTGCCGGGCGCGGAAGAGACCGCCTGAGCC
>NZ_JBEOSB010000031.1:48752-135424 GCF_040302705.1 Streptomyces sp. NPDC097640
CCCCGTCGCCGCCCCCGGCTGGGGGTCCGGGGGTTATCCCCCGGGTAGACGCAGCATGAGCAAGCTCGTGGAACTGGGCGCCAAGGTCGAGCTGCCGGGCGCGGAAGAGACCGCCTGAGCCCCGTCGCCGCCCCCGGCTGGGGGTCCGGGGGTTATCCCCCGGGTAGACGCAGCATGAGCAAGCTCGTGGAACTGGGCGCCAAGGTCGAGCTGCCCGGCGCCGAAGACGCCTCCTAGGAGGCCTCCGGCGGCTTCTACCCCACCCCGCCCCTTCCCGGCCCCTGTCCATGTGCGGCTCCGCCGCGTGGGGGCTCCGCCCCAGACCCCAGGGGTCCAGGGGCGAAGCCCCTGGTTACGGGAAGGGGCGGGGTGGGGAAGAACTCCGCCGCGTGGGCCCGCCGCAGGCGTCAAGGCCCCGGACGGGGACCAAGGGGCCGGGGAGCGGCTTCAGGGGCCGCAGGAACGCCGAAAGGGCGGCCACCCTCCGATTGGGTGGCCGCCCCTTCGTATGGGGTCTTACTTGCCCTTGGCGGCTTCCTTGAGCTTGGAGCCCGCGGAGACCTTCACGCTGTAGCCGGCCGGGATCTCGATCGGCTCACCGGTCTGCGGGTTGCGCGCGGTGCGAGCGGCACGGTGGGTGCGCTCGAAGGTGAGGAAGCCGGGGATGGTGACCTTCTCGTCGCCCTTGGCCACGATCTCTCCGACCACCTCGGCGAGGGCGGACAGAACGGCGTCGGCGTCCTTTCGGGTCACCTCGGCGCGCTCCGACAGAGCGGCCACCAGCTCACTGCGGTTCATGTTGTACTCCCGTGTTCATCTTGCCATTAGGCGTGAGATCGAAGCCGATGCTGCCAGGGCCCTCGGACAGTCCCCGGACCCGGGTCTGCTGTTCAGACCCTCGCGCCCGGAACGCATCCTGCCCCCACCTGTGGCGGGAAAGCCAATCCGGTGCCCTGGTGAGTCGCGCGAAAAGCGCCGTGGCGGCCGTTTTCTGCCCGACACCCTATGGGGGCCCGATCGGCTGAACGCCGCGCGACGCGCCGTACGACGCGCCGAGCCCGGCCTAGACCCCCGTGGTACCGGTCACAGCCTTGGCCGCGACCCGCACCGCGCCGGCGACCGCGCCCGCCACCTTGTCGTTGAAAACGCTCGGGATGATGTAGTTGGCGTTCAGCTCGTCGTCGTGGACGACGTCCGCGAGCGCCCGGGCCGCGGCCAGCATCATGTCGTCGTTCACGGTACGCGACTGCGCGTCCAGCAGGCCACGGAAGACGCCCGGGAAGACCAGCACGTTGTTGATCTGGTTCGGGAAGTCGGAGCGGCCGGTGGCGACCACGGCGGCGGTCTGGCGGGCGATCGCCGGGTCGACCTCGGGGTCGGGGTTGGCCAGCGCGAAGACGATCGCGTCCTCGGCCATGGCGGCCACGTCGTCGCCCGACAGGACGTTCGGGGCGGAGACGCCGATGAAGACGTCGGCGCCGCGCACGGCCTCCTTGAGGGTGCCGGTGACGCCCTCGGGGTTGGTGTTGTCGGCGATCCAGCGCAGCGCGGTCATGTCGGAGTTGCCGTTCGCGCCGGTCAGGTCCTCGCGCCCGGCGTGCACGACGCCGTGGATGTCCGCGACCACCGCGTGGCGCACGCCCGCGGCGATCAGCAGCTTGAGGATGGCGGTGCCGGCCGCGCCCGCGCCGGACATGACCACCCGCACATCGCCGATCTTCTTGTTGACGACGCGCAGCGCGTTGGTGAGCGCGGCGAGCACCACGATGGCGGTGCCGTGCTGGTCGTCGTGGAAGACGGGGATGTCGAGGGCCTCGCGCAGCCGGGCCTCGATCTCGAAGCAGCGGGGGGCGGAGATGTCCTCCAGGTTGATGCCCGCGAAGCCGGGGGCGATGGCCTTGACGATCTCGACGATGGCGTCGGTGTCCTGAGTGTCCAGGCAGAGCGGCCAGGCGTCGATGCCCGCGAAGCGCTTGAAGAGGGCCGCCTTGCCCTCCATGACGGGCAGGGCGGCCTTGGGACCGATGTTGCCCAGGCCCAGGACCGCGGAGCCGTCGGTGACCACCGCGACGCTGTTGCGTTTGATGGTGAGGCGGCGGGCGTCCTCGGGGTTCTCGGCGATGGCCTGGCAGACCCGGGCGACACCCGGGGTGTAGACCATGGACAGGTCGTCACGGTTGCGGATCGGGTGCTTCGACGACATCTCGATCTTGCCGCCGAGGTGCATCAGGAACGTACGGTCGGAGACCTTGCCGAGCGAGACGCCCTCGATGCCGCGCAGCTTCTCGACGATCTCGTCGGCGTGTGCGGTGGAGGTCGCGGCGATGGTGACGTCGATCCGGAGCTTCTCGTGGCCGGAAGCGGTCACGTCGAGGCCGGTGACCGAGCCTCCGGAGGACTCCACGGCCGTGGTGAGCTGGCTGACCGCAGTGCCGCTCGCGGGGACCTCCAGCCGGACCGTCATCGAGTACGAGACGCTGGGCGCCGTTGCCATGGCCGACTTCCTCTGCTTTCCCTTGTTCCAGGTTGTCCCGGGCACCGGTGATGGTTCGCCGGCCCGCCCTCGGACAGTGGTCTTCAGATGGTTACACCTACCTTCCGGTACCGCGTAACCGGGCTCGAGTTTCGGAAATATTGTTCAGCCCGATGAAGACGACGAAGAGGTCCGCGTCGCCCAAGCGCCGACGCGGACCTCTTCAGAGATGTAGATGTATAGGTGGCACCGACCCGCCATGCTCGCCTCGCGGCAAGTGGTCGCTCGAAGCGACGAAGGTTGGGCCCGGGGGCTTGGATCGAGCCGGTGCCAACAGCAAGGCTAACAAACCATCCCGGGAAGTGATTCCCTCCCCCACGGGTTGTTTTCGCGGGTTGTTTCGCGGGGTCGTTTCCGCCCCGGAGGCGCGGCACCCGTTCGGCTCAGTCCCTCAGCAGATCGGGGACGCCCTGCTCGTCCGGGTCGTCCCGCTCCCCCGACAGCACGGTCAGCCGCTGCGTGGCGCGCGTCAGCGCCACGTACAGCACCCGCAGCCCGGCCGGGGACTCGTCGGCGATCTCCGCGGGCGAGACCACGACCGTCGCGTCGTACTCCAGGCCCTTGGCCTCCAGGCTGCCCAGCGCCACGGCGCGGTCGCCGAGACCCTCCAGCCAGCGGCGCGCCGCCGCCCGCCGCCGCATGGCGACGACCACGCCGACGGTGCCGTCCACCTCGTCCAGCAGGCGCCGCGTCTCCTCGCGCACGCGCGCGGCCAGGTCCCCGCCGTCAGCCATAGGTGCGAAGCGCGGGACCAGGCCCGTGGAGCGGACCGCCTCGGGCGCCCGGGCGCCGGGCATGGCGAGCGCGAGGACCTTCGCGGCGACCTCGGCGATCTCCGAAGGGTTGCGGTAGTTCACGGTCAGCGTGAAGCGGCGGCGCGGGCGGCTGCCCAGCGCCTCGGCGCGGGCCTCGGCCGCCTCGTCCGGGTCCGACCAGGAGCTCTGCGCCGGGTCCCCGACCACCGTCCAGGTGGCGTGGCGGCCGCGCCGCCCGATCATGCGCCACTGCATCGGGGTCAGGTCCTGCGCCTCGTCGACGATCACATGGGCGTAGTCGGCGCGCTCTTGCTCGGCGCGGTCCGCGCGGCTGCGGCGCGACGAGGTCCGGTCGGCGTAGGTGGTCAGCTCCTCAAGACCGGTCAGCTGGTCCAGCGGGTCGGCCTCGCGGGGCCTGGCGGGCCGGGCCGGAGCGCCCAGGACGGTGTGCAGCTCGTCCAGCAGCGCCACGTCGTGCACCGACAGCGGGCCCTGGCCGTCCGCGCCCAGCCGGTTCAGCGAGCGGGCCAGCTGGCGTACCTCGCGCTGGCCGAGCACCCGCCGGGACCAGCGGGCCAGCCGCTTCTCGTCGGCCATCGCGGCCAGCACGGCGCGCGGGGTGAGCTCGGGCCACCAGGCGGCCAGGAAGCCGAGGAAGTCGTCCTCGGTGGAGATGTCCTCGTCGAAGCCCTCGCGCGCCTCGGCGGCCAGCTCGGGGTCGGTGTAGCGGCGGGCGCCGCCTGACTTGGTCCACAGCGCGTCCAGCAGCAGCCGGCGGGCGCGCGGGCGCAGGAGGTTGACGGGGGCGGTGCCGCCCAGCGCGGACTCCCGGATCCGGCGCAGTTCGTCGGCGTCCAGCTCGAGGCGGGCGCCGAACGCCACGACGCGCAGCCGCTCCGGCGGCCCGGCCGCCTGCCCGGCCGCCCGGCCGGGGCCCGCGGGCAGCTCCAGGGCGCCGCGCGCGGCCTTGCGCAGCACCCGGGTCATCCGCGAGGAGCCCTTGACGCGGGCCACGGCCGGCTCGTCGTACGTGGTGGCCTCGGCGCCGTCCACCAGCGACCCGACCGCGCGGATCGCCACCTGCCCCTCCTCGCCGAGCGAGGGCAGCACGCCCTCGGTGTAGGCGACCAGCAGCGGGGTGGGGCTGACGACCAGGATCCCGCCCGCGTACCGCCGCCGGTCCTGGTAGAGCAGATACGCGGCGCGGTGCAGCGCGACCGCGGTCTTGCCGGTGCCGGGGCCGCCCTCCACCTCGGTGACGGAGGCGGCGGGGGCGCGGATCACCAGGTCCTGCTCGGCCTGGATGGAGGCCACGATGTCGCGCATGGTGTGGCCGCGGGCCTGGCCGAGCGCGGCCATCAGCGCGCCGTCGCCGACGACCGGCAGCTCCGCGCCGTCCAGGGTCGCGGTCAGCTCGGGGCGCAGCAGGTCGTCCTCGACGCCGAGCACCCGGCGCCCCTTGCTGCGGATGACGCGGCGGCGCACGACCCGGCCGGGGGCGACGGGGGTGGAGCGGTAGAAAGGCGCGGCGGCGGGCGCGCGCCAGTCGATGACCAGGGGGGCGTAGTCGGCGTCCAGCACGCCGATGCGGCCGATGTGCAGCGTCTCGGCGATCTCCGCGCGGCCGCCGCCGTCCTCGCCGTCCTCGCCGGGGAGGATCGCGTCGTCGGCGGGCTCGACGGAGGTGTACGCGCCGTCCGGGCCGCGCTCCCCGTCCTTGCCGAGCAGCAGGTCGATACGGCCGAAGAGGAAGTCCTCGAACTCGCTGTTGAGCCGGTTGAGGTGCACCCCGGCGCGGAAGACCTGGGCGTCCCGCTCGGCGAGCGCGCCGGGCGTGCCGACCTGGCCGCGCTTGGCGGCGTCGTTCATCAGGAACTCCGCCTCGTGGATCTTCTCCTCGAGGCGCCGGTACACGCGGTCCAGATGCACCTGTTCGGTGCGGATCTCCCGCTCGCGGGTCCCGTCCCCGGCGCCGTCCCGTTTCCCGGCGGCTTTCCCGGCGGCCGGTTTCCCGGGTCCGCCGGGTCTGTCCGGTCTCGCCTTCCGGCTCGCGTGCGTGGCGTTGTGCGCGGCCACCCAAGCCCCCTTCTGTGTGCGTAGGGCAGCCGTCAACCGTACACCAGGGGGGCGCTCCGGGCCGTGGCCGAGCGGCCTCGCCGGCCACTCAGAGCTTCACCACCGCCAGGCGGTCGCCGTCCAGGGTGCGGACCTCGAAGCGGTCGATCTGGTCGGGGTTCATGGCCGCGCCGCCCAGGGCGTAGAGCGGCTCCTTGCTCCAGCGCGAGGCGTCGCCGTCCTTGATGCCGTAGCCGGTGCTGGGCACCGCCCAGGTGGTGATGGTCTCCTCGTGGCCGTCCTTGCCGACGGCGACCAGGTCGCAGGCCTTCGGGCCCTTCACATTGCCGAGCTTGAGCGCCACCGAGGTGCCCCAGCCCTTGGCCTGGAGCGAGACGGTGGCGTCGACCTTGGTGGTGGGGTCGACCGCGACGGACTTTTGGCCCTGGTCGAACGCCGCCTTCGCGGGGGCGGCGGCCACCACCTGGGGCTTGCCGCCGTCGCCGCCGTCGTCCGAGGTCAGCGCGGCCCCGGCGAACGGGCCGGCGATGATCAGCGCGGCGGCCGCGGCCACCAGGAACAGCCGGCGCCTGCGGCCCCCGCGGCGGCTGGTGCTGACGTCGTCCATCAGCTTGCCGAGGAGCTCGGGCCCGGGGCGGGCGGTGATGGTGGCGGGGTCCAGAACCGTACGGCCGTCGGAGGAGGTGGCGAACTCGGCCAGCAGCGGCGGGATGCCCATCAGCTGGTCGAGCTCGGCGGCGCATCGGTCGCAGCCCAGCAGGTGCTCCTCGAAGCGCGCCGCGTCCGCCGCGTCGAGTACGCCGAGGGCGTAAGCGCCGACGGCGGTGTGCTGCTGGTCCTCCGCTGCCGGCATCATGCCGTAACCCCCCGTTCCTCAAGCGAGAGCCGCAGGGCGCGCAGCGCGTAGAACACCCGGGACCTGACCGTCCCCGGCGGTACGCGCAGCACCTCGGCCGCCTCGTTCACCGTACGCCCCTTGAAGTATGTCTCGACCAATGCCTCTCTATGCGCATCGGTGAGGTCGGCGAGGGCGTCGGAGATGGTCATCATGCGCAGCGCCCGGTCGATCTCGTCGGCGGCGGGCACGGCGTGCAGGGGGGCGGCGTCGACTTCCTGGGGGCGGGCGCGGCGGCCGCGGTGACCGTCGATGACGATGCGCCGGGCCACGGTCACCAGCCAGGGGCGCAGCGAGCCGCCGGTGCTCCGCAGTTGGTCGGCGTTGCGCCAGGCCCGCAGGAGCGTCTCCTGGACCACGTCCTCCGCCCGGTGCCGGTCGCCCCCGACAAGGCGGAGGACAAAGGCGAGAAGCGGGCCCGCGTGCTCTTCATAGAGCGCGCGCATGAGCGCGTCGTCCGGTGTCGTCCTCTCGGTCACGGGAGCATCCTTGCGTAATCCCCACCGCGCGGTCGAGGGGGTACGGTGGGTAACACTTCCATGTTCAACAAATTTGCTGTGATGTACGCGCAATTGCGCTATACAGCGTTCGGCACCCCTCAACTAACGGTACTGTGAGCTGCGATGACACCGCGTCAGGCGGCGTTCTGACGGTATCCGGCCGGGCGCTCCGGCGTGCGCCCGTCAGGCCCGGGTGACCCGTCGGCGGTGCCGGGCCACGCGCTCGCGGTTGCCGCAGACCTCGCTGGAGCACCAGCGCCGGCGGCGCCCGCGCGAGGTGTCGAGGTACACCAGCGAGCAGGTCTCCCCCTCGCACTGCCGCAGCTGCCCGCGCGCCACCGGATCTGTGAGTAATTCCACTGCGTCCCGCGCCACTTGGGCCAGCAGCGCGCCGCAGTCGGGCGCGGCGGCGAGCCTGCGGACGAGGGTGCCGTCGGCGCCGCGTACGGCTCGCACGGCGGGCGGGGCGGTGGAGGCCAGCGCGTTCACCCGCTCCAGGTCGGGGCCCGCGGCGCGGCCCTCGACCTCGGTGTGCACGATGCGGTGGAGCAGGTCGCGCGCGGCGCGGAAGCGGATGAGCCAGCCGCCGTCGACGGTCTCGAGGGCGGTGCCGCGGGGCACCAGGCCCGCGCCGACGAGCCACGCCCTGAGCCGCTCCACCCCGTCCAGCCGCTCGACCGGCGCCTCGCTCAGCCGCCCGCCGACGGTGGCCACCAGGTCAAGACACAGCCGCCCGGAGTCGAACCGCAGGTCATAGGGCGACGCCGACGCCATGTTCCTGTCACTCCTTCGGGCTGAGGCGCTCGTGGCGCCTCGGTGGGGGGCTGCGCGCGGTCGTGCGGTTCGCGCGGATCGCGCGCGGACAGCGGAAATCACGCACTCCCAGAGTGCCCGCCCCGGCCCGGGCCCGGAACCCCCACGGCCGCGCCTGTCGGCGGCCTCACGCGCACGTCTTGTTGCCCTGAGGGGTTTCGCCCCGCCCCTGGGAGATCCGGAACGTCGCGGTGATGTCCTTGGAGCCGTCCGATGTCGCGTTCTCGACGTGAACCACCGTGATTTTGGCCCACTTGTGGCCGGGACCGGTCACCAAGGTCGACTCCCCCCAGGGCCAGCCCGTGGGCGCTGCACGTCCGCCCCAGGGCGTCGACGGCGACGTTGACGAACCCATTGGCGGTGCCTCCATTGGTGTCGCCGGCCCTGACGCCGCCACCCCCGCCGGTCTGGCCTTCCCCACCGCCGAACACCTCACTGACCTTGCCGCGGTCGACGGCACCCACCGCGCCCTTCAGATCGATGGTGACGGTGCCGTCGGAGGTCCGGTTCGACTTGAACAGCTCGACCTTCAACTCCTCTGTGGTGGGCCGGGGCGGGCGGCTGGACGGACTCGCCCCGGAGGCCGTGCTCGTCGGACGCGTGCCGGGGCCGTGGCCGGTGGTGGCCGATGGGGTCGGGGTCCGTTCGCCCTCCGTGGTCCGTTCGTCCCGCGGGTGCTGCCAGGGCAGGGCCCCGGCGACCGCCACCCCCGCGGTGGCCACGGTGACCACGGCCCCCGTCGCGACCGCCGCCTTCCACGGGAGCGACGGGCGGTGCCACCACCGGAGCGCCCTGGCCGGGTCCGTGCCCACCCGGATGGGTCCGCGCGCCAGGGCGAGCCCTCCGGCGCCGCCCGTGGTACGGCGCTCGGGGCTGGGCAGCCCGCGACCGCAGAGCTCGCCCCGCACACGTTCGTAGATCTGGTCCAGATTCAGCGGCTCCGCCTCGCCGAGCGCGCCCAACAGGGCGCCGGTGAAGGCGCTGTGCCGGGACCCGCGGGGCACATGGGACGTCTTGGTCGCGCCCGTGGAGGTCAGGACGTAGGTGCCGCTCGCGGGCAGCTGACCGGACAGCAGGCCACCCGGCGGTGCCATCACGCCGATCGCCCGCCCGGAGAAGCAGCAGTCCAGGATCAGCACCCGGGCCCGCGCCCGCGCTCTGGCGAGATCACGCATGATCACATCCAGCGGCACGGCGGTGAAGCCGAGCCGCTTCGGATCGGTGTGTTCGAGCGCCAGGTGCAGCATGCCGTCGTCGTCGACGAGCCCATGGCCGGATTAGTAGACCAGCAGCAGCTCGGTGGCCTCGCGGCCGGCTCGGGAGAGCGCCGCGCCGATGGCCTCCCGGGTGGCCGGCTCGCCGCCCGGGCCCAGCACCGCGCAGTGCTCGTCGGGCCGCCCGACGAGCAGTCCGTGCTCGGACTCGGTGATGGCGTGCCGCAGGTCCGTCAGGTTGTTGCGGACGGCGGGGAGGTCATCGAGTTTGTCGTACTCGCCCGAGCCGAGGAGCACCACCCGGCTGGAGGCGGCGTCGGCGAACCAGGTCCCGGTCACGCGGCCGTCACTCCCGCGGCGGCGCGGTCAGGCGCTCGGCTTCCCGGATGACGGCCAGCGGGTCGGCGGCCCCTCGTACGTCGATGGTGACGTCGCGCCCGTCGGCCGCGGTGACGGTGACCGTGACGTCGCTCCGGCGCAGGCCCGGCCAGGTGGACACGGACGAGATCAACCCGCCGATGCCGCCGGCCCCGAGCGTCACGGCCAGCACGTCCAGCACCCCGCCCATCTCGCCCTCGGCCAGGGGGCGGGGGCGCAGCTCCAGGCGGCCGCGCAGCTCGTCCTCGTGGCCGAGCCAGTCGTACAGCGACCGCAGCTCGTCGTCGGCCCCGTCTCCGTCCACCGCCAGCCTCACCTCGGTTGGCGGTGTGTGATCGGCTCCATGCATGCGGTCATTGTGCCGAGGGACCCGCGGACCGGTCCCGCTCTTGAGCAAGACCGGAGCTTCCGGCCCGAGGCGTGGTAAAGGCCGCGAGTTCCGGCGGGGGCCCGGCGGGCGGTCAGACGTCGGCGTACTTGGTGTCCGCCGAGGGGTCGAGGGCCAGCCGGTAGCCGCGCTTGACGACCGTCTGGATGAGCTTCGGGGTGCCGAGGGCCGTGCGCAGCCGGGCCATCGCCGTCTCGACCGCGTGCTCGTCGCGCCCCGCGCCCGGCAGGGTGCGCAGCAGGTCGGCGCGGGCGACGACCCAGCCGGGGCGGCGGGCCAGGGCGCGCAGCAGGGCCATGCCCGCCGGGGGGACGCTCCGCAGCTCGCCGTCGACCAGGACCGCGTGGCCGCGGATCTCCAGACGGCGCCCGGCGACCGGCAGCGGCCTGACCCGGCCCGGCAGTTCGCGGGTGAGGAGCTGGACGAGCGGGCCGAGGCGGAAGCGCTCGGGCTGGCTGGTGGGCACGTCATGGGCCTCCAGGGGCAGCGCGGTGACCGGCCCGACACACGCGGGCAGCACATCGTGGCGCAGCGCGTCCAGCAACTCCTCGCGCATGCCGCGCCGCTCGGCCCGGTCCAGCAGGCTCGCGGCGGCGGGGGCGCTGGTGAAGGTCACGGCGTCCAGGGCGCGGGCCACGGTCGCGTCGAGGAGGCGGTCGACGGGGCCGATGTCCTCGGGCGGCATCCACCGGTACACCGGCACGCCGACCACCTCAGCGCCCGCCGCGCGCAGCGACTCGATGAAGCCGGGCAGCGGCTCGCCGTGCAGCTGGACGGCGACGCGGCTGCCGTCGACCCCCTCCTCCAGAAGCCGGTCGAGCACCTCGGCCAGCGACTCGGACGCCGGGGACCACTCCTCGGTGAGCCCGGCGGCCCGGATCGCGCCGCGCACCTTGGGGCCGCGGGCCAGCAGCCGGGCGCCCCGCAGCCGGCCCAGCAGGGCGTCCCCGAGGCCCCAGCCGTCGGCGGCCTCGACCCAGCCCCGGAAGCCGATGGCGGTGGTGGCGATCACCATGTCGGGGGCCTGGTCGAGCAGTTGCTTGGTGGCGGTGAGCAGCTCCGCGTCGTCCGCGAGCGGCACGATGCGCAGCGCGGGCGCGTGCATGACGGCCGCGCCGCGCCGCCGCAGCAGCGCGCCGAGCTCATCCGCGCGGCGGGCGGCGGTGACCCCGACGGTGAACCCGGCGAGCGGCCCGATGTCCGCGGACCCGGTGGCACGGGGGGCCGCGGCGGGTTCGCTCGCCGTGGGCTCTGCGGCAGGGCTGATCGCCGCGGGCCCTGGGGCGGGGCCGGTCGCGGCGCTGTGGTCTCGGTGCATGGTTCTCGTCCCGATCCGCTGTCGTATGGGCGCCCTCCGCGGCCTCATCTCGACGGCCATCCTGTGGCCGGCGAGTGACGGTCGCGGTTCGCGGAGGTTTCCCGGGTGTAACGGGGCGTACGGACGGGGAACGCGCGCCCCGTGCCGTACGCTCCCCGTCCGTCCAACCGAAGCTGAAACCAATCCTGCCTGACGACCGGGGTCAGACGTCCGCGTAGGCGGGCTGCCGCGCGCTCTGCGGCTCCTGCGGCTCCTGCGCCTCCGCCGCGGTCGGCCGTGCCGCCGGGCGGGCCCCGCGGAGGTATACGGCCCAGGTGACGGCGGCGCACAGGGCGTAGAAGACGAGGAAGGAGACGAAGGCCGGGGTCCCGGTGTGCGCGTTCAGGAAGGACTCCCGGAAGGCCAGGTTGATGCCGAGCCCGCCGAGCGCGCCGACCGCGCCGATCAGCCCCATCGCGGCGCCCGACAGCCGCCGCCCGTACGCCGCGGCCTCCTCGCCCGTGAGCCCCCGCGCGACCGCCTTGGCCTGGAAGATGCCGGGGATCATCTTGTACGTGGAGCCGTTGCCGAGCCCGCTGAGCACGAACAGGGCGATGAAGCCGACCAGGAAGACGCCCAGGGACTTCTCCGCGGACGCGTAGACGACCACCACGGCCGCGGCGGACATGGCGGCGAAGTTCCACAGCGTGATCCGCGCGCCGCCGTAGGTGTCGGCGAGACGGCCGCCGATGGGGCGGATGAGGGAGCCGAGCAGCGGGCCGATGAAGGTGAGCGAGGCGGCCTGGAGCGGGGTGCGGTCGAACTGGTTCTGGAGGACGAGGCCGAAGGCGAAGCTGTAGCCGATGAACGACCCGAAGGTGCCGATGTACAGGAACGACATGATCCAGGTGTGCGCGTCCCGCGCCGCCTCCTTGGCGGCCCCGCCGTCGTTCCTCACCGGCGCCAGGTTGTCCATGAACACCGCCGCGAGCACCGCCGCGACCACGATCAGCGGGATATAGACGCCGAGCACCACGCGCGGGTGGGCCGCCCCGGCCGTGCCGATGACCAGCAGGCCGATCAGCTGGATGACGGGCACGCCGATATTGCCGCCGCCCGCGTTGAGGCCGAGCGCCCAGCCCTTCTTCCGCAGCGGGTAGAAGGAGTTGATGTTCGTCATGGAGGACGCGAAGTTACCGCCGCCGACCCCGGTGAGCGCCGCGACGACCATGAAGGTGGTGTACGAGGTGCCGGGCTTCATCACCATGGCGGCGGTGATGGCCGGCACCAGCAGCAGCACGGCGCTGACGATCGTCCAGTTGCGGCCGCCGAAGCGGGCGACGGCGAAGGTGTAGGGGACGCGCAGGATTCCGCCGACCAGGGTGGGCATCGCGACCAGGAAGAACTTCCCGGCCGGGTCCACGCCGTACTCCGGCCCCATGAAGAGGACCATCACCGACCACAGGCTCCAGATGGAGAAGCCGATGTGCTCGGAGAGGATGGAGAACCAGAGATTCCGGGTGGCGATCTTCTCGCCCTTCTCCTTCCAGAAGGTCTCGTCCTCCGGGTCCCACTGTTCTATCCAGCGGCCCCCTTTGCGTGCGGCGGTGGTGTTCGGGGCAGTCATCACGCCTCCACAGATCTCGCTCGGGTGTCGCCACTGGTGCGCGGTTTCGCTGCCTGACGACGGTAGGAAGTACGGATTTCCGCGCTGTGGCGGCAGGTGACGCGGAAGAAACCTTGCTCTCACCCGGGAGCGGGGGGCGTGGTGAGGGTTGCCACAACGGCCCCCGGTCACCGGCCCCCGGCCCCCGGTCACCGGGAGGGCTGGGCCGCCTGGGCCGCCGCTTGGGCCGCCTCGGCGGCCTCCGGGCCGGGCAGCCAGCTGCCGGGCGGGGCGTCGAGCCACCCCCCGGCCTCCCCGGCCTCCCCCGCCGCCCCGAGCGTCGCCGCGGCCGCGCGCAGGGCGTCGAGCCCCGGGTGGCGCAGTCCGCGCCGCCAGACCATGGAGACGGGCGACAGCGGCACGGGGCCGGTCAGCGGCCGCAGCACGGCGCCGGGCATGGCGATGAACACCGTGCTCGCCAGCACCGACCAGCGCCGCTTGGCCACCACCCGGGTGAACTCCTCGACGCCCTCGATCTCCGGAAACGGCTCGGCCATCACGATGCCGCGCCCCGCGAACAGTTGCATGGCCAGATCCGTCCACTCCGCGGTGGCCGCGTTGCCCGCGGCCGCGTACAGCGTCTCCCCCGCGAGCGCGTCCAGCGGGACCTCGGGGAGCCGGGCGAGGGGGTGCTCCTCGCGCAGCACCACGGCCATCCGCTCGTAGCGGATCAGCTGGTGGTCCAAGCGCGCGAGCACCGCCGGGTCGAGCCCGCCGACGCGCCCGAACGACACGTCCAGGCGCCCCGCGAGCAGTTCGGCGGCGGCCCCGGTCAGCCCGCTGTGGAAGCGCGCCACCAGCTCCACCTCCGGCGATATCCGGCCACGCGCCTCGGCCAGCACCTCGCTCCCGGTGGACACCGGCGCGCCGACGTCGACGACCAGCGGCCGTCCCGCTCCCGCCCCGCCGCCCCCGAACGCGGCGGCCAGCTCCTCCTGCGCCGCCAACACCCGCCGCGCGTACGGCAGCAGCCGCGTACCCTCGGCGGTCAGCGCCACCTGCCGGGTCGTCCGTACGAACAGCTCGGCGCCCAGCTCCCGCTCCAGGCGCCGGATGTCGCGGCTGAGCGCCTGCTGGGCGACGTACAGCCGGGCGGCGGCGCGGGTGAAGTGCAGCTCGTCGGCGACGGCGGTGAAGGCGCGCAGCAGACGGGGCTCGATGTCCTTGGGCACGCGTGCATTCAACAGCACGCGCGTTTCACAACACAGGTGCGTGAATGGCCGCGTATCAGGTGTTGGACCGGCCGCGGGTCCGCCCGCGACCGTAAAGGGGTGATCCTCTTCCTCGCCTCCAGGCCGGTTGTGCCGACCGTCCGGCGTACGCGGAGCGGCACGGCGCGCACGCCGGACACCGCCCCCGCTGCGACGCCCCGCGCGACGGGCGGCACGCCCTACGCAAACGCACAACAAATAACTGATGATCGCGGCCCTGAGCCCCACCCGCCCCGCCGGTCGTTCCTCTCCCCCTACCGGCGGCTGTTTGCCACCCCCGGGGCGGCCGCGTTCACGCTCGCCGCGCTGGTGGGACGGCTGGCGGGGACGATGCTGGGGGTCAGCATGGTGGTCATGATCGCCACCGTGCGCGACTCGTACGCCCTGGCCGGCGCGGTCTCGGCCACCGGCATCGCGGTGACGGCCGTGACCGGGCCGCTGCTGGGCCGGCTGGTGGACCGCCACGGACAGGCGCGGGTCGCGGTCCCGGCGGTCGCCGTCTTCGCGCTGGGCGCCACGGCCACGCTGCTGTGCGTCCACCACGGGGCCCCGGCCTGGGCGCTGTTCCTCTGCGCGGCGGGCTCCTCCGGCGTGCCGAGCCTCGGCTCGATGACGCGCGCCCGCTGGGCGTCCGTCCACCGCGACGACCCGGCCGCCCGGCACACCGCCAACTCCTTCGAGCAGGTCGTCGACGAGGTGTGCTTCATGGCCGGCCCCGCGCTGGCGATGGTGCTGTGCACGGCGGTGTTCCCGGAGGCGGGGCTGGCGACGGCGGCGGTGCTGCTCGTGACCGGCACCCTGCTGTTCGCGGCGCAGCGCCGCACCGAGCCGCCGCCGCAGCCGCGTACGGACTCCGCGGGCGGATCGCCGCTGCGCTCGCCGGGGCTGCGGGTGGTGGTCGTCACCTTCCTGGCGACCGGCGCGGTCTTCGGGTCGATGGAGGTCGCGACGGTCGCGGCCGTGGACTCGTACGGCCACGGCCCGGCGAGCAGCGCGCTCCTGGCGCTCCAGGCGGCCGGGTCCTGCGCGGCGGGCCTGGTCTTCGGCGCGCTGCCGGTCCGCGGGTCGGCGGCGGCCCGCTTCCTGGCGGGCGTGGCGGCCATGGCCGTGGCCGTCCTCCCCCTGCTGGCGGCGGCCGGTCCGGCGTCCCTGGCGCCGCTGCTGTTCGTCGCGGGCATGGCAACCGCGCCGACAATGATCAGCGGCATGACCCTCGTCCACCGGCTGACCCCGTCCGCCCGCCTCAACGAGGGCATGACGACCGCGTACACCGGCCTCCTCGTCGGCATCTCGGCGGGCGCGGCGGCGGGCGGCTGGACCGTGGACCACCTGGGCCCGGCCGCGGGCTACACGGCCCCCGCGACCGCCGCGGCACTGGCCCTGCTCGCGGCGGCGAGCGGCACGGGGGCGCTGCGGCGGTCGCCGGAGGCGGACTGACGGCTCGCGCGTGTGTTCGCATTGCATACGGGGCCCCGACCCCAGGTACGGTTCCTACGGATGCCGCTCAACCCGGGAGGACGCTCATGAGCACACAGCCGGAACACGTGCACGGTCCCGTCCTCCCTCAGCCGACAATGACGAGAGACGCCTTGCGGGAAGCGGTCAAACGCCTCGACCTCAGCCGCATCGCCGAGTTCGACCGCGAACTGGGCGAGGCGTTCGACCGCGCCGTGCAGGCCGCGTCGACCACCCCGATGCGGCTCTTCCTGGAGAAGTGGGCGACTGTCGTCGCCATCGAGCGCCACCCCGACCGGGCACGCGCGATGCGCGAGGCCGAACAGGTCACGGGCGACCCGCAGGCCACCGAAGCGGAGTTCCGAGCGGCTCAACGGACCGTTGCCCGCATCCTCAACGAGGCATCCGCCGAGGCTGGAATCAGCCCGTGAACACACGAGGCGAGGGGATCGAAGACACCAACGGCTGGGCTTGGGAGTACAACCCAGCCGCGGACTGGGTCGTCGGTGGCATGAAGGACGTGGACCGGGAGGCGGTCGAGGTGATCGGCAGCGCCCTCGCCGATCTCGCAGCGCACGGACTCGGCCCTGATGGCCGCCTCGACGAGACCCCCGACGCGCACCGTCTCCGCACGTACAGCGTGGGGACGCTGCTCGTCTGGTACCAGGTGATCCCCCATCGCAAGCGGGTCTACATCAACCGCGTCAATCTCTGAGGACAGCGTGGGCGCCCTCGTCCCCCGGCCGGAACGCACCCCGGAAGCCCTGCGCATCGCCCTCGCCCGCGTCGCGCCCCATCGCCTGGGTGAGATGGAGCAGCAGAAGAACGAGGCATTCGCCCTGGCCGCCGAGCACGACGACCTTGGTCCCATCCGCCAATGGCTGACCATCTGGGCGGCCGAAGTCGAAGTCGAGCGCCGCCCCGATCTGGCCGCCCGCCGGCGCGATGCCGGGCGCGCCGCGCATACCCTCGGTAAGGACGATCCCGCCTGGCGGGCCGCCATGGACGAAATCCTGACCGTGATGAATGAGGCCCGCGCAGCCACAGCGTGAGCCTCGTCCCGCGCACGGCCCTGCCATCGCCGCGCCGGCGGTCCATGCCGCCGACGGCAGCCGGGATACGCCTAGTCATTTTGTCAACGCCATTGACGTACCCGTAGAGCCCCACCTACCTTCCTCCATCGAAGCGCTTCGACGATCGTGCGGACCCCTCCAACCCTCCCAGAGGCAGCGGATGTTGAAGGCACGGAAGAAGGCACAGAAGAAGGCACAGAAACGGACGGCGGCCCTCCTGGCCGCCGCGCTGGTGGGGGCCGCGGCGCTCACCGGGTGCGGTGGCTCGGACAGCGGGGGCGGCGACGGCAAGACGCTCAAGCTCTGGCACTACGAGGCCCCCAACGGGGCGATGGGCGTGGCCTGGCAGCAGGCGATCGAGGAGTTCAAGAAGAGCCATCCGGGCGTCACGGTGAAGTTCGAGGAGAAGGGCTTCGAACAGATCCAGAAGACGGCCTCGATGGTGCTCAACTCCAACGACGCCCCGGACGTCATGGAGTACAACAAGGGCAACGCCACGGCCGGGCTGCTCTCCAAGCAGGGGCTGCTCACCGACCTCACGCCCGAGGTCACCAAGCGCGGCTGGGACAAGCCGCTCAGCGCCGGGGTGCAGACCACCAGCCGGTACGACGCGCAGGGCGTGATGGGCTCCGGCAAGTGGTACGGGGTGCCCAACTTCGCCGAGTACACGATGGTCTTCTACAACAAGGACCTGTTCGACAAGTACAAGGTGAAGGTCCCGACCACCTTCGAGGAGTTCACCGCCGCCCTGGACACCTTCACCTCCCAGGGCGTCACCCCGCTCGCGAACGCGGGCGCCGAATACCCGGCCCACCAGTACGTCTATCAGCTGGCGCTGAGCAAGGCGGACCGCTCCTGGGTGGACGCGTACGAGCTCTACCAGGCCAAGCCCGACTTCCACGACGCGGCGTGGACCTACGGCGCCGAGACCTTCGCCGACTGGGTGAAGAAGGGCTATATCGCCAAGAGCTCCAGCGGCGCCAAGGCCGAGGACGCCGGCACGGCGTTCATCTCGGGCAAGTACCCGATGTTCTTCTCCGGAAGCTGGTGGTTCGGCCGCTTCAAGTCGGAGATCAAGCACCAGTGGGGCACCTTCCTGTGGCCCGGCTCCAAGCTGACGCTCGGCTCGGGCGGCAATCTGTGGGTGGTCCCCAAGGGCGCCAAGAACAAGAAGCTCGCGTACGACTTCATCGACATCACGATGAAGAAGGGCATCCAGAACGTGCTCGGCAACAAGGGCGCGGTCCCCATAGCCGCCGACCCGTCGGCGATCACCGACCCGCAGTCCAAGAGCCTGATCCAGAACTTCGACAAGCTCGCCAAGAACGACGGGCTCGCCTTCTACCCGGACTGGCCGGTCCCCGGGTTCTACGACACCCTCGTCTCCGAGACGCAGAAGCTGATCACCGACAGCACGGATCCCGACGACTATCTGGACGCGCTGAAGACGGCGTACGAGTCGGGCGCACCGAAGACATGAGGACGGCCGGGACCGCAAAGCCCACTCGACGGCCACCGCGCGAGTACCCGTACGCGCTCTTCCTGATCCCCGGCGCGCTGGCCTTCCTCGCCGTCATCGTCGTCCCGTTCCTGATGACCACGGGGCTGAGCTTCACCCACTGGCAGGGGGTCGGCACCCCCTCCTGGGCCGGGCTGGACAACTACCGCACGCTGCTGGACGACTCCGCCTTCTGGGAGTCGTTCCGGCACAGCCTCGCGATGGTCCTGGCGATGGCGGTGATCCCCACCGCCATCGGCCTGGTCCTGGCCGCCGCGCTCTTCGACTACATCGCCAAGCACGTCGGCACCCGCGTCGCGAGCGTGCTGCGCGCCTGCTTCTATCTGCCGCAGGTGCTGCCGATCGCGGTGGCCGGCGTCGTGTGGAGCTGGATCCTGGCCCCCGACGACGGCGCGCTGAACGAGCTGCTGAACGCGGTCGGCCTGGGCTCCCTCCGACAGGACTGGCTGGGCGACCCGGACGTCGCGCTCTACAGCGTGATGGGGGTGATGGTGTGGGTCCAGCTCGGCTTCCCGCTGGTGGTCTTCATGGCCGGGATGCAGCGCGTGGACCCGGCCCTGCACGAGGCCGCCGAGCTGGACGGGGCGTCCTGGTGGCGGCGGCTGTGGCATGTGACGCTGCCGCAGATCCGCCCGGAGATCTACGTGGTGCTGCTGTGGTGCACCATCGCCGCGCTCAAGGTCTTCGGCGCCGTCTATGTGCTGACCAAGGGCGGACCCGGCGGGGCCACCAATGTGCCCTCGTACTTCTCCTTCCAGAACTTCTTCGAGAAGACGCAGGTCGGCTACGGCTCCGCGGTGTCGACCGTCCTGACCGTACTCATCCTGGCGCTGGCCCTCGTGGCGCTGCGCCTCC
The DNA here is from genome assembly GCF_040302705.1 of Streptomyces sp. NPDC097640. NCBI lineage: Bacteria > Bacillati > Actinomycetota > Actinomycetes > Kitasatosporales > Streptomycetaceae > Streptomyces > Streptomyces sp. NPDC097640. The sequence goes on from NZ_JBEOSB010000031.1 coordinate 67,381, forward strand.
AGACCCGGGCGGAGGACCAGGACCGGTGAAGGCCGTCACGCGATACCCGGTACTGGCCGCGCTGGTCGTGGCGGCCCTCTTCATGGTGGCGCCGTTCGCCGTCGTCGCGCTCAACGCGGTCAAGTCGCCCGCCGAGTACTCCGCGGGCGGGCCGCTCAGCCTGCCCGACGGGCTGTATCTCGACGGGCTGAAGGACTTCTGGGAGCGGGTGGACTTCGGCCAGAAGCTGGTCAACTCCGTGGTGATCTCCGGCTCGGTGGCGGTGCTCGCGGCGGTGCTGTCGGTGCTCAACGCGTACGCGATCGGCATCGGCCGGATCAAGGGCCGCCCCTGGGTGCTGGCCTTCTTCGTGCTGGCGAACATGCTCCCGCAGGAGGCGCTGGTCTACCCGATCTACTACCTGCTGAAGGAGGTGGGCCTGTACGACACCCGGCTCAGCGTCATCCTGGTCTTCACCGTCATCCAGTCCGCGTTCGGCACCTATCTGCTCTCCTCCGTCCTCGGCGCCTTCCCCAAGGAGGTCATCGAGGCGGCCAGGATCGACGGCGCGAACAAGTGGCAGGTGCTGTGGCGGGTGGTGGTGCCGGTCAGCCGGCCCACGATCGGGGTGCTGCTGGTCTTCTTCTTCATCTGGACCTGGAACGAGTTCCTGCTGCCCCTGGTCATGCTGATCTCCAACGACAACCAGACGGTGTCGGTGGCGCTCGGCGTCCTCCAGGGCCAGCGACTGATGGACGCCACCATGACCAACGCGGCCGCCCTGCTCGGGATCGCGCCCGCGATCCTGTTCTTCCTGATCTTCCAGCGGACGCTGGCCCGCGGCATCGCCGTGGGCGCCGTCAAGTGAACCCCGCCGAGGAGAGAACTCCATGGTCAGGATCACGGATGTGGCCAGGCACGCCGGGGTCTCGCCCAGCACCGTCAGCTACGCCCTGAGCGGCAAGCGGCCGATCTCCGAGGCCACCCGGCGGCGGATCCACGCCAGCATCCGCGCGCTCGGCTACCGTCCGCACGCCGGTGCGCGCGCCCTGGCCAGCAGCCGCACCCGGGTGCTGGCCCTGGTGACCCCGCTGGGCGAGGGCGGCGACATCACGGGCGCGATGCGGTTCGCGGCCCGCGTCGTCACCGCCGCCCGCCGCCACGACCACGACGTCCTGCTGCTCACCCAGGAGGAGGGCGAGGAGGGGCTGCGCCGGGTGGCGGACAGCGCCATGGCGGACGGCTTCATCATCGTCGGCACTCGCCCGCACGACACCCGGCTGCCGCTGCTGCGCGGGCTGGGGCGGCCCTGCGTGCTGGTCGGCGCCCCCGGCCCAGGTGGCCCGGTCTGCGTCGGCCTCCCCGCTCCCGGAGACGGCCCCACCTGGGCCGGGCCCGAGCCGCCCGGACCGGCCGAGCCCGGCGATCTCGCCGAGCGGTGCGTCGCGCTGCTGATCGCGCGGCTGGGTGTCGCGCCCCGGGTGCGGTGAGCGATGCGTGTCGCGTCTCTTGCACCGCTCAGCGGTCCATCAGCGGTCCGGCAGGACAGAAGCCACATGATCGGCCGGCGAGTAGCCTGCGACCATGCCTGACGCCTCCCCTTTCGCCGTCCCCACCCGCTTCGACGGCGCCCCCGACCGCGTGGCACTCGTCATTCCAGGCGTCGGTTACACGCCCGCCAGGCCGCTGCTGCACTTCGCCCGCAGCGTGCTCCTCCAGCACGGCTGGACCGTCCAGGAGCTGTGGTGGCGGGTCCCCGACGACTTCTCCCAGTTCACCGAGGACGACCGGATCGCGTGGGTGGAGGGACAGGTCACCCAGGCCATCGACGCCGAGGCAGGAGCCTGCCACCTCCTCGTCGGCAAGTCCCTGGCCACCCTCGCCTGCGGCATTGCGGCCGACCAGAACATCGCGGCAGCCTGGCTCACTCCTCTTTTGACCTTCGACCATGTGGCCCGCTCTCTCCAGCGAGCCGAAGCCCCGACGCTCCTCGTCGGCGGGACCGCCGACAAGCTGTGGGATTCACGGATCGCCGAGTCCCTACGGCACGACGTCCTGGAAGTCCCCTCAGCAGATCACTCCCTGGAGCTCCCGGACGACGCGTCAGGATCCGTCGAGGTGCTACGGCACGTCATCGCACGGCTGGACGGCTTTGTCGGCTCTCTCGGTCGTTAACAATCAACCAGACAAGATCGCCCGGATAGGCTCCAGGATCTTCGTCGACCGGAGCCGCATCCGACCGCCGACCGCCCCCACTTGAAAGAGCAGCAGGAGGGCCGCAAATGATCTATGAGTCCGGTGTCTACGACAACTTCGACGACTTCCTCAACGAGTTCCATCCGGACGACACCACAGCCCGCGAGCGCATCCATCGTGAAGCCGAGCGCCTGGCCGCCCACGAACGTGGCGCCCGGCTCATCGAGCTCCGCGAACGTGCCCAGACCAGCCGCGAGCAGGTAGCTGAGCGCATGGGCGTCGAGTTGCAGCGCGTCGTCGATCTCGAGGCCGGTGCCAACGGCTTCGACCTGAACCGCATTGACGAACTCACCGACACCGGCCCCGGTGAAGCAGACCAAGAGCTGCACGACATCGTCCACTACATCTTCGACCTGTCCTCCTACATCCGGGCCATCGGCGGAGATGTCGAGGTGGAAATCTCGGGAGCGACCACGGAGACCATCCAAGAGAACGGCAGCGTCATCACAAGCATGACTCCGCTGCATGTTCCCGCGCCTGCGGAATTCTTCACCCCGGACATGATCTACACCTTGCTGATGCGCAAGCCGGAGCAGATGATGATCTGGGCTGAGGTGGAAGGCTGGCGTACCAACATCGCCGCCTGAGCCTCGCCGCCCTGTGACTTCGCCAACCTTGAAGGTGTGCCGCAGGGGTGGCCGTCGTGCTATCCGGCGGCCACCTGAGGCGCACAGAGCCATGCTCCGCTGACGATCACGGGGCAGCCGATATGCTCGCGCGCCATGAGCGAGAGGAAGGCGCTGTTCGCTTACCTCGACCGCGACGGTGAACCTCACTGGCTGGAGCTGAACCCGAACGGCCAATGGGGGTGGCTGGAGGAAAGGACCGGGCTGCCGATGGGCGCCGCCTTCGCTGACCTGCTCGCTCAAGGAGACACCCCCGGATGACGCCCGATGCCGCCCCTGAACGGCGCGCCCTCGCCGACCGGCTCCAGGAGGCCGGGGTCCTCGCCCACCCGAACTGGCGCGCGGCGGTCGAGGCCGTGCCGCGCGAGCTGTTCCTCCGGCCCGGCGTGTTCCTGCCGACCGACGGCGGGCGCTGGCGGCCCGTCACCGCGCTCGGCACCGACCCGGAGGAATGGACCGAGATCGCCTACCGCGACGAGTCCCTCGTGACGCAGTTGGACGGGCACCTCACCGCCGACCAGGCGGCCGGGCCCGTCCCCGGCGTGCCCACGTCGTCGTCCACCACGCCCGTGACGGTCGTCGGGATGATCGAGGCCCTGGACGTCGAGGACGGTCACACCGCGCTGGAGATCGGCACCGGCACGGGATACTCCACCGCCCTGATGTGCCACCGGCTCGGAGAGGACAACGTCACCACGGTCGAGGTGGACCCGGGCGTGGCCGCCCGTGCGGATGCCGCCCTGGAGGCCGCCGGATACTCCACCTGGACCATGACCGGTGACGGCCTCCTGGGCCACCCTCGCCGCGCCCCCTACGACCGCACCATCGCCACCTGCGCGGTACGCCGCATTCCTCACACCTGGGTGCGCCAGACCAAGCCGGGCGGCATCATCCTCACCACCCTCGCCCCCGGCGCGTGGGCGTACGGCACCGGCCTCGCCAAGGTCACCGTGAACGACGACGGCACGGCCGAAGGGCTGATCGTCGGGGAGTCGTCGTTCATGCAGGCCCGCTCCCAGGCCACCGCACCGCTCGCCGGGGACCTGTCGGCGCGCAGCGCCTACGCCGACAGCGAGCGCGAGGCGAAGGTGCCGCCGACGCTGCTGGAGGAGTGGATGCCGGCGTTCCTCGCCCAACTCGCCGCCCCCGGCGCCCAGCTCGTACGCGCCGTCCGAGGCGATGGCAGTCGGCAGCTCTACGTCTTCGACGCCGACCGCGAATCGTTCGCCGCGTTCACCGAGGACGGCTCCGGCTGGACCGTACGGCAAGGCGGACCCGTGGCGCTGTGGGACGACATCGAAGAAGCACTCATCGCCTGGCAGGACGCCGGCCGCCCGGACATCAGCGCCGTGCGGCTCCGCGTCACCCCCCGCTCCCACACGTACTGGATCGGCGACGGGCCCGCGCTGCGCTGGGAACACCGCCTTGCCTGAGCCCCGACGCAACGAGGGTCCAGGTCCCTTACCAGGGCCGTGAGGTCACATACCGGTTCCCGCCGCCGCTCTTCACCGGCGCCGGGCTGCACCCGCCCAGGTTGGCGTTGGTGGGGGCGTCATGTCCCCACATCAGGACCTTGATCGGCTTGACCTTGCCCTGTTTGGCCGAGCCGAACTTCTTTCCGTAGTACGAGGTTCGGCCGACCGTGTTGTTCTTGAAGACGTTTCCCCTGCCGCAGGCCTCCCCGCTGAACCGCCAGTCGCTGAAGATCGCGTACGTCCCGGCCCGCCAGAACTTGTTGCCGCTTACGGTGTTGTTCTTGCTGTTGTTCCTGGTCCGGATCGGATCACCCGAGACATAGCCGAACCGGTTGCCGGAGATGACGCTGGAGTTGGTGGCGTTGGCGAGATAGACGCCGTGGATGGCGCCCGGGCTGCTCCTGTTCTCCAAGTAATAGAACTTGTTCCCGGTGATCTTGACCTTGGAGGCGCTCGTGATGTGGACGCCCCCGTAGCCGATGCCGCCGGAGCTGTGCTTGTTGCCGAGGTACCGGAACGTGTTTCCCTTGATGGTGACGTTGTTCACCCGGTCTCCCGACCCGCCGCGGACCCGGATGCCGCCGTTGGTGTAGCGCTGGATCGTCCTGCCCGAGACGGTGATGTTGCTGTTGGCCGACGTGATCGTCATGTAGTAGCCGGACGCCGCCGCGGCCCGGTTTCCGCGCGAGCCGTCGAAGACGACCTTCCCCGTACCCGGCACCGCCGCGAACGTCAGATCGCCGCCCGGTGGGTCATAGGACCAGTTGATCTCCTTCTCGGGGTAGTACGTGCCACCGGGGGTGAGGATCCTGGCGTTGATCGCGCCCTTGCTCCTGAGAATCCGCTCGGCCTCCTCGAACGAGGCGACGGCGTCGCCGGCCGTCCGCCCGCTGCGGGCACGGGCTGCCCCCGCGGGCACATCGGGATCCACATACACGGTGATCTCTTCCGGGGCCGCGGCTCCCGCCGGAGCCGCCGTCGCCGTCATCGCACCTCCCCCCGCCAAGAGTGCGAGGATGAGCGTGGGAACGCCGGACTTCCGCATGATCGAATCCTTCCTCGTGCCGTCTGCCGTACGCGACCACGATGTGCGGAAGGCATTGCCGCAACCTGGCGAAAACCTTGATTCGGCTGATCAGCAGTCCAGCGCCCCTTTCGGGGTGCGCCGGAACGCGACGAGGGCCCCGCGGTCGGCTGACCGCGGGGCCCTCGTCGTACATGGGATGAGTGGAGATGGCGGGAATCGAACCCGCGTCCAACGGTGTGGAACCAGGACTTCTCCGAGCGCAGTCCGCTGTGATTTTCTCGGCCCCGGAGATCACGCGGACAAGTCTCCGACGGGCTCAGCCACTGTTTGATTTCCCACCAGGCCCCGTGACCGGGTCTAGTGGTTTAGTCCCCTAGCTGATGCCAGGATCCGGGTCGGGAACAGCCCCGGGCTGACACTTCGCAAGTCGCTACTTAGGCAGCGAGGGCGAAGGAATCGCGCTTGGTGTTGGCGATTATAGGTTTCGGCATATGGTTAACGAGATCATTGCCGCTTCCTCGGCTCGCTTCTCCTGCTTCGACAGCCGCTGTCGAAACCGATCATCCCCATGTGGTGTTATCAAGGTGGTGCCACACTCCCCTGATGGGGTGTGCAGCCTCATCGTACGGGAACAACGCACGGCAGTGCCAGCGCATTCCCGCCGGTCAGGCCCGCCGGTCAGGCCCGCTGCCGCCGCCGCGCCGCGGAGATCGCCCGGTCGGACTCGCGCCGGTCCTGCTTCTCGCGCAGGGTCTGCCGCTTGTCGTACTCCTTCTTGCCCTTGGCCAGGGCGACCTCGACCTTGGCCCGGCCGTCCTTGAAGTACAGCGCCAGCGGGACCAGGGTGTGCCCGGTCTCCTGCGTCTTGCTGATCAGCTTGTCGATCTCCGCGCGGTGCAGCAGCAGCTTCCGCTTGCGGCGCGCGGCGTGGTTGGTCCACGTCCCCTGGCTGTACTCCGGAATGTGCACGTTGTGCAGCCACGCCTCGCCGCCGTCGAGCTGCGCGAAGCCGTCCACCAGTGAGGCCCGGCCCTGCCGCAGCGACTTGACCTCGGTGCCGGTCAGCACCAGACCGCACTCGTACGTGTCCAGAATGTGGTAGTCGTGTCGCGCCTTCTTGTTCTGCGCGATCAGCTTGCGCCCCGTCTCTTTAGCCATAGCCTGGCCATTCTCGCACTAAGCCCCGCCTCCGAGGCCACTCAATACTGTCCGCGCGCGCGTTTCGGCGCCTCGCGAGTCGTCGTCGCCGACGGACAGGTCGGGGGTGATCCCCTTGCCGTCGACGCTACGCCCCGCGGGGGTGCGGTAGTGGCCCACGGTGAGCTCGGCGACCGAGCCGTCGGGGAGTTCGCTGGGCATCTGGACGGACCCCTTGCCGAAGGTCCGGGAGCCGACGACCACGGCCCGGCGGCGGTCCTGGAGCGCGCCGGTGAGCATCTCGGCGGCGCTCATGGTGCCGCCGTCGACGAGGACGACGAGGGGGGAGTCGGTGTCGCCGCCCCGGCGGGCCTCCAGCACCCGCTGTTCCCCCCGGACGTCGTAGGTGGCGATCAGGCCGCCGTCCAGGAAGGAGGAGGCGGTGGTGGCGGCCTCGGAGACCAGGCCGCCGGAGTTGCCGCGCAGGTCGAGCAGGATCCCCTCGCCCTCGGGGATGGCCCGCACCGCGCGGCGGACCCGCTCGCCCGCGCCCCTGGTGAAGGCGTCGACCTTGATCCGGACGGCGGCGGGGTGCTGGTCGGTGAGGCGGTCGACGGTCACCGGTTCGGTGGCCAGCCGCGCCCGCCGCAGGGTCTGCCGCCAGCTGTGCTCGCCGCGCCGCAGCCCGACCTCGACCCGGCTGCCCACGGTGTCGTCCGCGCCGCCGCGCAGCCAGGAGACCACCTCGGTGACCGGGCGGCCGGTCGCCGACCGGCCGTCCACGGCGCGCAGCCGGTCGCCGGCCCGGATCCCGGCCTTCTGGGCGGGGCTGCCGGGCTGGACGCGGTCCACCTCGATCGCCCCGCCCCGCCCCGCGCGGGCGGAGATCCCCACGCCCACGTACTCGCCGTCCAGATTCCGGCGGAAGCCCTCGTACTCACGGGCGCTGTAGACCGCGCCCCATCGGTCGCCGCTGCGGCTGACCACCTCCCGGGCGGCCTCGGAGCCGGACTCGCCGTCCTCCTCGGCCTCCGCCGCGGCCGCCTTGACCTCGGCGCTCTCGACGGTGCTCGACACGGAGCGGGACGGTATCCGGGCTGCGGCCGGGTCCCGGCCGTCCTCGGCCTCGGCGCCCCAGGAGCCGACGGCGGCCCCGGTGGCCAGCACACTCACAAACACCACAGTCAGGGTTGCCCCACGGCGAATGCGGCGGGGCCGGACGAACAAACACGGGCCCGACATGCCGGTGAGTGTAGGGCAACGCGGGGCGCCGTACCGGGCGTTGTGAGGTACGGCGCCCTGGACGAATGTCACACCTTGAGGTACTTGCGGAGCGCGAAGAACGCCGCGAGGGCGGGCATCAGCAGCCCGATCGCCAGCACCAGCGGCAGCTTGGCCAGCACCGCGTCGCCGCCGATGAAGTTGATCACCTTGATCTGGCCGGCCAGCCAGTTCTTGACCAGGAAGTAGTAGCCGCCCACCAGCAGCACACAGGCGAAACCCGCGCCCAGCAGGCCCGCGAGGGCCGCCTCCAGGATGAACGGCATCTGGATGTAGAAGCTGGACGCGCCGACCAGCCGCATGATCCCGGTCTCCCGGCGGCGGGAGAAGGCCGACACCCGCACCGTGTTGACGATCAGCATCAGCGCGACGATCAGCATCAGCGACATCACCCCCAGCGCCGCGTAGTTCATGCCGTTGAGGAGGTTGAAGAGGTCGTCGACCACTTCCTTCTGGTCCTGCACCTCCTGCACCCCGGGGCGGCCGGCGAAGGCGGTGGTGATCACCTTGTACTTCTCGGGGTCCTTGAGCTTGATCCGGAAGGATTCCTGCATCTGGTCCGCGGTCAGGGAGGCGGCCAGCGGCGAGTCGGCGAACTCCTCCTGGTAGTGCTTGAACGCCTCTTTCGACGTCTCGAAATCGACGCTCTCGACGATGCTCATCTGCTTGAGCTCGGAGCGGATCTCGGCCTTCTGCGCGTCGGTGACCTCGCCCTTCGAGCAGTTGGGCGTGGTCTCCTTGTCCTGCTTGTTGCACAGGAAGATGGAGACGTTGACCTTGTCGTACCAGTAACCCTTCATCGTGCTCACCTGCTCGCGCATGAGCAGGGACCCACCGAACAGGGCGAGCGAGAGCGCGACGGAGACGATCACCGCGAAGGTCATGGTCAGATTGCGGCGGAGACCGACGCCGATCTCCGACAGGACGAACTGGGCGCGCATGGCGTCCTTTCAGTGCTGGTAGCCGTAAACGCCGCGGGACTGGTCGCGCACGAGACGGCCCTTTTCAAGTTCGATCACGCGCTTGCGCATCTGGTCGACGATCTGCTGATCGTGGGTCGCCATCACGACCGTGGTCCCGGTCCGGTTGATCCGGTCCAGCAGCTTCATGATGCCGACGGAAGTCTGCGGGTCCAGGTTTCCGGTCGGCTCGTCGGCGATCAGCAGCATCGGCCGGTTGACGAACGCGCGGGCGATGGCGACCCGCTGCTGCTCACCACCGGAGAGCTCCCCGGGCATGCGGTCCTGCTTTCCGCCCAGTCCCACCAGGTCCAGCACCTCGGGGACGGTCTTACGGATGGCAGCGCGCGGCTTGCCGATCACCTCCAGTGCGAAGGCCACATTCTCGCCCACCGTCTTGTTGGGGAGCAGCCGGAAGTCCTGGAAGACCGTGCCCAGCTGGCGGCGCATCTGCGGCACCTTCCAGTTGGAGAGCCTCGCCAGATCCTTGCCCAGCACATGGACCGCGCCGTGGCTGGCCCGCTCCTCACGCAGCAACAGACGGAGAAAGGTGGATTTACCCGACCCCGAGGAGCCCACCAAGAAGACGAACTCCCCCTTCTCGATCTCGAGCGAAACATCCCGGAGTGCAGGACGGTTCTGCTTGGGGTAGGTCTTGGTTACGTTGTCGAATCGGATCACTGAAGCACCACGGTCGACCTGAATAGGGGTACGGGTGGCCGCTCGGCGGCTCCCGTCGGTGTGCGTGACCATACGCGAACCGCGCACGACCTCGCAGTCACCGTTCGGGGTTGGTGCGCTGATTCACGGCACTATTGGGGGCAAACGGTTGACAACCCTCCCGCTGAGCTGTCCGAAACAGCTACGGAACCGGTACGGATGCGGTACGGAACCGTGCGGGGCGCGCCGAACCGGGCGGAAGCTGGCACAGTGGAAGGGGAACCAACACATTTTCCAGAGCGTTGGCCCCGTGTCTACTGCGGCATCGCCGCGCGGGAGGAGGAGAGCGCATGACGTATGACAGGCTTGTCTGCGCCAACTGCGCGAGCCCCGTCAGCGAGGGCCGCTGCCCGGTCTGCCGGGCCAGCAGAGAGCGCATGCAGCAGGAGGGCCCGTTCGGCGGGGTGACGCCGGCCGCCCTGATAGCGCTGCTGGTCGCGCTGATCGCCGTGGCCCTGCTCGCCCACCAGGTGGCCGCGGCATAACGGATCGTAGCGATTCGCGCGGCGCGTCTCACACTGTGTGACGGCCGCGTGGCTGTCGTGTGTCCGAGAAGCCGTGTGCCGAACAACACAGACACGCACGAGGGGCCCGGAGTGACGCCGCACTCCGGGCCCCTGGTGTGTGTGATCCGGTCAGGCCACGGTGTTGCGGTTGACCAGACGCGGCATGAGGCGGAAGCCGATGCCGCCCGCGATCATCGTCGCGGCGCCGATCAGCAGGAAGGTCGTCTCGGAGGCACCGGTCTCGGCCAGCTCCTCCTTGGGCTTGCTCTGCTCGACCGGCTTGGCGCCGGCGCTGTCGGTGTCGGTGTTGTCCTGGCAGTCGGTGCCGTCGAGCTCCACCGTGCAGGTGTTGGAGTCGCCGCCACCACCGCCACCGCCGTTGCCGCCGGGCGACTGGGTCGGCTCGGCGGTCGGCTTGCCAGTCGGCTTGCCGGTCGGCTCACCGGTGGGGTCGCCCGTCGGGTCGCTCGTGGGCGGGTTGGTGGTCGGGTCGTCCGTCGGGTCGCTCGTCGGCGGATTCGTGGTCGGGTCGTCCGTCGGGTCGCTCGTCGGCGGATTGGTCGTCGGGTCGTCGGTCGGCTCGGGGATCGACGTCGGGTCGTCCGTCGGGTCGCCCGTCGGGTCCTCGGTCGGGTCGTCCGCGCCGACGGTGACCGAAGCCTCCACGCCGCCGATACCGACATCGATGCCCACGGCCGATGCGGCACCCGCCGCCGTCAGCGACGCGCCCGCGGCGATCACGGCGCCGGCCGCGATCCGCGCGACGCGAAGCCGCGTCTTCTTCGTCATCTGCCTGCTACCCCCAGTAGCTGTACTCGTCAATGGAGCAGCTGTGCACGGAGCAACGCTCTACGGGGGGTTCTGATCCACGGGACCGGCCAGACAAGGCGATCCGCACGCCCCCCGTTCACACGCGCCCCAGCACATACGCATGCCGCGCGTCAGCTTTCCCACTTTTCATATGACCGTCAAGGTCATTGCGCACAAGATGTCCGCTATGGAGGTGGTTGGCGGATGCATGGGTACAGGACTGTGACCAATTGACGGTCAAGCCAGGGACGAACGGCCGTCAGGCGACGGGCGAAGGGGAAGCGGGGCGAGGAGGGTTACTTCTGCTGCTCCTGCTGCTTGCGCCAGCGGATCCCGGCCTCCAGGAAGCCGTCCAGCTCGCCGTCGAGGACCGCCTGGGGGTTGCCGACCTCGTACTCCGTCCGCAGGTCCTTGACCATCTGGTACGGGTGGAGGACGTACGAACGCATCTGGTTGCCCCAGGAATTGCCGCCGTCGCCCTTGAGCGCGTCCATCCTGGCCTGCTCCTCCTGGCGGCGCCGCTCGAGCAGCTTGGCCTGGAGCACGTTCATCGCGGTCGCCTTGTTCTGGATCTGCGAGCGCTCGTTCTGGCAGGAGACCACGATGCCGGTCGGGATGTGGGTCAAGCGCACCGCGGAGTCCGTGGTGTTGACGCCCTGGCCGCCGGGGCCCGAGGAGCGGTAGACGTCCACGCGCAGCTCGGACTCGTCGATCTCGATGTGGTCGGTCTGCTCGACCACGGGCAGCACCTCGACGCCCGCGAAGGACGTCTGGCGGCGGCCCTGGTTGTCGAACGGCGAGATGCGCACCAGACGGTGGGTGCCCTGCTCGACGGAGAGGGTGCCGTACGCGTACGGGATCTGGACGGCGAAGGTGGTCGACTTGATGCCGGCCTCTTCCGCGTACGACGTCTCGTAAACCTCGGTCTTGTAGCCATGGCGCTCGGCCCAGCGCAGATACATCCGCTGGAGCTGCTCGGCGAAGTCCGCGGCGTCCACGCCGCCCGCCTCGGCCCGGATGTTGACGAGCGCCTCACGGGAGTCGTACTCGCCGGACAGGAGGGTGCGCACCTCCATCTCGTCGACCGCCTTGCGCACCGACTCCAGCTCGGCGGCGGCCTCGGCGCGGGCGTCGGCGTCGTCCTCGGCGTCGGCGAGCTCGAAGAGCACTTCGAGGTCGTCGATGCGGCTGCGGAGCTCCTCCGCCCTGCGCAGGTGGCCCTGGAGATAGGACAGCTTGCTGGTGATCTTCTGCGCGCTCTCCGGGTCGTCCCACAGGGAAGGGGCCGCCGCCTGCTCCTCGAGCACGGCGATGTCGGCCCTCATCTTGTCGAGGTCCAGGACGGCCTCGATCGACCCCATGGTCGAGGAGAGGGACTTCAGCTCTTCGGATACATCGACGACTGCCACGGGACCAGCGTAACCGGACGGGCGGGCGACCGGGCCCACGGGCGCCCGACCGCCCCGGTCCTCAGCGGCTGCCGGAGTCCGCCGGGGCGGAGTGCTCGCCGCCCTTCGGCTGCTCCTCGCCCTCGTCGCCGCCGGAGGCGAGCCAGCCGCCGATCCCCACCGCGGCCAGCAGCGCGCCCGCGACCACGGCGAGCCTGACCCGGCGGCGGCGCACCGCCTCCGACACCGGCCGGTTGCGGGCCGAGCCCGCGCGGCGCTGGCCGCTGACCCGGGGGGCGCGCGCCGTGCCGTGCGGGCCCCCGGCGAGCTCGTCCGCACTGGGCACCCGCATGCTGGTGTGCGTCTCGCGGCTGGAGTCGGGCACCGCCCCGGGCACCAGCGGCACCGCGCCGCGGCGCCGCTGCGGCTCCTCGGCGGCCGGGACGCGGCGCGGGGTCGGCGCCTCGTCGTACCGGCCCTCCGGCTCGGCCCCGGACTCGTCGGGCTCGTCGATGTCCAGCGGCGGGTAGCCGGCCAGCGACGGCAGCACCTCGCGCAGCCGGGCCGCCAGCTCGGAGGCGCGCAGCCGGGAGGCGGGCGCCTTGGCGAGGCACTGGACCAGCAGCTGCCACAGCTCGTCGGGGATGCCGGGCAGCGGCGCGACGGTCTCCGTCACATGGCGGCGCAGGATCGCGCCGGGGTGGCCGCCGCCGAAGGGGGTGAAGCCCGCCAGGAGCTCGTACAGGACCGTGGCGAGGGCGTAGACATCGACGCTCGCCCGCGGCGGCAGCCCCTCGACGATCTCGGGGGCGAGATAGTCCGGGGTGCCTATCACGCTGCGCGGGTTCGGCGAGCGCCCCTGGGTTGCGCCCTGCGAGCGTCCCTGGGTTGCGCCCTGCGGACGTCCCGGGGTGGTGCCCTGCGAGCGCGCCCGGCGCGGCGCGTCCACCAGGCGGGCCACGCCGAAGTCGGTCAGCAGGGCCGGGTGGGAGCCGCCGGGTCCCAGCGGGCCCTGCATGTCCAGCAGGACGTTCTCCGGCTTGACGTCGCGGTGCACGATCCCGGCCGCGTGGGCCGCGGCCAGGGCGTCGGCGATGTCCGCGGCGATGGCGACGGCCGCCTCGGGGGCCAGCCGCCGCTCGCGGTCGAGCCGGGTGCGCAGGTCGGTGCCGCGCACCAGGTCCATGACCAGGGCCAGGTCGTTGCCGTCGACGACGAGGTCGCGCACGCCGACCACCCGGGGGTGGTCCAGGCTCAGCAGCGCGGTGCGCTCCTGTACGAAGCGGCCGACGAGCTCCTGGTCGGAGGAGAGTTCCTCGTGCAGCAGCTTGATGGCGACCGGGCCCTCGGGACCCTCGCCCAGCCACACCGTCCCGGCACTGCCGCGGCCAAGGACCTGGTTGGCGGTGTACCGGCTGCCGATCTTCCGTGACAAGACTGCTCCGAATCCTTCGACAGGGGGCACGTTGGCGACAAAGCTACGCGGCTACCGGCGCGTTGGGTGCCATGGACAGCGCCAACTGTCACTTCTGTGCGGAAAACACCCCTCGGATGTCGACAAATACCCTTAGTCGCGAGGGGCGTTGGGTGGCCGCGGCCCGCCGGGGGTGGGCACGGGGCGGCCGAGCAGCTCGGGCCGCCCCGGGGCGGCGCGTTGCGCCCCGGAAGCGGCTGAGGCGCCCCGGAAGGCCGGGGCGCCGCGGGCGGGCCGCGGGGCCGTCAGGGGCGGCCGGCGGCGCCGGGGATCAGCTGGGGCCGCCGAGGCCGGCGATCCAGTCCTTCACGTCGGTGATCCAGCCGGTGACCGCGTCCCAGTAGCTCTTGCCCTCGGCGATCCAGTCCTTGAGCGGGGTCAGCTCCCAGATCAGCCAGGAACCCACGATCAGGATCACGATCACGAACAGACAGCCCTTGAGGCACCCCATGCCGGGGATCTTCATCGGGCTGGAGCTGCGCTGCCGGGGCTGGCGCGGCTCGGGCTGCTGCGGCTGCGGGGGCGGCGCGTAGTGCTGGGGCTGCGGCTGCTGGGGGTGGTGCGGCGCCGGGGCGTAGCCCTGGGGCTGCTGCTGGGCGTACGGCTGCGGCTGCTGCTGCTGCGGACGCCGCTGCTGCCGCCGCGGCGGCTGCTGGGGCTGCTGGGGCTGGTATTGCTGCGGCTGGTACTGCTGGGGCTGCTGATACTGCTGCTGCGGCGGCTGCGGAGCGGGGCGGCGCTGCGGGCGGCGGCGCAGCGGGTCCTCGCTCGGGTCGAGGTACTGGACCTGCGTCTGGTCGTTGCGGTCCCGCGCCGCGCGCAGCTGGCTCTGCCAGGGGTGCGGCTGGTCGTCCCCCGGGCCCTGGCCGCCGGGCGGCACGGGCGGCATCGCGCGGGTCGGGTCGGCGCCGCCGGCCGGGCCGGAGCCCGCGGGCAGCACCTGGGTCGGGTCGGCGCCCGGGCCGCCGCCGGGGCCGCCGGTCTGCCGCAGGACGCTGGTGGCCGCCGCGGGGTCGTACCCGCCGGCGCCGGCGCCCGCGTTGGACGGCAGCACCTGGGTCGGGTCGGCTGTGCCCGCGGGGTCGGCGTCGGGCACCGGGGCGGGCGCCGGGTCCGGCGCGAGCAGCGCGCCGACGCCGAGCGCGGCCTCGGCCTGCGCGGGCGAGGCGTGCACCCCGACGCCCGCGGCGACCACGCGCAGCGCGCGGGCCAGGTTCTCGGCGCTGGGCCGGTCCTCCGGGCTCTTGCGCAGACAGCGCTCTATGACCGTCCACAGCGGCTCGGGCACGGTGGTGGGGCGGCGCGGCTCCTCGCTCAGATGCCGGTGCAGCACCTCGAGCGCGGTGTTGCCCGCGAACGGCGGACGGCCGGTGACCAGCTCGTACAGCATGATCCCGGCGCCGTAGATGTCCACCGCGGAGGTCTGCGGGCGGCCCTCGGCGGACTCCGGCGCCACATAGGCGGGCGTGCCGACGAACTCATGGGTGCGGGTGAGGCCGGGCGAGTCCGCGAGGCGCGCGATGCCGAAGTCGGTCAGCATCGGGTGCATCTCCTCGCCCTCGCCCGTGCCGGCCAGCAGCACGTTGGCGGGTTTGAGGTCGCGGTGCACGACGCCGTCCGCGTGGCTGGCGGCGAGCGCGTCGGCGATCTGGGCCATCAGCAGGGCGCCGGCCACGGGGGTGAACGGGCCGTTGCCACGCAGGTAGTTGTGCAGGTCCGGACCGTCGATCAGGTCCATGACCAGGGCGAGCAGATCGCCCTCGACGACCAGGTCGCGGGTGCGCACGATGTTGGGGTGGGTGAGCCGGAGCAGCACGGAGCGCTCGCGCAGAAAGCGCATCACGATCTCCGCGTCGTTCGCGAGCTCCTCCTTGAGGACCTTGATCGCGACGGTCTCGCCGGCCTGACCGGCCACGGCGGCCTCGGAGCCCGCCGCCTCCCGCTGGCGGGCTCGCCAGACGGTGCCCGTGGCTCCGCGTCCGAGCGGCTCCTCGAGCAGGTACTTGCTGCCTACCGGCCGCACGTCATGCGCTCCCTGGTCGTGGTCCATGTTGTCGTTGTCTGCGTTGTCCGCGTTGTCCGCGTTTTCTGCGTCCTGCCGACTGCTGGTTCGCGTCGCCGGCATCGCCCGCGTCCGCCCCACTGTAATGGGGCCCTGTGACATGCCGCAGTGATCTCCGTACGAGCCGCGCATGCACCGCGGACGCGCCGCGCACATGGTTCGGAGTGCTCAGCTTGCCGAGAAGACGCACGATCCGGACAGATGGTTGCCAAGGGCCGGAACGATCTACGCCGCCTGGCAACAGAAAGACACCTGTCCCGATCACAATCGACCAGTTTCGGCCAGTCAGTCGAGCAATCAAGATCACGAAAGGGCGGTCGCCGGGCGGGATGTCCGCGGCAAGTGCGAGGATGCACGCAGCACGGAAGCGGCGGGGAGCCCGGGGGGACCCGCGCGCCGTGCCCGTACACCCGTACGGACCTTGTACGTGCCGACGCGCCTGGGGGCGGTGGGGGAAGCGGCAGCCCCTGCCCGGCCCCTCGGAGAGAAGGGACCGTTGACGGCTATGCAGATTCGGCTGACCGTCCTCGGGCCGCGCAGCGCCCACCCGGGCCGTCCGGGCCAGCCCGCGCCCGGCCACGTCCACGCCGGGCCCTGCGCCGTGGACGTACTGATCACCGCCCCGGCCGGCACAGCCCTCGCCTCGGTGACCGGCAGCTTGGCCACCGTCCTCGCCGCCGCCGGCTGCGACACGGGCGGCGGCAGCGGCGCCGCCGTGCTGTACGCGGGGGCGGAGCGGCTCGACGCACAGCGCTGCGCCCTCGGCGAGCCGCCCCTGGTGGACGGCGCGGTCCTGGCGCTCAACACCCCCGCCGACCCCCACCGCTACCCCGGCTACCCGGGCCTGCCGGAGGCCGCCGCGCCGGACGCGGCCGTCCGGCTCGACGTGGTGGCCGGGCCCGACGCGGGCGGCGTCCATCTGCTGCACGGCGGCCAGGTCCGCATCGGCCGCTCCGCCGAGGCGGACGTCCCCCTCGACGACCCCGACGTCTCCCGCATCCACTGCGCGGTGACGGTCGCCGACGACGGCCGGGTCACCATCGCCGACCTCGGCTCGACCAACGGCACCGCGGTCGACGGCGCCCCCGTCGGCCCCCGCGCCGTCCCCCTGCCGCCCGAGGCCCTGCTGCGCATCGGCGAGTCCGCCCTGCGGCTGCGCGCCCCGGGCCCCTCCAGCGCCCCGCCCGAGCGCCTCCCGGCCCACCCGGACGGCGAGGGCCATCTGCGGGTCACCCCCCAGCCCCCGGCGCCGCCCTCCCCCGGTCCCGCCCCGGCCGCCACCACCGCGGGCCAGGGCGACTGGCTCCCTGGCGCGGGCCCGGCCGCGCGGCGCGGGGGCGTCCCCCAGGTGCCCGAGGACCACGGCTCGACGGCGGCGTACGGCGAGCCGTACGCCGACCAGGGCAGCCGGAACCGCGCCGGGCACCCCGCGCCGGGCGGCGGCCCGGCCGCGCGCGGCGCCGGAGGCGGGTGGCGCGCCGACGACCACGCCCTGCCGGGGACGGACGAGAACCCGACGCACTACGGCGCCTCCGGGTTCAGCCAGGGGCCCTGGGCCACCACCGGCGCGGCCGGCACCGGCGCGGGCGCGGCGTGGGCGCAGGACGCTCCGGGGCACGGCCGGGCCGACGAACCGGCGCGGCCGGGCGCGGGAGCCCCCGGCGGACCGGCAGCGGGCGGCGGCGCGGACCATACGCACGCGGGAGCACCCGGCGGGCAGCCGGGCGGGCTTCAGGACGAGCTTCCGGGCGGGCTTCAGGGCGGCTATGACGTGGCCGGGGCACAGGTGCGGCGCCGGGGCGGGATAGGCGCCTGGGCGCGGCGGCTGGCCTCGGGGCTCGGCGCCGGTGAGCGGGACGAGGCGGACGGCGCGGAGCCGGGCGGCGATGTCGCCGGGCAGGCCGCCGCCGAAGCCGCCGCGCTGCACCGGCGGTGGCCGGATCCCGCCGCCGTGCTGATGACGGCGCTCGGCCCGGGCCCGCGCCTGTGGGAGCGCGACCCGGCGCACCCGGACGCGCTGACCGTGCGGCTGGGGTCGACCGACCGGCCCGCCGCGGGCGGCGGACTGCTGCCCGTCGCGCCCGTGACCGTCGATCTGCGGGAGGCGGGCTCGCTGGGCCTGGCCGGCCCGCGCGCCCGGCTGGCCGGGCTCGCCCGCTCCGTCGTCGCGCAGCTGGCGGCGCTGCACTCGCCCACCGCGCTGGAGATCGTCCTGGTCAGCACGGACCACCGGCGCGCCGTCGCCGAGCGGCTCGCGGAGTGGTCGTGGCTCGGCTGGCTGCCCCATGCGCAGCCGCTGCGCGGGCAGGACTGCCGGCTGCTGCTGGCCTTCGACCCGGAGCAGGCCACGGCCCGTACGAACGAGCTGGTGCGGCGGCTGGAGGACGGGCGGCCGGGGCCGGGCTGGGCCACCGCGTCCCCGGCGGCCGTGGCCGCCGCCGCGGCCCGGCACTCCGGCCCGTACACACTGGTCGTCGTGGACGGCGACCCCGGCCCGGCGGCGCTGCGCGAGACGCTCGCGGCCCTGGCGCTGGGCGGCCCGGCGGGCGGCGTCCATCTGCTGTCCCTGGTGGAGGCGCCCACCGCCTCTCCCACGTCCCCGCTGCCGGCGAGCTATGGGGCGGCCCGTTCCGCGTCCCCGGTGTTCGCCGCGTGCGGGGTGGCGGCGCTGCTCAGCGGCGATGTCGCCACGGGGCTCCAGATCGTGCGCCGCGGCGGCCACGACGGGGCCGCGGGCGCGGTGGCGACCGTGGACGCGGTGTCGGCGGCGTGGGCCGAGCGGTTCGCGCGGGCCCTGGCGCCCCTGCGCCCGGCCGACTCCGCGGCGGACGGCGGCGGCTCCGGCCGCGCGGCGGCCGCTCCGCTGCCGCGTACGTCGCGGCTGCTGGACGAGTTGGGGCTGGCCCGGGCCACGCCCGCATCCCTGCTGGCGCGTTGGGCGGCCGCGGCCGACGAGGTCCCGGACGGTGGCCAGGCCCTGGCCGTGCTCGGCGCGGGCCCGCGCGGCCCGCTCGTCGTCGACCTGGTGGCCGACGGCCCGCATCTGCTGATCGGCGGCGGGCCCGGCACCGGCAAGACCGAGCTGCTGCGGTCGCTCGCCGCCTCGCTCGCGGCCGCCGAGCGCCCGGACCGCCTCGGGCTCGTGCTCGTCGACGGCGGGGGCGCGGAGCGCGGCGAGGGGATGCGGGTGTGCACGGACCTGCCGCAGGTCTCGACGTATCTGGCGGCCTCCGACCCGGTACGGATGCGGGAGTTCGCCCAGGCGCTCAGCTCGGAGCTCAAGCAGCGCGCGGAGCTGCTGGGCGACCAGGACTTCGTCACCTGGCACGCCCAGCGCCCCGCGACGCCCGCCTGGACCACGGGCGGCGACGCGGGGAGTGTGGGCGTGAGCGCCGCCTCGGCGCGGAGCGCGGGCGGCGTCGGCGCGCAACTGCCCGGCGGCGCGCGCCCGAGCACCGCGGCGGACTCCGCCGCGGGCGGCGGTACGGCCAGGCGCCCCGACGCCCCGGACCGGAGCACGGGCGAGCGTCCGAACACCGGCGACGCCTCGGCCCGCGGTGCGGGCGGACGTGCGGGCGTCGGCAACGACGGCAGTACGGCCCACCGCCCGGACGCCCCGGACCGGAGCACGGGCTACGCCCCCGTGCGCGGGGCGGGCGAGCGCCCGGGCACCGGCGACGCCTCGGCCCGCGGTGCGGGCAGGCACCCGGGCAACAGCGCGGGCTCGGGCACCGACGTCGGCACGGCCCGCCACTCCGACGCCGAGGCCCGCAACACGGGCTACGCGTCGGCACGCGGCACAGGCGCGCGTCCGAGCGTCGACGACACCTCGGCCCGCGGCGCGAGCAGTCGCGCGGGCGGCAGCCCGTACGCGGGTACCGACGTCGGCACGGCCCGCCATTCCGACAGCCCGGACCGAAGCACGGGCCACGCCCCCCAGCGCGGCGCGAGCGAGCGTCCCAGCGGCGGCGATGCCTCGGCCCGCGCCACGGGCGGCGGCACCACCCGGCGTCCCGACGCCTCAGCCCGCGGCGCGGGCAGCGGCCCGTACGTGGGCACCGACGGCGGCGGCGCGGGCGGTCGTACAGCCGTGAGTGACGCCTCGGCCGCCCGGGGCATGAGCGGCGGCAGCGGACACGCGGACTCGCCGGGTACCGGCGGCACCCCGGCGGGGGACGTGAGCGGCGCGCGAGTGGTCGCGCCGCGGCGGGCGGGGGATCTCGACGCCCCCGCCTCCGGCAGCACCCTGCGGCTGCGGACGACCCAACCCGGCAGGGAAGACGCGGCAGCGGCCGCGCTGCCCCGGCTCGTCGTCCTCGTCGACGACTTCGACGCACTGGTCGCCCCCGCCCTGGGCAGCACCGGCCGGCCGGCGGCCGGGTCGGTCGTCCGGGCGCTGGAGGCGGTCGCCCGCGACGGCGCGCGCCTGGGGGTGCATCTGATCGCCGCCTCCGGCCGCCCGGACCGTACGGCGGACACGGCGGCGGCCGAGCGGGCCGGGCTGTGGATCACCCTGGAGGCCCGCCCGCTGTCGCCCTCGGCGCCCGGAGCGCCCACCGGCTCCGGCGCCGACTCGGGCGCCGGCTCCGGGGCGGCGGAGGCGGCCATCGGCCGCGGGCAGTTGCACCGGCGGCGCGACGACAGCGCGCCCACGCCGTTCCAGGCGGGCCGGGTGACCGGGCGGATACCTCGTACGGCGACACAGCGCCCCACCGTGGTGGCGGTGGACTGGGAGCGGGTGGGCGACCCGCCCACCCGGCGCCCGGTGCGGGAGCTGGGCAACGGGCCCACGGACCTGGCCCTGCTCGCCAGCGCGCTCCAGCGCGCGGCGCAGTCGGCGGGCGCCCCCACCGCGCCCGCGCTCATCTGACCCAGCCGGAAGACCCCACCGGGAGACCCCAACCGGAGACCCCAACCGGGAGACCCCACCGGGAGACCTCAGCCGGAGACCGCAACCCGAGACCCCAGCCGGAGACTTGCGCCGGAGACTTGCGCCCGACAACCCATTCGTCCGGCCCGCTCGCCGGGCCCCCGCCTTCCGACCCGTCCGACTTTCGGATCGATCTTCCCATCCTCCTGTCTGACCGCCCTGCCCCATTCCCTCCTGACTGTTCATCACGGCCCGGTCACAATCGGAGAGTTACCGCAGAAAACGGTATTGCGACGGACCGTGACCGGGCGTAGGACTGTCCGCACGGGATACGGCCGCAGCGGGGGGACGGCCGATTTGGGAGGAAAACGGGGATGCTCACACCGCTTCGCACGAAGCGCAGCAAGCGTTCGACACGAGCCGCACTGGCCCTCTGTTCGGCGGGGGCACTGCTGCTCACCGTCGCGGGCTGCGGCACCGATGACGGGGAGGGGGCCGGCGGCAGCCCGCCGCCCGTGACCGTGAAGCTGCCCAATCTCAAGGGCAAGCAGCTCGAGGTCACGGCCGTATGGACGGGCACCGAACAGAAGAACTTCACCAAGGTGCTCAAGGAGTTCGAGAAACGCACCGGCGCCAAGGTGGCGTTCGTGCCGAGCGGCGACGACATGGCCGGCTTCGTCGGCTCGAAGATGGCGGGCGGCCAGCCGCCCGACGTGGCGCTGGTCGGGCAGGTCGGCGTCTTGCGCGAGTTCGCCCAGAAGGGCTGGGCCAAGCCGGCGAACGACGCCACCAAGGCGGAGCTGGCCAAGAACTTCTCGAAGGGCTGGCAGGAGCTCGGCTCGTACAAGGGCAAGCAGTACGGCGTCTACTTCAAGGTCAGCAACAAGTCGCTGATCTGGTACAACACCTCGGCGTTCGAGTACGCGGGCGCCAAGGAGGCGAAGACCTGGAAGGAATTCCTCGCCCAGGCGCAGCTGATCTCCGACTCCGGCACCGACCCGGTCTCGGTCGGCGGCGCGGACGGCTGGACGCTCACCGACTGGTTCGAGAACGTCTATCTGTCCCAGGCGGGGCCGGAGAAGTACGACCTGCTCGCCGAGCACAAGATCAAGTGGACCGATCCCTCGGTGAAGCAGGCGCTCACGACGCTGGCCGAGCTGTGGGGCGCCAAGGGGCTGCTCGCGGGGGGCAGGTCGGGCGCGCTCCAGACGGCGTTCCCGGATTCGGTCGTCAAGGCCTTCGCCAACGCCGCCGAGCCGGACGCCGCGATGGTCTTCGAGGGTGACTTCGCCGCGGCCAACGTCTCCGACGCGGGGGCGAAGCTGGGCTCGGAGGCGAAGGTCTTCCCGTTCCCGGCGGTGGGTGAGACCGCCCCGGTGGTCACCGGCGGCGATGTGGCCGTGGCGCTGAAGGACAGCGAGGCCTCGCAGGCGCTGCTGACCTTCCTGGCCTCGCCCGACGCCGCGCACATCTGGGCCGAGGCGGGGGGCTTCATCTCGGCGAACAGGAAGCTCGACACCAACGCCTACCCCAATGAGCCGCTGCGCAAGATCGCCAAGGCGGTGATAGCGGCGGGCGACAACTTCCGCTTCGACATGTCGGACCAGGCCCCGGCCTCGTTCGGCGGCAAGCCGGCCCAGGGCGAGTGGAAAGCGCTCCAGGACTTCCTGAAGAACCCCAAGGACGTCGAGGGCACTCAGCGCCAGCTGGAACGTGACGCCGCCAAGGCATACGGGAACTGACGACGCGACCGGGAGAACCACATCATGTCGACCGCGACAGCGGGCGGCGCGGCAGAACCGGGCCGCGTGACGCCTGTGCAGGCGAACAATAAGGACGAGAAGAACAAGAAGAAGAAAAGCATCACGGGCACCCGGCTCTGGGTGGCGGGGATCTTCCTGCTGCCCGCGCTGGTGCTGCTCGGCGCGCTCGTCGTCTACCCGATCGGCTACTCCGTCTACCGCAGTCTTTTCGACGCGTCGGGCGACGGGTTCGTCGGGCTGGACAACTACCACGAGATGTTCAGCGACGACGCGACGATGACGGCGATCAAGAACAACATCATCTGGGTCATCGTCGCCCCCTCCGTGGCCACCGCCCTGGGTCTGATCTTCGCCGTGCTCACCGAGCGCGTGCGCTGGGGCACGGCCTTCAAGCTGGTCGTCTTCATGCCGATGGCGATCTCCATGCTGGCGGCGGGCATCATCTTCCGGCTGGTGTACGAGGCGGACCCGGACCGGGGCGTGGCCAACGCCATCTGGGTGAGCGTGCACGACACGTTCAAGGAGTCGCCGCCCTTCCCCGGTGCCCACCCACGGCCCGACGCCGGGCTGACCGAGTCGTCGAACGGGTCGTTCACCACGGGCGCGACGGCGAAGGCGGGCACCCCCCTCTCGCTGCCGCTGGTCGGTGCCAAGCGCAGCGACGTGACCGACGCGCAGGACGCCAAGGCCGCGAAGCCGGAGCCCGGGAAGGTCACCGGCACGGTCTGGTTCGACTTCACCAAGGGCGACCTCGGTGAGCACAACGTGCTCGACAAGGGCGAGAAGGCGCTCGCCGACCTCAAGATCGAGGCGGTCAAGGACGGCAAGGTCGTCGCCACGACCACGTCCCGCGCCGACGGTACGTACACCCTCCCGGCCAAGGCGGACGGCGCCGAGCTGCGGCTGCCCGCCTGGAACTTCGGCCAGCCGTACAACGGGGTGGACTGGCTCGGCCCGTCGCTGGTCACCCCGGCGATCATCGGATCGTACGTATGGATCTGGGCCGGCTTCGCGATGGTGCTGATCGCGGCGGGGCTCGCGGGCGTGCCGCGCGAGCTGCTGGAGGCGGCGCGGATGGACGGCGCCAATGAGTGGCAGGTCTTCCGGCGGGTGACGGTGCCGCTGCTGGCGCCGGTGCTGTCGGTGGTCGCCGTCACCCTCATGATCAACGTTCTGAAGATCTTCGACCTGGTGTACATCATCGCGCCACAGACCAGCCAGGACGAGGCCAATGTGCTCGCCCTCCAGCTCTATCAGTCCTCCTTCGGGACCGATGTCAACCAGGGCGTCGGCAGCGCGATCGCCGTGTTCCTGCTGGTGTTCGTATTGCCCGTCATGTTCTTCAACATCCGCCGGATGCGAAGGGAGAGCCGCCGATGACCAGCGCGGACACGGTCGTAAAAGCCAAGCAGTCGCTCGCCGCGCGGATCGCGGCACGGGCCGGCGGCGGGGTGATGCGGGTCTTCCTGATCCTGATCGGGCTGTTCTGGCTGATGCCCACGGTCGGGCTGCTGCTCTCCTCGCTGCGCGACCCCTCGGAGGTGGCCGTCTCGGGCTGGTGGAAGGTCTTCACCGACCCCGGTCAGCTCAGCTTCAGCGCGTATGACGACCTGCTGTCCAACCAGCAGATCACCGACTCGCTGTGGACCACCCTCGCGATCACCGTCCCGGCCACGGTCCTGGTGGTGGTGCTCGGGGCGCTGGCGGGCTACGCCTTCGCCTGGATGGACTTCCCCGGCCGCGACTGGTGGTTCCTGATCGTCGTCGGCCTCCTGGTGGTCCCGGTGCAGGTCGCGCTGATCCCGGTGGCCAAGCTCTTCGGCGAGATCGGCATCTTCCAGACGACGACGGGCGTGGTGCTCTTCCACACCGCCTTCGGCCTGCCCTTCGCGATCTTCCTGCTGCGGAACTTCTTCGCGGAGATCCCGCGCGAGCTGCTGGAGGCGGCGCGGCTGGACGGGGCGGGCGAGCTGCGGGTGTTCGTACGGGTCGTGATGCCGCTGGGCGGGCCGGCCATCGCCTCGCTCGGCATCTTCCAGTTCCTGTGGGTGTGGAACGACATGCTGATCGCGCTGATCTTCGCGGACAGCGGCAACCCGCCCATCACGGTGGCGCTTCAGCAGCAGGTGAGGCAGTTCGGCAACAACATCGACATCCTGGGGCCTGGCGCCTTCATATCGATGGTGATCCCGCTGGCCGTCTTCTTCGCCTTCCAGCGGCAGTTCGTCGCCGGGGTGATGGCGGGCGCGGTGAAGTGAACCGAACCCACTGAGTCACAGGCACTGAGCCACCACCACTGAGCCGGTCGGCCCGTCGAGGGCCGGCCGGCTCAGTGCTGGGCGATGGGGTGGGTGATGGCCCGTTCGAGCAGCTGGTGCAGGGTGTGCTGCTGCTCCTGGGTGAGGCCCGCGAGCGGGGAGTCCGCGCCCAGGAGTTCGAGGAGCCGGTCCCGGAGGGCGGTGCCCTGCGGGGTGAGCACCAACTGCTTGGCCCGGCGGTCGGTGGGGTGCGGGCGGCGTTCGATCAGGTCCTGCTTTTCGAGCTTGTCGACGACGAAGGTGGCGTTGGAGGGCTCACAGCTCATGCGGTCGGCGAGCTCTCGCATGGTCATCGGCCCGCTCAGTTCGCGCAGCGCGGTCGCCTGGGGCGCGGTGAGCCCCAGCGTGGCCGCGCGCTGCCGCAGATGGTCCGCGATCCGGTCGGCCATCCCGTTCACCAGGCCGCACAGCTGCCGTTCCGCGATGGCTTGCGCTTCCGGGTTCGTCATGCGACCCATCCTAGCAAGTACATAAAGCCTGGATATTACGAGCTTGAATAGTTCTAGCTTGATGCTTATGGTTGCCGTCATGACGAACACGAACGAGCGCCTGCGCCGGCCGTCGGGCATCCGGTCACTGCGGCTCGGCGGGACCAAGGTGACGTATGTGCCGGACGGGGCGGTGCAGCTCACGCCGCGCGGCTGGCTTCCGGACACCACCGACGCCGTATGGGCCGCCCACCCCGAGTACCTGGACGCCTCCGGCCATCTCGCGGCGGGCATCGGCGGGCTGCTGGTGGAGAACGGCGACCGGGCCCTGCTGATCGACACCGGCTTCGGCCCGCAGTCGTTCCCGGCCGAGCCCGGCAGCGCGATCGGCGCCATCCACGGCGGCGCGCTCCTGGACAACCTGGCCGAACTCGGCCGCGCGCCGGAGGACATCGAGGCGGTGGCCTTCACCCACCTCCACACCGACCACCTCGGCTGGGCCCGACACCCCGCCCCGGGCGGCGACCGCCCCGCCTTCGCCCACGCCGACTACCTGGTGGCCGAGCCCGAGTGGTCCCAGCGCCACCTCCTCGAGGCACACGGCACCGGCAAGGAGACCCTGGCCGCGCTGGAGCCGTACGTCCGGACCACCTCGGACGGCCAGGAGATCTTCCCCGGCGTGCGCGTCCGGTTCACCCCCGGCCATACGCCCGGCCACGCCGCGTACGTCATCACCGCGGGCGGAAAGCGGCTGATCGCCTTCGGCGACGCCCTGCACTCGCCCCTCCAGATCGGCCACCCGGAATGGTCCTCGGTCGTCGACCACGACTCCACCGAGTCCACGGACTTCCGCCATCGGCTCGTCGCCGAGCTCCAGGAGCCCGACACCATCGGCTTCGGAATCCACTTCGCCGACGTGGTGTTCGGCGAGGTCCGCCCCGGCGGCGACGGCCCCGTCTGGCGCCCCTTCGACGCGTGACTGCCGCCGAACGGGTTGCTTTCCGTACCTCCCCGGCACGCGTTGCACCGCATTGTGCGTACGTTCAGATGATGCTGATAAACCACATCTGCGCCGCCTCAACCGATGGGATGCGCTTTGCCCCGGTTCAGCGTCATCGTGCCCGCGTACCAGGTCCAGCCCTACCTCCATGACTGTCTGCGCTCGGTGCTCACGCAGGACTTCACCGACTTCGAGCTGATCGCGGTCGACGACCGCTCGCCCGACGCCTGTGGGTCGATCATCGACGACGCCGCGACCCGGGATCCACGGGTGCGGCCGGTGCATCTGAAGGACAACGTGGGGCTGGGGCCCGCCCGTAACGCCGGGATGGAGCGGGCCGCCGGGGAGTATGTGCTGTTCCTCGACGGCGACGACACCCTCGCGCCCGGGGCGCTGCGGGCCATGGCCGAGCGGCTGGCGGCGGCCGGTGAGCCGGAGGTGCTGCTGTTCGACTACGCGCGGGTGTACTGGACGGGGCGGGCGGTCCGGAACGTACGGGCGGAGCTGCTGCGCCAGAGCGGGCCCGCGACGTTCCGGCTGGACGACCGGCCCGAGCTGCTGCGGCTGCTGATGGTGGCGTGGAACAAGGCGTACCGGCGGGACTTCCTGGAACGGGAGGGGTTCACCTTCCCGCCGGGCTACTACGAGGACACGCCCTGGACCTATCCGGTGCTGCTGACCGCCCGCTCGCTCGCCGTGCTCGACCGGGTGTGCGTGCACTACCGGCAGCGGCGGCGCGGCGGCATCCTGCGCACCGCCAGCCGCCGCCACCTGGATGTCTTCGACCAGTACGACCGGGTCTTCCGGTTTCTCGACAGCCGTCCGGACCTCGCCCACTGGCGCCCCGCGCTGTTCCAGCGGATGCTCGACCACCTCGCCGCCGTGTTCACCGCGCCCGGGCGGCTGCCGCGCGGGGCGCGCGCCGAGTTCTTCCGGCGGGCCGGGGCGCACCACCGCCGCTATCGGCCCGGCGGCGCGGCCGGCCCGCCGGGGCGGGCCTGGTGGCGGGGGCTGCTGCTGCGCATCGGGGCCCGCCGGGTCTTCCAGTTCCTGCGCGGCGCCGACCGGATGCGGCGGCGGGCTGGAGAGCTGGGGGTGGCCGCGTACGCGGGGCTGCGCTCGGCGGCCCTACGGGGGTACTACCGGCTCCAGCGGCTGCTCCCCCTGGACCGGCGGCTCGCCGTGTTCGCGGCGTACTGGCACAAGGGCTACGCCTGCAATCCGGCGGCGATCGAGGCCAGGCTCCGCGAGCTCGCGCCGCACATCCGCACCGCCTGGATCACCGGCCGCGAGTACGCGCACACCCTGCCGCCCGGCGTGCGCCGCCTGCACCCCGGCTCGCCCGCGTACTGGGCGGCGCTCGCCCGCGCCGGGTACCTCGTCAACAACGTCAACTTCACGCCCCGGCTGCGCAAGCGGCCCGGCCAGATCCACCTCCAGACCCACCACGGCACCCCGCTCAAGCACATGGGCCTGGATCTGCTCGACCGCCCGGCCGCCGCCCGCTCCACCGACTTCGGCGAGCTGCTGGAGCGGGTGGACCGCTGGGACTACAGCCTCTCCGCCAACCGCCACTCCACCCTGGTGTGGGAGCGGGTCTATCCGTCCGGCTACGCCACGCTCGAGTACGGCTTTCCGCGCAACGACGTCTTCCAGCGCGCCACCCCCGAGGACGTGGCGCGGCTGCGGGAGCGGCTCGGCGTCCCGGAGGGCACCACGGCCGTGTTGTACGCGCCCACGCACCGCGACTACCAGCGCGGCTATCTGCCGCGCCTGGACCTGGAGCGGGTGGCCCGCGCGCTGGGGCCCGGCTTCACCTTCCTGGTGCGGCCGCACTACTTCTACTCGGTGGCCGGCCCGGAGGGGGCGGGCGGCGGGCGGGTCGTCGACGTCTCGGCCCACCCCAGCGTGGAGGAGCTGTGCCTGGCCGCCGACGCGCTGCTCACCGACTACTCGTCGATCATGTTCGACTACGCCAACCTCGACCGGCCGATCGTCATCCACGCCGACGACTGGGACGCCTACCGCGCCGCCCGCGGCACGTACTTCGACATCACCACCGCCCCGCCCGGCCCGGTCACCCGCTCCGAGGACGAGCTGATCGACCTCTTCGCCACCGCCGCCTGGTGCGATCCGCGCCATGACGCGCGGCGGGCCGGATTCCGGTCGCGGTACTGCCCGCACGACGACGGGCGGGCGGCCGAGCGCGTGGTGCGGCGGGTCTTCCTCGGCGAGCCCTCCGAGGCGCTGCCGCCCGTCGTCCCGCTCGCCGACCGCCGCCCCGCCCCCGCCGCGGTCCGGACCCAGGCGCCCCAGGCCCAGGCGCCCCAGGCTCAAACGGCCCGGGCCCAGGCGCCGCCGTGATCCGGGCGGCCGTCCGCGCGCGCCGGCCCCACCGCCTCCCCTGATCCAGGCCCCCCACACACACCAGGACCCAGGATGCCCCGCACCGCACCGCCCGCCCCCCGCCTGCCCTGGCACACCGACACCCCACGCCTGGTGCGCGGCTATCGGCGCCGGGTCCCCCTGCCCGTCCGCCGCGCCGTCGTGGCCGTGACCGGCGCCAGGCTGCGCCGGGCGGCCAAGCGGGGCCTGGCCCGCCTCTCGGCGGCGTCCGCGGCGCTGCGGCTGCGGTGGGGGCGGCGCCGGCTGCGCCGGGCCGGGCTGCTGTCGACGCCGGACCGGATCGTGGTCGTCGACCGGCACGGCCCGCGCATCGCCCACCTCACCACCGTGCCCACCCCCCTGCACGCGCGCACCGAGAATCTGCGGCTGGTGTGCGAGGCGCTGGAGCATGCGGGGGTCGACCACTTCGTGGTCCGCGCGTACGGCAATGTGTCCTCCGCCGTCGGGGTGCCCGCCGAGGCGCGGCCCCGGGCGGTCGCGGCGCTCACCGAGCTGTGCGCCCGCGAGGCGGGCTATGTGTCGCTGCCCGCGCGCGGCAGACGCCCCGGGACCGCGCCCCGGTCCGGCCGCACCGCGCGGGCCTGGGGCCGGCTGTCCACCGCCCCCGTCGTCCGCTTCACCCGCTTCTACGCGAGCCCGGGCGCGGGCTCCGCCGCGGGCTCCGGCGCGGGCCTGGTGCTCGGCGTGGCGCAGGGCTGCGACATCGAGTTCTGGCGGCGGGGCAGGGCCGAGAACGGGGCCGAAGGAGGGACCGAGGGCGGGGGCCCGGACCTGCTGCTCGCGCCGCGCCCCAACCGCACCACCGCCTCCGTCGCCGCGGCCGCCACCGCCGTGCACGCGCCGGGCCACCTGTTCACCCGGCTGGCCCCGGCCGAGGGCTGGCGGGCGGGGCCGCTGGTGCGCACCCGCCCGGAGTTCACCACCCGCCTCCCCGACGAGGTCCGCTTCCCCATCGACGTCGTCTACACCTGGGTCGACGGCGCCGACCCCGCCTGGCGCGGCCGCCGCGCCGAGTGGACGGCCGTCGCCGACGACGCGGCCGAGCCCTACCACGAGCAGGCGGCCAACGAGGCCCGCTACGCCAACCGGGACGAGCTGCGCTACTCCCTGCGCTCCCTGCACATGTACGCCCCCTGGGTGCGCCATATCTACCTGGTGACCGACGACCAGGTGCCGCCGTGGCTGACGGGCTCGCACCCCGGGATCACGGTCGTCGACCACCGCGACATCTTCGACGACCCGCGGGTGCTGCCCACCTTCAACTCCCAGGCCATCGAGACCCGGCTGCACCACATCGACGGGCTGGCCGAGCACTTCCTGTACTTCAACGACGACGTTTTCCTCGGCTCGCCGGTGACCCCGCAGGACTTCTTCCTGGCCAACGGCATGACGAAGTTCTTCCTCTCCCGCGCGCTGATCCCGCTCGGCCCCGCCCACCCCGGCGACGTCCCGGTCTCGGCGGCCGGGAAGAACAACCGGGCGCTGCTGGAGGGGCGGTTCGGGGCCACGGTGACCCAGAAGCTGAAGCACACGCCGCACGCGCTGCGCCGCAGCGTGCTGGCCGAGATCGAGGGCGAGTTCCCCGGCCCGTACCGCGCCACCATGGCCAGCCGGGTGCGCAGCGCCTCGGACATCTCCCTGCCCTCCGCGCTCCACCACTACTACGCCTTCCTGACCGGCCGGGCCGTCCCCGCGCCGCTGCGCTACGACTACTTCGACCTGTCCCGGCCCGGCATCCCGGCCCGGCTGGCCCGGCTGCTGCGGTCCCGGCGCTGCCAGGCGTTCTGTCTCAACGACACGGTCTCGTGCGAGCGGGATCTCGCGGACCAGCTGGCGCTGCTCCGCCCCTTCCTCGACGCCTACTTCCCGGTCCCCAGCCCGCTGGAGCGGGCCATCGCCCGTCAGGAGGCCCGTCAGCCATGCCCCTCGCCATCACCCTCCCGCTGAATCCGGACGTCATCGCCGCCGAGGGCCCCTACCCGCGGGCGCTGAACATGCTCAGCCGCAAGCAGACGGCGGTGCAGCGGCAGTTGCGCCGGGCGGGTCTCGCCGGGTACGAGCCGACCACGCAGGCCACCCTGCTGGCCCTGGCCCAGCGGGCGCCGACGGGCAGCGCGGTGTACGACATCGGGGCGCACATCGGGCTGTACTCGGCGCTGATCAGCGCGGTCTACGGGCGCGGCAGGCTGCGAACGTACGCGTTCGAGCCGACCCCGGACACCGCCGTGCTGTGCCGCCGCATCCGCGCGTACAACCGGCTGTCCTATGAGGTGGTGGAGTCCGCGGTCTCCTCGGCGTCCGGGACCGCCGAGCTGTATCTGTCCGAGAAGACGGAGTCCTCGAACTCGCTGAACCGCGCGCACCGCAGACACAGCCGGTCGGTGCGCGTCCCGGTCACCACGGTCGACGCCTTCACGGCGGAGCGGAGCGCCGCCCCGTACCTCGTCAAGATCGACGTGGAGACGCTGGAGGCGGCCGTGCTGGAGGGCGCGCTGCACACCATCGACCGCCATCGCCCCTGGATCGTCTGCGAGCTGCTGCCCGGCGCCGACCACGACGCGCTGCGCCGGGCGCTGGCCCCGCTGGTCGCGCTCGGCTACGGGCTGCATCCCATCACCCCCGAGGCGCCGTGGAGCCGCTACGACGAGAGCGGCTACCGGCGGGCGGTCAGCGGCCAGTGCCGCGACTGGCTGCTCGCCCCCGAGCCGCTGACCCCGGGCTTCCACCGGGCGGTGCGGCGGTGGCTGATCGCGATCCTGGCGTGCGACGAGACGACAAACCTCCTCACGCCCGCCGGGTCGCCCTTCCCCTGCGGCTGGAACGCCCCCTACCCGCCCCCCGGCCGCCGCCGACCGACCCGACCGGCCTACCGGAGGTACGCCTCCCGGAGGCTCCGGGAGGGCCTGGCCGCCCTGGCGGCCCTGCCCCGCCGCGGGGCGGGGCCGTAGGGGCGGGTGGGTTCACATGTCGTGGTCGCCGGACAGCAGCAGGATCCGTTCCGTCAGCGGTGGGAAGGCCGACATGCTCATCGGTCGGCGCTGCCGGGCGGAACGACCCATTCGGCGGGTTGGCCGGTGAGGGAGGCGATCATGTCGAAGTCTCCGTCGTAGTGGAGGACCGTTCGCCGGTTCAGTTCCGCTGTGGCGGCGATCAGCAGGTCGGGGAGGGACAGAGCGCGGTGGGCTGGCACACGGCGAGGAGATAGCGCTCGTGCAGAGGCCTGAGCACTTCCTTGACGCTCGGCTTCGTCCAGCGGGCGAGGGCGGACTTGTCGATCACGTAGCGGTCCTGCATCAGGAGGCCCAGCCTCTGCCGCGGTCGCCGTCGTGCTTGAGGGAACCGTCTGCGTTGCGGGGCCCGGTGTTCTCGACGATCTCACTGAAGTCGAGCTCGCCGGCATCCATGGCGTCGAAGCCCTCCTGCCGCAGGTGCCTCTTGACGGCGTCTTCCATGGCGAGGCGGACGGCTTTGGCCTTCGTTTTCGTCCCGAAGATGCGCATGGCCTCGGTGACCATGTCGTCATCGAGGTCGATGACAGTTCTGGTCATGTGAACGATCCCTTCGCAGATGCTCCTGCCAGCGAAACGATATCGCTCGTCGGCCGCACTAGATATCGCTTCGGTCAAAGGCCTCATTGAAGCTTCCCCTGTCGGCCCGACAAGGCCCACGCCACCGACCCTTACGGCGAAAAGCGGACCTTTACGTTCGCCCAGCCGTCCAGACTCAGGTACTGCCAGGTGCCGGTTTCGTCGGCCGTAAGCATTGCTTGGGAGTACAGGGCTCCGACGAGGAGTTTCCAGGGCTTGTCTCGTTCGGCCGCTTCGTCCTGCGCCACATCACGCAGCGACTTGTCGGCCGCTTTGAAGATGGCGGTACGGATATCGCAGTACCGCATCTTGTCGACTGATCCTGTCGTGACGCCGGATGTGCTGATGAACGTCCATTCGGCGTGCCAGGGTCCGTCAGCCATGAGCGAGAATCCGATCCGACGAATTTGCTCTGAGGCCTACGCGGAGGCCATGCCTCGTTGTCGCTGGGTGTGAAGCCGGGCGATGGCCCGCAGCTGCCGCCGCTCGTACGCGGTGGCAGGGCGCACCGAGACACAGTGCGACCGCCATTCAAGGCCGGTGGGACGGATGAGGCACACCATCGGCCCGTCGAAGTCGGCGATCGTCCCGGGCATCTCGTAACGCCGGTCGTAGACCACCATGCCGACCGCGAGACTGGGCAGAACCTTGGTCCAGTCCCTGCCGTTCACTGCGACCCCCGCCCCAGATGCTGGGTGATCTGTTCGCTCAGGGCCACCGATTGCTGTCGCAGTTCCTCAAGGGTGGGGCAGTCATCGCCGCCCTGCTGCCCCTGCTGCTGCCCAACCGGCTGGGGTTCGAGCCCGCCCGGCGGGGTCGTGGTCTCGTTGGACACCGACGACTCCTCTCTGTAGTGCTGTGACTACCAAGGGGGTTCAGCGTGGCCTTCAACGGGGAAGCAAGCAACTGCTCAAACAAGAACGAAGGACGGTGAACGCCTCTTGAACCGCAAGGAGTTGCATCCGGACAGCAGTCCGCTGGCTGCCTTCGGGGCGCGTCTGCGCAGCTTACGTGAGAGCCGTGGCTGGACACAGGAAGAGCTGGCGGAGCTGACGGGATATTCCAGCGTGCATGTTTCGGCCGTCGAAACTGCCCGCAAGCCTCCTACTCTTCGATTCGTGCGCAGTACGGACCGCGCCTTCGGGATCGAGGGGACGGAAGACTCGTTCGAGCGCGAGTGGCGCGCGATCCGCCACGGCAGCCTGCTGGAGGGCTTCCCCGAGTACGTTGGGCACGAGGGCCGGGCAGCGGAGATCCGGCTGTACGAAGTGGGAGTCATCCCGGGCCTGCTCCAGACACCGGAGTACGCGACGATCCTCGCGGAGAGCGCCGTCAAGCGGGGGGCGATCACCCCCGAGCAGGCGCAGGAGCGGGTGGCGTTCGTCGCGGAGCGGCAAGCCGCGCTCGTCCGGACGCCTCCGCCGCTGGTCTTCGTGGTGCTGGACGAAAGCTGTGTCCGTCGGCCCATCGGCGAACCCGCCGTCATGGAGGCCCAGTTCGCGCGACTGCTCGAGTTCGCCGAGCTGCCGAACACCGTGCTCCAGCTCGCCCCGTTCGACATGGGGACGCGCCGCCCGTTCAACCTGCCGCTCTACATCCTGACGATGTCGGACCGTTCGCTCGTGTCGTACGCGGAGTCCGCCCAGCGGGGCCATTTCGAACGGGAAAGCACCTCCGTGGTGCCCATACTGACGGCCTACCATCAGCTACAGGCCGAAGCGCCTTCCCAGGCGCAGTCTGTGGCCATGATCAGCCAGTTGCGAAAGGGTACCCCGTGACGACCGAATCCCCCCGTTGGTTCAAGTCCTCGTACAGCGACAACGGCGGCGCCTGCATAGAGATCGCCGCCAACCTCGTCGCCTCGCGCGGCGTGGTTCCCGTCCGCGACAGCAAGGACCCGAATGGTCCGACACTGGTCTTCTCAGCGGCCGAGTGGTCATCGTTCGTCTCCGCCGTCCAGCGTGAGGAGTTTCCTACCCTCTGACCACGACAATGCGCCCGGCCCACAGCAACAGCTGTGAGCAGGGCGCATTCAGTCGATCCTGCCCGGCGTGACCTGCGGCAGGGCCGAATCGAGGGGCTTTGCGCCCGGAGTCAGTGCAGGGCCTCGATAGCTTTCAGGATCAGCGCCCGCGCCTCGGCCCCGTATACGGCCATGCCGCGCAACTGCTCGAACGCCTTCACGTACAGGGCGACCTCAGAGGGCTGAGTGATCTCTACTTCGGCGGAGACCAACTCCACGGTCACAAGGCGGTCGTCGAAGATATGGAGCGTCTCCCGGGGCCATTGGGTCCGCTCGTTCGTCGCCTGCGGAATGATCCCCAAGGAGACCGTGGGCAGTTCCATGGCGGTGAGCAGGTGCTGCAGCTGTCCGGAAAGCGCGCTGGTGTCCGCGATACGATTGCGCAGCACCCATTCTTCGATGATCAGCTCGAACTGGCGGCCTGGCTCGAGGGTGACGTGCGAGCGCCTCACCCGGGCCCGGGCAGCTTCGACGCTGTCGTCGGTGGAAAGGTCGTGGAAGCGGCGGGCCGTGCGCAGGACGGCGGCGGCGTAGTCCTCTTTCCCTGTCGGCGTTGGAAGCCTTCAGCTTCTGACCACTCAGGGTCATACCCCCTTGACCCACCGTTCGCATCACGGCGAAGGTAGCCCGTGCACCAACGTGCAACGCCTTCGCGGAGGAGATCGCCAAGCGTCTAAGGTTCCTGGGCATCATCCCGAACACCCCGAACACGGACTCACCGACCGTCTGGCTCGATGAGGAGACCGGAGACCTGCTCATCCAGTCCTACAAGGCCACAGAGGAAGAAGTGAAGGCATGCCAGGAGGTCGGTTCGATCCCCAGGCACTCCACGGACGTCCCGGATCACGAGACGATCATCAGGCTCCCTAAGGTGATGCGGAAGTTCCTGCCCCGCGACGACGAGGACGGCCGTGGCCAGCTTTCCTGAACGCCTGTGCGCCACCCAACGGACCGCGTTCCACCTGGAGATGCGCGACAGCTACACCCCAGACGACCCGACCTATCTGAGCTGGAAGCGCGGTGACCAGCTCGATGCGATGGAGGTCTACCGGCCGTGGGTCGACATGGTGCGCGAGGCCGTAGCGCGCGGCGTCGTCGTGCGCCGGGCCCGCATCGTGTCAGAGCGGCTCACCGACTACATCCGGTTTGAGCATGCGGTGACCTCCATGAACATCGCTGCCGGCGAGGAGGTGCGCTGGCTACCGCGCCGCCACGCCTCGGACATTGCGCTGCCCGGCAATGACTTCTGGGTCCTCGACGACACGCTGGTGCGCTTTGGGCACTTCTCCGGTGACGGGGAAATCCTCAGCGAGGAGTGGACAGAGGATCCCGCGGTCGCGCGCCTGTGCGTTTCAGCGTTCGACACCGTGTGGGAGCGAGCCACCCCGCACGAGGACTACAAGATCTGACCAAGCAGAACCGACATGCCCGCGTCACCGTCATCCAGCGCCGAGGCCGCGCGGAAGGCCCTCGCTGCCCGCTTGCGAGACCTCCGCCTGGACGCTGAGTTGACGCTGCGCGAACTCGCCGACCGCGCTGGCTGGAGCCACTCCAAGGTGTCCCGGATCGAGAACGTCCGAACGGCTCCATCCCCCGACGACATCCGTGCATGGGCGCGCGTATGCGGGGCGGACGGCCAGGCCGAGGACCTCGTCACCGCGCTGCGCACGGTGGAAGGCATGTGGATCGAGTGGCGTCGTATGGAGCGCAGGGGGCTACGCAAGGCCCAGGAGTCCGTGCGGCCGCTGTACGAGCGCACGCGTGCCTTCCGCGCATATGACTCGTGGTTGGTGCCGGGCTTGTTGCAGACCATGGGCTACACCGCGGCGATCCTGCACGCCACCCGGAAGCGCCGTGGACTGGTCGATGACGTCGATGCCGCCGTAGCTGAGCGTATGGACCGCCAGCACGTGTTGTACGAGGGTCGCCACACCTTCGCTTTCCTCATCGAGGAGGCCGTCCTGCGGGCAGGGATCGGAGGCCGGGAGGTGATGCGCGAGCAGCTGCGGCACCTGCTGACTGTCGGGTTCCTGCCCAACGTGAGCCTCGGCATCGTGCCGATGCAGCCCTCGCGCGAGGCAATGCGCCCCGTGGAAGGCTTCTGGATCTTCGACAATGCGCAGGTAGCTGTCGAGCTTGTTTCCGGCTACCTGACGATCAGCCAGCCGCAGGAGATCGAGATGTATGCCCGGGTGTTCCGCGAACTGGGCAATCTCGCGGTGTACGGGGAGAAGGCCCGAACTCTCATCCACGAGGCCATCGCAGTCCTGGAGTGAAACGCGTGCACCAATGTGCACCAAGCTGGAGCCGTAAGTCGCCTTGTCCGTACGCTCCGTAACAGGACCCCGGGCGAGGCGGCGGAGCCTCCCGGGGCGCGGCCAACGCTACAAGGAGCGCCAGCATGGCCACTTCTACCACCCGTCCGCCGACTGGCGAAGAGCGGGACCAACGCCCCCTCGACATCCAGGCGATGCGCGCCGGTGCGCATCGCCTGCTTGCCGAGGACCCCAAGCCCTCCGTCGAGGAACTGGGAACCGTCGCACTCCGGCTGCGCGAGCACATCGTGCTTGCCGTCCCGGAAGTCGAGGAGATGGCCGGCAGGCTCCCCCATGACGACACTCGGCGCGCCTGCGCACGGGCCTGTATCGGTGAGGCCCGTATGCGGATGCGTCTGAAACCCGGCGCCACGCCGGCCGCCCGGATCGCGCGCGCCCAGCGGCTCGCTCGCTCGGTCAACGCCTTGTGTGACCACTACGAAAACCTCGACGGGAGCTGACCGTGTCATCCCGTATCGGGTGGCAGTGGCGCGACGAGGGCAACAGCCACGGCCACACGCAGAAGGTCATCGTCCACGACGACGAGAACACCACCACCCCGTGCGAGGCGGGCTCCCAGCCCCGTGTGGGGTGGGCGGCGGCCCTGGAGCACGCTGCGGGCTGCCTGGCCTGTCGGACGCTCGGCGCCGCCTGCTCGGACGGCGGGCGGCTGTTGCGCGCCTACGAGGCGGCTGCGCGGCAGGCCCGGTCGGGAGGCGGCGAATGAGGCATCGTCGCCAGCCTCCTGCCGCGCGGGCCGCGCTGCTCGCCTTCCGTGCTGGCCGGATGGGCCTGTTGCTCGGCTCGATCCCCGCGCTGCTGGTGCTCGCGGCCTACCTCTGCATCGCAGGCACCCCGAGCCCCTAGACCGGGTGGGCTGCTGGTGTTCCGGGCCCCCGTACCGGACGACAGCGCCAGCGGCCCACTCCTAGACCCCCTGCCGGTCGGCGTAGCCGCGGCGCAGCCGTCGACAAGGGAGGGGCGAAGGGACTTCGGCACGGCCTGGACCCCCGTGCCGAAGTCCCGTCCACAAGGCTCGTCCCGGCCTCCCGCTTGCAGGCCAGTGACCGGGACGAGCACCGCGCAACCGCGCGAGGACACCCCCTGCGCGGTGAACTCACAGGAGGCCCCATGCGATTACAGCATGTCGTCCGCCAGGACCCGGAGGACTGCGACACCATCCCGGACACGGACGCCCCGACACCGGGCGGCCAGACGCCCGGCGACTCGGACGACGGGCGCCAGTACGCGAGGTAGCCAGCGTCACGCGCCGTAGGTAAACGGCGGCCCCGCTGCAGAGCGGGGCCGCTCCCGCCACGTAGGAGGTACCCCGCATGACAGCACCGCCCCCGCCCATGCCGGCTCACTGGCACTGCTACCGCTGGTCCGGAGAGCGACGTACGTACGACGACGAGTCCGCGCGCCGACCGCCCCATCTCGTCGTCCAGGACATCTCACCCCAGGAGTGGAAGCAGATCACGGCCGCCTCGCCGGCCTTCATGGCGAGCGAGGTACCGCCGCTGGAGGTACCACACTGGCTGCTCCGCCCAGCCAGAATGATCAAAGCAACCTTTGAGGCGCCGGAGAAAGCCTCGGCCTGGCACCGAGACCAGGTCACCGAGTTGACCCCGTCCTTCATGGCCGACCACGACAAGGACTCCGCGCAGCGGGCCCAACGGTTCGCGGCAGCGGAAGACCGGCTCAGCTGGGGCGGCGATGTCGTTGGCGGATGGTACCTGCGAGGTACTGGATTTGCCTCGGTTCAGGTGGTCGCATGCAGCGCGAACCGCATTCGCCCGACGATCCCATGCCCGATGCTCCCCCAGCTACCGCTGGGAGGTTCCCCCTGACGCCCTGGAGAATCCGCCACCTAGGTCTACCCAAAAGGCAGGAAACGGATCATCCACCTAATGTTTGCGTAAGTAAGCATGATCCACAGCTCTGATCCACAGCGAAGGGCACAGCATCATGGAGCGCCTTGGCATACGGAGCACCCTCGGCCTCGCGGCCTTCGTCGTCATGGCCGGCTGTCTGGCGGCGGCCCCCTTCGCCGCCCTGTGCGGCGCCGGCTGGCCCTTCGCCGCGGCCGCGCTGCTCGGCGTGGGGTGCGACCTGTTCCTGCACCGCACCGAGCCCGCGCTGATGGACCGTCTGGGGCGGCTGCACCTCGGCGGGACCCTCCGCTTCGAGGTGCGCAGCGTGGTGCTGCTGTTGCTGCTCGCGCGGCTGGACCTGGCGGGCCACACCGGCCTGACCGCCGCGATCACGCTCGTCATGTGTCTGCTGGGCGGCCAGGCGCTGCACTCCGCGATGCGCACCATGATCGGCCGGCGGCTCCGCGCCCCGGTCGCGGCCCGCGATGTCGCGCCCCGCCTTCCGGGCATCAGCGACCGCCCTCTGCGGTCGCTGACCGAATGGCCCAGGCAGCGGATGCTCGGATACGAGCTGACCGCCCTGCTCGGCCTCACCGGGACGCTGGCCACCGGCGACGCCCGCTGGGTGGTGGCCGGCCTCACGGCCGCCACCGGGGCCTGTCTGCTCACCCTGCTGGCGCTCGCCCCGTACCTCGTCCGGGCGATCCACCTGGCCCGGCTGGCCCGGGTGGCCCGTCCGGCCCGCGCCGGTTCCCGCGTCGGGTCCCGGAGCGGGGACGACGGAGCCGCCGCAGTCGCCGCCGCACGCCCGTGGCGACCTTGACCGGCGCCACCTCGAACGCGAGCGCCATGGCCGGGCCCCAGGTCAGCGGCTTGGCGTAGTACGGGCGGCCGAAGCGGAACCAACGCGTCCCGGCCAGGCCGCCGAAGCGGGGGACGACCGTGGCGCGGCACGGCTCGGGGCCGTCCTCGTCCATCACCAGGGTCAGCGTCCACAGGCCCCGGGCGAGCCTTCTGACGGGCAGCCGGACCGTGAAGTCGCCCGACGGCTCGTCATGCCACCGCACCGGCACTTCGCGCACTTCGCCCCGCCCGTTCTCCGCGCGCAGCAGCACCTCCCCCGCGTCCGCGCCGGTCAGCCGCCCGCTGACGGCCAGCACGCCGCCTCTGCTCCCGTGCCAGGCCGCCTCGGTGACCTGGCACGGGGCGTCGAGGTGGTGGGCGACCTGGCCGACGTCGAGGGAGAGGTTGCCGTACGGGGTGAAGTACGGCGTGACGATCGTGGTCCGCCCGCCGGGCCCCGCCGTGACGCTCCGGGGCTCGGGGTGGGCGGCCGCGCCGCCCTCGCGGGTGTTGCCGAACCGTACGGTGCGGCTGACGCCCTGCGCCCGCACGTCCAGGTAGATGTTCCACAGGCCGCGCTCCAGCGGCGCCCCGCCGTCTGCCGTGGCCGGGTCGATCTCGACGGTGAAGCCCGCGTTGTCGTACGCACCGTCGTCGGGCAGCCCGGCGGCGGCGCGGGGGGTGACGGGCAGCCGGACCTCGGGGCGGTCGGACTGGTATCTGCGCAGAACCACCTCGGTGCGCGGGTGCAGGGTGGCGACATGCTCGATGTAGGCGTGGCCATCCAGCCGGAGGACGCCACCGCCGTCGCCGTCGTGCCAGCGCGCCGCGTCGAGGCGGTGGTGGACCGGCAGCCGCTCGGTGACGTCGAAACAGTCGTCGGGGACGGCGGCGGCCGGGTCGCGGAAGAAGGGGTGCGCCCAGTAGACGCGTCCCTTGTCGACGACATGGCCGCGCCGCGCGTCCTCCTTGGCGTTGCGCGCGACCGTCAGCACGTCCTCGAAGCGATCGGCGAGCAGCAGGTGGACCAGAAGCCGGTCGGGCGCGTCGATCTGCCGGCAGATCTCCTCGCTCGCCCAGGTCAGCGCCCACTGCCGGAAGCGGGGGTAGAAGCGCTCGCGCGCGTCCCGCTCGCTCTCGCGGGGCAGCAGCCCGCGCAGCGGCCCGCACAGCTCCCACTCGACATGGCGGCGCATGGCGCGGTCCCGGCGCGGGCCGGGCTCCAGATAGCGGGCCACGGTCTCGAAGCACAGGCCGATCCCGTCCATGCGGTGGACGAGGTCCCCGGCGGTGAGGGTGAGGTTGCTGCGGTCCTCGCGGTAGCGGACGTAGTAGCAGTCGTAGTCGGCCACCACCGAGATGCCGGAGGCGTTGAGGTAGGCGGCGACGGTGAACGGCTTGTCCTCGCAGTTGCGGAAGGGCGGGAAGCGCAGCCCCAGCCGCTCGACGAGGGAGCGGCGGAACAGCTTCCAGGGGCCCAGGGTCAGATAGGCGGCGGAGGAGAAGATGTCGGTGCGGGGCTGGTTGTGGCTGAAGACGGCCCGGGGGACCGCGCGCCCGCCGACCGAGGCGATCTTGCCGAGGACGATGTCGGTGCCGTTCTCGTCGGCCATGGCGACCATCCGGCGCAGCGCGTCCGGCCCCAGGTAGTCGTCGGAGTCGAGGAAGAAGACGAAGTCGCCGCGGGCCAGGTCGAGACCGGTGTTGCGCGGGCGGCCCGCGCAACCGGAGTTCTCCTGGTGGACGACGCGGAGCGCGGGGCACCCGAGGGCCAGGCGCTCCAGCTCCGCGCCGGTGCCGTCGGTCGAGCCGTCGTTCACCGCGATGATCTCGATGCGGTCGTGGCCGAGCGTCTGGTCAAGCGCGGAGGTGATGGCGCGGGTGAGTTCCGGCATGGCGTTGTAGGCGGGGACGATCACGCTGACGCGGGGAGGGGGCGCAGAGGACATGGGTGCTCCGGTCTCCAGGTCGACGATCCAGCCGATCGGGCGTGGGTGCGTGCGCGTGCGGGCGGGGGCCTGGGTGCGGGCGCGATCACTCGTGGTCGGGGGCCAGCGGCGTGGGCCGGGCCGGGTGCGGCGGCACGCCGGTGATCAGGCCGCGCTTGACGGGCAGGCCGTGGCGGTCGGCCCGGCACTGGTCCGGGTGCGGCTCGGGCATGGGCGGCGCGGGCATGGGCGGCGCGGGCAGCGGGGGCGCGGCGGCGGTCACCGCGTCCAAAGTGGCGGCGTCGGCCGTGGCGGCGTCGACGGCGGCGGCGTCCTGGCCCAGCATGAGGGTCCGTACCACCCGCTCCGCCGCGTGTCCGTCGTCGTACTGGCAGAAGCGGGCCCGGAACGCGGCGCGCAGCGCGCTCGCGTCCTCGTCGCGCCAGCGGCCCTCGCGGAAGACGGCGATCAGCTCGTCCTCCGTACGGGCGACGGGCCCCGGGGTGTCGCCCGGCCGTCCCGACAGGAGGTCGAAGTAGACGCCGCGGGTGGCCTGGTAGATGTCCCAGTCGTCCGCGTAGACGACGATGGGGCGGTCCAGGTTGGCGTAGTCGAACATGATCGACGAGTAGTCCGTGACCAGCACATCGGCGGCCAGGCAGAGCTCCTCCACCGACGGATGGCGCGAGACGTCGATCGCCAGCCCCGCCTCCTGGAGCTGCCGCAGCCCGGCGTGCGGCTGGTACGAGTAGTGGGCGCGCACCAGCAGCACCGCGTCCGGGCCCAGGGCGCGGCTGACGCGTTCGAGGTCCAGCCGGGGCGTGAACCCCTTCTGGTAGTCGCGGATCGTGGGGGCGTAGAGGACCGTGAGGGCCCCGTCCGGGATCTCCAGCTCCTTGCGGATGCGCCGGATCTCCTCGGCGGAGGCCGAGAAGAGGACGTCGTTGCGCGGATATCCGTACTCCAGCAGCCGGTACGCGGCGGGGTAGACGCGCTCCCAGACCTCGCTCGAGTGCCGGTTGGCGGAGAGGGCGTAGTCCCAGCGGTCGACGCGCTTGAGGAGGTTGCCGAAGCTCATCCCCGACGCGGCGGCGGGATAGCGCTGCTGGTCCAGGCCCATGCACTTGAGCGGCGTTCCGTG
Organism: Streptomyces sp. NPDC097640; assembly: GCF_040302705.1. Lineage (NCBI taxonomy): Bacteria > Bacillati > Actinomycetota > Actinomycetes > Kitasatosporales > Streptomycetaceae > Streptomyces > Streptomyces sp. NPDC097640. Next base: position 109,577 of record NZ_JBEOSB010000031.1, read on the forward strand.
GAAGGTCTGAAGGTGCACGGTCCCCGGCCGCTTCACCACGTCATTGGGGAAGTTGACGTTGTTGACGAGGTACTTGGCGCGGGCCATGGCCCAGTAGAAGTCCCGGGTCCCCGAGATGACGTAGTCGACGCCTTCCGGGAGCGACTCGACCGCGGCCTTGCGCACCACCCACACGCCGTGCACATGCGGGGCCAGCTCCCTGGCCTTGTAGTAGATCGCCGCGGGGTTGCACAGCACTCCACGGCCCCAGTACGCGGAGTACACGGCCAGGTCCGCGTCGACGGGCCGCCGCCGGTGGACCCGGTACAGGCTCCGCTTGGCCCGCGCGGCCAGCGGCCGCCGGGTCATCCGCTTGAGCTTGCGGGCCCCGGCCGCCGCCCGCTCCGACAGCTCGTGCTCCCGGTAGCGGACGAAGGAGCCGCGGGCCAGCGCCTCGAAGCGCCACTGGGCGTCGGCGGGCGGGGTGAAGCCGTCGGGCAGATGGGCCCGGTACCACTTGGCGGCCCGGTCGAAGAACCGCGGCCGGTCCTCGGCCGCCACCCGGGAGCGGCGGCCCAGGCAGAACAGGAAGTGCGAGACGGCCCGCTCGAACAGCCGCGGGCGCAGCGGCTCCAGGTGCGGCTTGCCCTCCAGGAAGTCGAAGAGGCGGGCGTACTGCTTGAAGATGGCGAAGTGCTTCTCGCCGGGGCTGGCGGTGCTGGCGCCCACGCGCCGCTGGCGGTACTCGAGCCCGACCAGGTCCACGCAGGCTATTCGCTCGGCCGTGAGCATCGTCTTGTACGAGAGCAGGGCGTCCTCGTAGATGCCCTCGCTGAACGCGAAGCCGTGGCGGGTGTAGAAGGCCCGGTGGTAGACGCGGTTGGACGACATCGCGAAGATGCGCAGGAACTCCGGGCGCTCCAGGACCGAGAAGACCTCGGTCCCCGCCGAGGCCAGCAGCCCGCCGAAGAGGCTGGGTTCCGTGCGGTCCCACCAATAGGTGCGCACATGGTTGAAGTAGAGGATGTCCGGGTCCTGGACCAGATCCAGCCGGTCGGCGAGGCCCTGGAGGGTGCCGGGGGCGAGCGTGTCGTCGCCGTCGAGGAAGAGCAGATAGTCGCCGGTGGCCCGGGCGACCCCGGCGTTACGGGCGTGGCCGGGGCCGGAGTTGACCGGCTGGTGGACGGGGACGACCCGGCTGTCCCGGGCCGCGTACTCCTCGACGATCGTGCCGCAGTGGTCCGGAGAGCAGTCGTCGACCGCCACTACCTCGATGTCCCCGAACGACTGGGTCAGCACCGAGTCCAGGCAGCTGCTCAGATAGCCCTGCACTCGATAGGCGGCGATGACGATGCTGAATCGGGGCATGGAACACCTCCGGACAGGAGAGAACAGCGCTCACCGTCTGCCCACTATAGGGTGATGTGTCCCGATAGGCCCGATAGGGCGACATTGGGGTGAAAAGATCGCGAAGCCGCCGACAGGAGCCCCCGTGAAACGCGCCGCGCCGCCCGGGGCGGGCCCCGGGCGGCGCGGCAAATGGCTCAGCGCTTCGCAGTGCCGGTCAGCGCGCTACGGCGCCGACGGCACCACCGGTCAGCGCTGGCTGCGCAGCAGCGTGCGCATGGTGCGCATGGCGACGGACAGATTCGCCAGGTCGAAGGTCTCCGACCCCTGGATCTCGTCCAGCGTGGTGCGCGCCCGCTGGAGGATCGACGCGTTCTTCTCCTCCCAGGCCTTGAAGCGCTGCTCGGGCGTGGCACCGCCGTCGCCCACCGACAGCACATCGGAGGTCAGGGCGGCGTGCGCCGCGTACAGCTCCTCGCGGATGGAGGCGCGGGCCATGGACTGCCACCGGTCGGCGCGCGGCAGCTCGATGATGCGGTCCATCAGCTGGCTGATCCGCAGCCGGTCGGCGAGGTCGTAGTACACCTCGGCGACGGACAGCGGCTCCTTGCCCACCCGGTCGGCGATGGCCACGATGTCCAGCGTCGGGAAGGCGGAGGAGAAGCCCGCCACCCGCGTGGCCAGGTCATCCGGCACCCCGGCGGCGGTCAGCTCGTCGTGGATCTTCTGGTACCACTCCACGTCCGCGCCGCGCAGCAGCTTGGGCAGCTGGGCGCGGACCGCCGCGACCCGCTCGCCGAAGAACTCGATGGTCTCGGCCAGCTCCAGCGGCTGCGGGCGGTTGCCGAGCAGCCAGCGGGTGCCGCGCTCGACCAGGCGCCGGGAGTGCAGCCGCATCCGGGTCTGGATATCGGCCGGGACGACGTTGTCGAGGGACTCGACCTCGTCCCACACCTCGCCCAGCTCGAAGATCACCCGGGCCGAGGTCTGGGCGCGCACCACCTCTTCGGTGGAGGCGCCGGTCTCCTCGCGCATCCGGTGCAGGAAGGTCGTACCGGCGGTGTTGACGGTGTCGTTGACCAGCACCGTGGTGACGATCTCCCGGCGCAGCGCATGGCCGTCGACGCGCTCGGGGAACTGCTGGCGCAGCGCCTGCGGGAAGTACGCGTGCAGCAGCCGCTGGAGGTACGGGTCGTCCGGCAGCCCGGTGGCGATCAGCTCCTCGGCCACCGTGATCTTGATGTAGGCGAGCAGCACGGCCAGTTCGGGCTGGGACAGCCCGCGCCCGGCGGCCAGCCGCTCCCGGATCTGGCGGTCGGTGGGCAGGAACTCCAGCGAACGGTCCAGGCGCCCCTCGCGCCCCAGTCGGCGCATCACCCGCTGGTGGGCGTGGAGCAGGCTGGGGGCCTGGGCCGCGGAGTTGGCGAGCGCCACGTTCTGGGCGTAGTTGTTGCGCAGCACCAGCGCGCCGACCTCGTCGGTCATCTCGGCCAGCAGCTTGTTGCGCTGCTTGACCGTCATATCGCCCTCGCGGACCAGCTCATTGAGCAGGATCTTGATGTTCACCTCGTGGTCGGAGGTGTCCACCCCGGCGCTGTTGTCGATCGCGTCGGTGTTGATCCGCCCGCCGTTCAGCGCGAACTCGATCCGGCCCAGCTGGGTCAGGCCCAGGTTGCCGCCCTCGCCGACGACCTTGACCCGCAGATCCTGACCGTCCACCCGGATGGCGTCGTTCGCCTTGTCGCCCACATCGGCGTGCGACTCGGTGGCGGCCTTGACGTAGGTGCCGATGCCGCCGTTCCACAGCAGGTCGACCGGGGCCTTGAAGATCGCCTTCATCAGGTCGGCCGGGGTCATCTTGGCGACCCGGGACTCGATGCCCAGGGCCTTCCGCACCTGCGGGGTGATCGGGATGGCCTTGGCGGTACGCGGGTGGACGCCGCCGCCCTGCGAGAGCAGGGAGGTGTCGTAGTCGGCCCACGAGGAGCGCGGCAGCTCGAACAGGCGGCGGCGCTCGGCGTAGGAGACCGCGCTGTCCGGCTTGGGGTCGAGGAAGATATGGCGGTGGTCGAAGGCCGCGACCAGCCGGATGTGCTCGCTCAGCAGCATGCCGTTGCCGAACACGTCGCCGGACATGTCGCCGACGCCGACCACCGTGAAGTCCTCGGTCTGGGTGTCGTGGCCCAGCTCCCGGAAGTGCCGCTTGACGGACTCCCAGGCGCCGCGGGCCGTGATGCCCATGCCCTTGTGGTCGTACCCGGCGGAGCCGCCGGAGGCGAAGGCGTCGCCCAGCCAGAACCCGTACGCCTGGGCGACCTCGTTGGCGATGTCGGAGAAGGTCGCGGTGCCCTTGTCGGCGGCGACCACCAGGTAGGTGTCGTCGCCGTCGTGGCGGACGACGTCCTTGGGCGGCTGCACCTGGCCGCCGACCATGTTGTCGGTGATGTCCAGCAGACCGGAGATGAAGGTCTTGTACGAGGCGATGCCCTCGGCCAGCCAGGCGTCCCGGTCGACCGCCGGGTCGGGCAGCCGCTTGCCGACGAAGCCGCCCTTGGCGCCCACCGGCACGATGACGGTGTTCTTCACCATCTGCGCCTTGACCAGGCCCAGGATCTCGGTGCGGAAGTCCTCACGCCGGTCGGACCAGCGCAGACCGCCGCGCGCGACCTTGCCGAAGCGCAGATGCACACCCTCCACCCGCGGGGAGTAGACCCAGATCTCGTACGCCGGGCGCGGCGCGGGCAGATCGGGGATGGCCTGCGGGTCCAGCTTCATGGACAGGTACGCGTGCGGCTGCCCGTCCTCGCTCTTCTGGAAGTGGTTGGTGCGCAGGGTGGCCTTGATGAGGGTGAGGAAGGAGCGCAGGATGCGGTCCTCGTCCAGCGAGGCCACCTGGTCCAGCGCCGCGTCCAGCTCCTCCAGCAGGGCGTCGGTCAGCTCGGTGCCGGCGCGCTGCCGCTCGGGGGACATCCGGGCCTCGAAGAGGCTCACCAGCAGCCGGGTGGTGTGCACATTCGTGCGGAGGGTGTCCTCCATGTACGACTGGCTGAAGGTGGACCCGGCCTGGCGCAGATACTTCGCGTACGCGCGCAGCACCATCGCCTGGCGCCAGGTCAGCCCGGCGCCCAGCACCAGCTCGTTGAAGTTGTCGTTCTCCGCCTGCCCGGTCCACACCGCGGCGAACGCGTTCTGGAAGCGCTCGCGGGCGTCGTCGGCGAGGCCGTCGTCATGGCGCGGCAGCCGCAGCCCGAAGTCGTAGATCCAGGCGCTGGTCCGGTCCGAGCAGCGCAGCTCGTACGGGCGCTCGTCGACGACCTCGACGCCCAGCCGGGTGAGCACCGGCAGCACCGCGGAGAGCGAGACCTGCTCGCCGACCCGGTAGATCTTGAAGCGGCGCTCGGCGGGGGCCGCCCCCACCGGCTCGTACAGGCTGACCGCGAAGTCGCGGTCGCTGTCCTTCAGCCGCTCCAGCTTCTGGAGGTCGGCGACCGCGCCGCGCGGCGAGTGGTCGGCCTTGTAGCCCTCGGGGAAGGCGTGCTGGTAGCGGCGGAGCAGCTCGGCGGCGCGCTCCTCGCCGACCTCGGAGGTCAGCGCCTCGGCGAAGCCGTCGGCCCAGGAGCGGGCCGCCTCCACCAGCCGGGCCTCGATGCGCTCCACATCGGCGTCGGTGAGGTCCGGCAGCTCGGTGCCGGCCTGGACGCGGACCACGAAGTGCAGCCGGGAGAGCACCGATTCGGTGTGCAGAGCGGTGAAGTCGACCGGCACCCGGCCGTTCAGCTCCTCCAGCAGGATGTCGGTGAGCCGCAGCCGGACCTCGGTGGTGAAGCGGTCCCGCGGCAGGTAGACCAGGGCCGAGTAGTAGCGCCCGTACTCGTCCTGACGCAGGAACAGCCGCAGCCGGCGGCGCTCCTGGAGGTACAGCACGCTGGTCACGATGGACCGCAGCTGGTCGACCGGGGTCTGGAACAGCTCGTCGCGCGGGTAGGTCTCCAGGATCTGGAGCAGATCCCGGCCGTCGTGGCTGTTGGGCTGGAACCCGGCGCCCTCCAGGACCTCTTCGACCTTGCGGCGGATCACCGGGACCCGGCGCACGGACTCGGTGTACGCGGCGGAGGAGAACAGGCCGAGGAAGCGCCGCTCGCCGACCACATTGCCCTTGGCGTCGAACTTCTTGACGCCGATGTAGTCCAGGTACGAGGGGCGGTGGACGGTGGCGCGGCTGTTGGCCTTGGTGAGGACCAGCAGCTTGTGCTCGCGCGCCTTGGCGCGGGCGTCGGCCGGCAGCCGGTTGAACGACGGCGAGACGGGGCGCCCGGCGCCCTCGGCGGCCGCCGGCAGCCCGGCGTGGGCGCTCTCGTCGGTGTCCCGGTGGTGCGGGTCGGAGCGCAGGATGCCGAGGCCGGTGCCGGGCACCGCGCTCAGCACGTCCTCCTCGCCGCCGGACTCGGTGGGCGCCTGCGTCAGCTCGTACTCGCGGAAGCCGATGAAGGTGAAGTGGTCGTCGGCCAGCCAGCGCAGCAGCTCGCGGGCCTCCTCGATCTCCTGGGGGCGCACCTCGCCGGCCGTGGGCTCCTCGGGCAGGCCCTCGGCGATGCGCAGCGCCGCCTCGCGCATCTTCTCCCAGTCCTCGACGGCCTCGCGGACGTCGGAGAGCACGCGCAGCAGATCGGCGTTGATCTGCTTGAGGTCACCGCGGTCGGTCTCGCGGTCGATCTCGACATGGATCCAGGACTCGATGACCGCGTCGTGCGGCAGCTTCTCGGGCCGGCCGTCCGGGGAGACGTCCAGCACCTCGATCAGCTTCCCGGTGAGGTCGCGGCGCACCAGGATCTGCGGGTGGATGACGACGTGGATGCCGCGGCCCTGGCGCGTCAGCTCATTGGTGACGGAGTCGACCAGGAAGGGCATGTCGTCGGTGACCACCTCGACCACGGAGTGGCTGCACGTCCAGCCGTGCTCCTCGACGGTCGGGGTGTGCACCCGGACGTTCGCGGTGCCCTGCGGGCGCGACTCGGCCAGGCGGTAGTGGGAGAGGGCCGCGCCGAAGACGTCGACCGGGTCGCGGCCCGCGAGGTCCTCCGGCGGCGTGTGCTGGTAGTAGTGCTGAAGGTAGGCGGTCAGAGTCTCGGGGCCTGGGCCCTGTACCGGTTGCTGTCCCCCGGCAGGACTGCTCTCAGCTACCCGGGCGGCCCGTGTGAGCAGCTCGGCCTTGGCTTCGTCCAGCTTGGTCTGCATGTCCTCTGGCTCCTGTCGCGCGCCGTTGCGTGACATCGATAGCGGTGGCATGACGTCGCGACGCGGGATATCCGGTCTGGGACGACGATATGCCCGTGCGGGGGATGGCCGGGGCGGACTCGGCCGAAAGTGACCAAGGCCCCAGGCGGCACCGGTCAGCGGCGGCCCGAGCCCGGTAGGAATCCGGGACCGGTGCGGGGGCCTCATCGCCCCCACGGCCTATCGCGCTGATCACGCAGTAAGGCTATCGCCCCTCCCCCGGGGAACGTCATGAGCCGTCCGTGTACAAAACCGAGCCCCGAAGTTTGACGTTATGGACAGCGACGTGGACAGCGACGCAGGTCCCGCGCGGTCTCTTGGCAAAGCGGCCCGGCGCGGGCAGTGTGACCTTTACGGTGATTGGTGAGGCTTGTTCGGCCGTCGGCGTGTCCCGCCCGGCGCTCGGTGTGTCCTGTCCGGTGCTCGGTGTGACGGCCCCGGCCGACACGACCTGTGGAGGTGGGCGGCATGCCTGCGAAGATCCTGCTCGTGACCGGAGACGCGGCCGAGTCCCTGGAGGTGCTCTACCCGCTCCAGCGGCTGCGCGAGGAGGGCTACGAGGTGCATGTGGCGGCCCCGGCCCGCAAGACGCTGCGGTTCGTGGTGCACGACTTCGAAGACGGCTTCGACACATACACCGAGAAGCCCGGCTACACCTGGCCCGCCGACCTCGCCTTCTCCGAGGTCGATCCGGGCCAGTACGCGGCGCTGGTGATCCCCGGCGGACGGGCCCCCGAGTACCTGCGCAACGACCCCGAGCTGCGCAAGATCCTCAAGGCCTTCTTCGACGCGGACAAGCCGGTCGCGCAGATCTGCCACGGGCCGCTGCTGACGGCGGCGATCGGCGGGCTCGGCGGGCGGCGGGTCACCGCGTATCCGGCGCTGGAGATGGACATGCAGGCGGCGGGGGCGGAGTTCCAGGACGCGGAGGTGGTGGTCGACGGCACGCTGGTGTCCTCGCGGGCCTGGCCGGACCATCCGGGGTGGATGCGCGAGTTCCTGGCGGTGCTGCGGGCGAAGGCGCCGGTGATCTGAGGTGCGGGTGCCGTGCCGCCGTGCTCCCGCGTACGGCCGCGGGCGCGGGCTGATCAGTCGACCAGCTGCCCGGCCTCCGCGACGGCCTCCTCCAGGCTGTCCACGACCGGCACGCCCGCGGCCAGCAGGCTGGCCCGGCTGTGCGAGCCCCCCGTGTACAGCACGGCGCGGGCGCCCGCGTGCCGCGCCGCGACGGCGTCGTCGACCGCGTCCCCGATCACCACGACGCGGTCCGGCGTGACGCCCTCAAGCGCGGCGACATGGCGCACCATCTGCTCCGCCTTGCCCGTGTCGCTCTGGCCCGTGCGCCCGTCCACGCGCACGAAGTGCGGCTCGATGCCGTGCGTGCGCACCAGGGGGATCAGCCGCTCGTGCTCGGCCAGCGAGCACAGCGACTGGGTGAGCCCGGCCGCCTGCCACTCGGCGAGCAGCTGTCTGGCCCCGAGCGCCAGCCCGGCGCTCTCGGCCAGCACCCAGTAGTGACGGTGGAACGCCTCGTCCATCGCCTGCCACTCGACGTCGGTGGGCCGCCGCCCCATCAGCCGCTCGTAGAAGCGCGGGACCGGGACGCAGTACAGCTCGCGGTAGCGCTCCAGGGTGATCGGAGGCAGACCGATCTCGGCGAACGAGGCGTTCGTCGCCGAGATCACGGCGTCGTTGTCGTGAAAGAGGGTGCCGTTCCAGTCCCAGACGATGTGCGTCACGTTCTTGCCCATCTCACGACCGTACCCAACGGGTCCGACAGGACGGTCCGACCTGGTCTCCCCGGACTCACCCGACGAGGTCGGGGATCTCCTTGGCGTCGTACCACAGCAGTTCGTGATCTTCCGCGCCGTCCACCGTGAACTGCGCGTCGTCGTCCCCGACATCCGCCGCGCCCAGCGCCTCGGCCGCGGCGGCGACATCCCGCTCGGCTTCGTCGGAGTCCACGTGCACCGCGGCGGCCTCGGCCAGCGACACGGGGAGGGCGAGCCGCACCTCCCCCAGCGCGGACTGGTCGAGCCCCCGGTCCGGGTCCGCGACCGCGACGGTATCGGGCACGTCCACCGCCACCACGACCCGCCGCCGGGGCGCCTGCCGGTCCACCGCCAGATGCCGCAGCGACGCCTGCGCGGCACGGGACAGCGCCGCGTACTCCAGCTCCTCGATGTCGTCGGAGACGTACCACTCGCGCAGCGCGGGAGTGACCGCGTAGGCGGTCAGCGGGGCCGGGCCCAGTTCGCCCGCCTTGTGCGCCTCGGCGAGACCGGGGAGGGTCAGGGGGACGTAGACGCGCATGGCTGCTGCTTTCTGGAGTTCCTTGGAGTTCCTGAATTTCCTGTAGTTGCCAGCCAGCATACGTTCGACACCCCGTCCCCCGGGCCCAACCGGGACCGCGGACGGAAGCATCCGGTGCCCCGCGCCGGCCGGCTCCCTGTCCCCCATCGGGGGTAATCCCGGCCCCGGGCCCGGGCTCTCGCGCGGGCCGCCGGTCGAGCCCGGGTGAGCGGGCGGGGCGCCCGGCTCCGCACCGCCCGGAAGCGCGTCCGGCCTGGCCAGGGGGGTGACAGGGCTCAGGCGGGCGGTGGCCGCCGCGGCGTCGGCGCCCGGGTGCCGTTGCCCGGGCCACCCGGATAGGTGAATCCCGGGGGCCGGGCCGCGAGCGGGGCGCACTCCTTGCCGTTGCCGGAAGGGCGCCGATAGAAGTCTGCCGACCAAGCTACTGCCCGGTATCTTCGCCGGGCCCGGGAGAGCGGCGAGGCGCATGGACAGGACGACCTACACGACGCGCGACACAGCCGGTACGAGCGGAGGCCGAGGCGCGGGCCCCGCGCGGACGGGACCCGCGCGGAGCGGGCCGCCGCGACGCCACGACTCGCGGCGCCCGGCGGGTCCCGGGTCCGTATCGCGTACGGCGGCCGCCGCCGCGCGGCGCAGAGAGCTCGAGCGGCTGCCGCGCTACTGGTTCGCCCATCAGCTGCTGCTCACCCTGAGCGGGCGGCGCCCGGTCCACACACTGCTCGGCCACACCCTCCCGGACGCCTACGACCGGCTGATCGAGCTCGCGCCCCAGGCGCCCCTGCGACCGGCCGAAAGCCGCGACAGCGCCCCCGTCGTACGGCGCTGCGACGAGTACCAGCCGCGGCAGGGGGTCATCGAGGCGTTCGCCCGGATCGCCTACGGCGACCGGCTCCGCGCGCTCGCCTTCCGCCTCGAACTCGCCCCCGACACCCGCTGGCGCTGCGCCACCTTCGACATCGGCCCGACCACCGCATAACCCCGCCGCGGCGGTGGGGCCCCGCGCACGGCCCACAACGGCGCCGAACCGCGGGCCGGGCAGCTCCGGGACCGACCAACCGGACGGGCCCCAGAGCCGCCCGGCTGCGCCCGCCCAAGCCCCGCCCAAGCAAGCCGAACCCCGGCCACCACACGGGCACAGACCCCGGCCCGGGGAATCCGCGGCGCGGGCCCGGCTTCCGGCGCAGCCAGCCGCGGCCGTGGGGCCCCGCGTACGGCCCCCGCCCCAGGCACCCAGGGCCCCTGACACCAGGGCGCGCCGTAAGCCCCGGCGGATGGCCCATGACGGCGCCAAAGGCGCCGGGCGGGCGGCTCCGGGGCCGACTCACCGGACGCGCCCCGCAACGCCGCACGGCCGCGCGAGCCCGGCCCGCGGGCCGTACCGCCCCTGACGGGGCGGCGCGGTCACGGGGCTCGCCGAGGCGCGGCCGTGTGGGGCCCGCAACGCCGACGGGCCGGGCCCCGCGCTGCTCGCGCGTGGGGCCCGGCCCGTCCGTCGTCTGCCGGTGTGGCGGTGTGGCGGTGTGGCGGTTACTTCTTGCGGCGGCGGCCGCCCTTGTTCGCCTTGCGCCGCTCCGCGCGCGTCATGCCGTCGGACTCGGAGCGGGGCGCGGGGGGCGTGTCGCCGTTGGTGAAGTCGCCTTCGACGATGCCGCCCTCGCCGTCCACCGTCGGGGCGGAGAAGTGCAGCCGATCCGGGCGCTGCGGGGCCTCCAGGCCCTTGGCGTGGATCTCGGGACGGCCGTTGGTCGACCCGGACGTCACAGCCGCGGGGACCGCGTCCTGCGGGCCGTCGCCGGCCGCCTCGGCCGCCTTCTCGCCCTCCTCGACCGGGACCTCCTCGACCTGCTGCTCGACCTGGACCTCCAGGTTGAACAGATAGCCGACGGACTCCTCCTTGATGCCGTCCATCATCGCCTGGAACATGTCGAAGCCCTCGCGCTGGTACTCGACCAGCGGGTCCTTCTGGGCCATCGCGCGCAGGCCGATGCCCTCCTGGAGGTAGTCCATCTCGTAGAGGTGCTCGCGCCACTTGCGGTCCAGGACGGACAGCACCACGCGCCGCTCCAGCTCACGCATGATGTCGGAGCTCAGCTGCTCCTCACGGGCTTCGTACTGCTCGTAGATGTCGTCCTTGATGGACTCGGCGATGAAGTCGTCGGTCAGCCCGGCGCGGTCGCCGACCGCCTCCTCCAGCTCCTCGATGGTGGCCTTCACCGGGTAGAGCTGCTTGAAGGCGCCCCACAGCCGGTCCAGGTCCCACTCCTCCGCGAAGCCCTCGGAGGTCTCGGCGGTGATGTAGGCGTCGATGGTGTCGTCCATGAAGTGGCGCACGTGCTCGTGCAGGTCCTCGCCCTCCAGGACGCGGCGGCGCTCGCCGTAGATGACCTCGCGCTGCCGGTTGAGCACCTCGTCGTACTTCAGGACGTTCTTACGGGTCTCGAAGTTCTGCTGCTCGACCTGCGACTGCGCGGAGGCGATCGCGCGGGTGACCATCTTGTTCTCGATCGGGACCTCGTCGGGAACGTTGGCCATGGCCATGACGCGCTCGACCATCTGCGCCTTGAACAGCCGCATCAGGTCGTCGCCGAGCGAGAGGTAGAAGCGGGACTCGCCGGGGTCGCCCTGGCGGCCGGAACGGCCGCGCAGCTGGTTGTCGATGCGGCGCGACTCGTGGCGCTCGGTGCCCAGCACATACAGCCCGCCGAGCTCCTTGACCTCCTCGAACTCGGCCTTGACCGCGGCCTCGGCCTTCTCCAGCGCGGCAGGCAGCCCGGCCGCCCACTCCTCGGCGTGCTCGACCGGGTCGAGGCCGCGCTGGCGCAGCTCCGCCTCGGCGAGGTCGTCGGGGTTGCCGCCGAGCTTGATGTCGGTGCCGCGGCCGGCCATGTTGGTCGCGACGGTGACCGCGCCCCTGCGCCCGGCCTGGGCGACGATCGAAGCCTCACGGTCGTGCTGCTTGGCGTTGAGCACCTCGTGCGGCACACCGCGCTTGGCGAGCTGCTGGGAGAGGTACTCGGACTTCTCCACGGAGGTGGTGCCGACCAGGACCGGCTGGCCCTTCTCGTGCTTCTCGACGATGTCCTCGACGACCGCGTCGAACTTGGCGACCTCGGTGCGGTAGATCAGGTCGGACTGGTCGAGGCGGGCGAGCGCGCGGTGGGTCGGGATCGGGACGACGCCGAGCTTGTAGATCTGGTGGAACTCGGCGGCCTCGGTCATCGCCGTACCGGTCATGCCGGAGAGCTTGCCGTAGAGGCGGAAGAAGTTCTGGAGGGTGATCGTGGCGAGGGTCTGGTTCTCGTCCTTGATGTCCACCCCTTCCTTCGCCTCGATCGCCTGGTGCATGCCCTCGTTGTAGCGGCGGCCGGCGAGGATACGGCCAGTGTGCTCGTCAACGATCATGACTTCGCCGTCCATGACGACGTAGTCCTTGTCCTTCTTGAAGAGCTCCTTGGCCTTGATCGCGTTGTTGAGGTAGCCGACCAGCGGGGTGTTGACCGACTCGTACAGATTGTCGATCCCCAGCCAGTCCTCGACCTTGGTGACGCCCGTCTCGTGGATGCCGACGGTGCGCTTCTTCTCGTCGACCTCGTAGTCCCCGGTCTCCTCCTGGCCCTTCTGCGGGTTGGCCGCCTCGCCCTTGGCCAGGCGGGTGACCAGCTTCGCGAAGTCGCCGTACCACTTGGTGGCCTGGTCGGCCGGGCCGGAGATGATCAGCGGCGTACGGGCCTCGTCGACGAGGATCGAGTCCACCTCGTCGACGACGGCGAAGTTGTGGCCGCGCTGCACCAGCTCGTCCTTCGACCACGCCATGTTGTCGCGCAGGTAGTCGAAGCCGAACTCGTTGTTGGTGCCGTACGTGATGTCGCACGCGTACTGCTCGCGGCGCTGCGCGGGCGTCATGTTGGCGAGGATGCAGCCGACCTCGAGGCCGAGGAACTTGTGCACCCGGCCCATCCACTCCGAGTCTCGCTCGGCCAGGTAGTCGTTCACCGTGATCAGGTGGACGCCCTTGCCGGACAGCGCGTTCAGATACGCGGGGAGCGTGCCGACGAGGGTCTTGCCCTCACCGGTCTTCATCTCGGCCACATACCCCAGGTGCAGCGCCGCGCCGCCCATCAGCTGGACGTCGTAGTGGCGCTGCCCGAGCACCCGCTTGGCCGCCTCGCGCACCGTAGCGAAGGCCTCGGGCATCAGGTCGTCAAGGGTCTCGCCGTCGGCGTAGCGCTCCTTGTACTCGTCAGTCAGGGCGCGGAGCTCGGCGTCGGAGAGGTTGACGAAGTCCTCTTCGATGGAATTGACCTGGTCCGCGATGCGGTGCAGCTTGCGCAGGATCTTTCCTTCGCCTGCACGCATGAGCTTGTTGAGGACGGACACGTAGGCTGACTCCTTGCCGGTCGGGCCTGGCACGGTCGGGTGCGCTGGCGCGGCATTATCGAGGGGCGCAGGCCCCGCCGCAACGGCCATCGTAAGACAGGACCCCACCACGCCGGGAGGTCCGTCACTACGAGGAACCGGTGTCACCTCTCCGTGTCAACGTACGAGGGGCCTCTGAGGTGCCCCTGAACGCGAGAAACGCTCGCGGGCGCCTCGGCCACGGCCCAGACTCGGGCACATGGATCCTGTCACCCTCACCACCGAGCGGCTGCTGCTGCGCCCCTTCGGACCCTCGGACGCCGAGGCGGTGCACGCCGCCTGTCAGGACCCGGAGATCCGGCGCTGGACCCCCGTGCCCACCCCGTACCGGCGCGCGGACGCCGAGGAATTCGTCCGGGAGATCTGCCCGGAGGAGTGGCGGGACGACATCACCTACCGCTTCGCCGTGATCACCCGGGACGGCGGCGCCCTCGTCGGCTCCATGGCCCTGGTGCGCCTGGCCCAGCTGCGCACCGAGGAGCGCCAGGCGGAGCTGGGCTACTGGACGGTGCCGGAGCAGCGGCGGCGCGGGTACACCGGCGAGGCGGCGCGGGCGGTGGTCGAGTGGGCGTTCACGGGGCTGGGGGTGGAGCGGCTGGAGTGGTGCGCCCAGGTCGGCAACGAGGGCTCGCGGGCGGTGGCGCTGGCGGCGGGGTTCCGGATGGAGGGGATCGACCGGGCGCGGATCGTGCACAACGGGACCCGGCGGGACGCCTGGCGGGGCGCGGTGCTGCCCTCGGACTGGGGGCTGCCACAGGCGACGCCGTATCTGCCCGCGCCCGAGCGGCCGGCGGTCGCGGACCCGGCCTGAGCGGGGGACCCCGCCTGACCCCCGGGACCGCGCCAGGGGTGCCGGCCACAGCGGGCCCGCGCTGTCAGTGGCACCCCGTACGGTGTCCGGCATGACGATTGCAGCGTCCGGGTCCGCGTCCCGCCCCAGGCCCGAGGTGGCCCTCTCCGCAGACGAGGCGCGGCGGATCGCGCTGCGCGCCCAGGGGCTGCTCGGCGCGCCGGACCGGCGGGCCGGGGTGCGAGGGGTGCTGCGTCATCTGGGGGCGGTGCAGCTGGACACCATCTCGGTGCTGGCCCGCTCCCATGAGCTGATTCCCTACGCGCGGCTCGGCGCGGTCGGCCGGGCGGCGGTCGAATCGGCGTACTGGACCGAGACCCATGCCTTCGAGTACTGGTCGCACGCCGCCTGTGTGCTGCCGATCGAGGAGTGGCCGTACTTCGCCTTCCGTCGCCGTGCCTACCGCGGCCGCCCGCACTGGTACCACGAGCTGCCGGACGGGGCGTACGAGACGGTCGTCAAGCGGCTGCGCGAGGACGGCCCGCTGACCGCGACGGAGCTGGGCGGCGCCAAGAACGGCGGCCCGTGGTGGGACTGGTCGGCCGCCAAGGTCGCCGTGGAGCGGGCGCTGATGTACGGCGAGGTGGTGTGCGTCGAACGGCGCGGCTGGAAGCGGGTGTACGACCTGGCCGAGCGCGCCGTGCCGGGCGATCTGCTCCATGACGGGCTGGACGACGCGGAGTGCCTGCGGCGGCTGGTGGGGCTCGCCGGGCAGGCCCTGGGGGTCGGCACCCGCGCGGACATCGCGGACTACCACCGGCTGAAGGCCGAGCAGGTGGACGCGGTGATCGCGGATTCGGGTCTGGTGCCGGTGACGGTGGCCGGCTGGGACAAGGCGGCCTGGGCGGACCCGGAGGCGCTGGCCACCCCGGTGCGCGGCCGGCATCGCACGACGCTGCTGTCGCCCTTCGACTCCCTGATATGGGATCGCGCCCGCACGGAGCGGATCTTCGGCTTCACCCACCGGCTCGAGGCGTATGTGCCCAAGCCCAAGCGGGTCCACGGCTATTTCGCCATGCCGCTGCTGGCGGGCGGGCGGCTGCTCGGCCGCGTCGACCCGGCCCGCGAGGGGAAGACCCTGGTGGCCCGGCAGGTGTCCCTGGAGGGGCCCAAGGCCGTGGCGCCCATGGCCGAGGCGCTGCTGGAGGCGGCCGGGTGGGTGGGCTGCGAGTCCGTGCGGATCGAGCGCGTCGACAGCCCGGAACTCGGCGCCGCGCTCACGGCGGCGGTCGCCTGACCATCTCCTGACCGCTCACCGCTCGCCCGCTCGCCCGCTCGCCCAGCTGATCGCTCAACCGATCGCGTTCACCTGATCTCGAGGATCTTCTCCCGCATCGCGTAGACCACGGCCTCCATCCTGGAGTGCAGCTGGAGCTTCTCCAGGATGTTGCGGACGTGGTTCTTCACGGTGTTCTCGCTGATGAACAACTCCTTGGCGATGTCGCGGTTGTTCATGCCCGTGGCCACGAGCTTGAGCACCTCCAGCTCCCGATCGGTCAGCCGGGGCGCGGGCACCAGCCGTCGCTCGTCGGTGCGCTGGATCATCGACTTGAACTCGGTCAGCAGCTTGGACGCCATCGACGGGCTGATCTGGGACTGGCCGTCGGCCACCGCCCGGATCGCGGTGGACACCTCGTCGGTCGAGATCTCCTTGAGGAGATAGCCGGTGGCGCCCGCCTTGATCGCGTCGTAGAGGTCCGCCTCCTCGTCGCTGATCGTCAGCATGATGATCTTCGCGCTCGGCGCCACCTCCTTGATGGAGGTGCACGCCTCGATCCCCCCGCGCTTGGGCATCCGCACATCCATCAGCACGATGTCCGGCAGCAGATCGGCCGCCTTGTCCACGGCCTCGGCGCCGTCCCCCGCCTCACCGACGACCTGGATGTCCTCCTCCTGGGCCAGGACGATCTCCAGTCCGCGCCGGAAGAGCGCATGATCGTCCACCACGAGGACCCGAATCGGCTCCTTGCGCGGCTCGCCCCTCTCCGCTCCGACGCCGTGGTCATCGCCGTCGGTCGCGGGCCCGAAGCTGTCCGCCATCGTTCCTCCCCCTGAAGGCCATGGCCCTGCTCTCCGCACTTTGCTGTGCATGCTGCTATATACGGCGGCATCAACCGGTCTTCTCGATACGAGGGTTGGCCGCTGAGCCATGATTTCATGCCTGGCGGACGGTGTGGTGCCGCCGTGGTCGCACGATGGTGCCCCGGGGGCGCATGGGTGCTCAGGGGCACCACGCCGGATGCGACCCCCCGCGCCACCGTGGGAGCGGCGTCCCCCGCACCACAGCGGGACCGTGCGGCACGCCCGCCGCACGGTCCCGCCCGTCCTGGTCAGCCTCCCAGTGCGCCGCCGGCGCCGCCGGGCTCCTCCCCGACGAACGCCTCGGGCTTGAGGTGGATGACCCCGTAGTCATAGCCATGGCGCCGGTAGACGACGCTGGGCTGGCCGGTGTCGGAGTCGACGAACAGATAGAAGTCGTGCCCGACCAGCTCCATCTCATAGAGCGCCTGGTCGAGCGTCATGGGGGCGGCGGCGTGGGTCTTCTCCCGGACCACCAGGGGACCTTCGCCCTGGACCTCCAGCGGCCCCATCCTGGTGGTGGGGACGGTATCCGACGTGCGCTGGGCGGCGATTTCCCCATGGCCGTTGATCCGGGCCGCGTTCGGCACGGTCACGGCCACGTCGCTGGCGGGGATACGGCCGTTGCCACGGCGCGTGTGACGCTTGTCGTGCTGCTTGCGCATGCGCGCTTCCAGCTTGCCGGCGGCCAGGTCAAGCGCTGCGTACGGATCGGCGGCGGCGGCCTCCGCCCGGATCACCGGACCACGGGAACGGAGGGTGATCTCCACTCGGTCGCAGCGGTCGGCCTGCCGGGGGTTGTGTTCCTTGGACACCTCGACGTCCAGGCTGATCACCTTGCCGTCGAGCTTCTGGATCTTCTCCAGCTTCAGCTTCTCGGCCACGTGCCTCCGGAACCGCTCGGGCACCTCTGTTTTACGGCCCTTGACGACGATGTCCACGCAGAACTCCGTTCCCGGGTTGCTCCGTCTCAGCCGGAGCTCATCCGTTGTGCACTGGGCTCCGGAATTTCTCCGGAGCTTGCTGCCTGGCGGCTTTCACCTCCTCCTCCCCGATGGCCAAGATCGCCACCCCTTCTTGTCAACAAAAGCGAAAAGGCACACGAAGCACGCCAAGCGGATAATGCGAGCCATTGCACTCACTGTTCCTCACAACCGAACATAGCTCGCCCGGCCGGAAGTCGGCACCCCCTACCGGCACGTACCTCCGATCAGGTGTTTACGTCCGCTTATCATCAGCAACGATGCGCGTTCGTATTCAGTTCCGCTTGGTGTCGCCGCCGCGGCGGCGGTAAACGAACGCCCGCGCCCGCGGGAATTGAGCGCCCCGCCACCGCCACGACGGCGGCCCCGGCGACCGGGGCGCCCGCCGCCCGCACCGCCCGCGCTGCCTCCGCCAGCGACGCCCCCGTGGTCATCAGATCGTCCACCAGCACCACGCGTCCCTCGGCCAGCAGCCGCCCGCAGCCCGGCGCCGCGCCCAGCGCCCCGGTGAGGTTCGCCAGCCGCCGCCGCGCGTCCAGCCCCGCCTGATCGGCCACCGCCCGCCGCTGCCGCAGCACCGGCAGCACCCGCGCGCGCCGCCCGCCGCGCCGCAGCACCCCCGCCGCCGCCAGCGCGATGCGCCGGGCCGGGTCATGGCCGCGCGCCGCCACCGCCCGCCGCGCCGAGGGCACCGGCACCAGCAGCAGCGGCCGGCCGTCACCGGACCGGGCCCGCCAACCCTCAAACTCACGACGCCGGGGACAGGCCGCCTCCACCGCCCCCGCCAGCGCCTCGCCCAGCGCCGCCGCCAGCCTCAGCTCGCCCCGCTCCTTGTGCGCGAGCAGCACGGCCCTGGCCTCGTCCTCGTAGGCCACCGCCGCATGGACCGGCGGCAGCCCCGGCGGGGGCGGGCCGGGCCGCACGCGCCGCGCCCGCGCCCCGCACAGCGCCGCCCCACACCGCCCGCACAGCGCGCCGCCCGCCCGGCCGCACCCCGCGCAGCCGGCCGGCAGCACCAGCCCGGCGATCTCCTGCCACCACATCCACATGCGCCCACTGTCCCGTCACCCACCCGGACCCGCCACCCCTTGTGGAAAACCCTGTGGATAACCGGGGTCGGCCGAGGTCCATCCGGGTGAAAAGGCGCCCGTCCACGTGACGGAAAACGCCAGGAGCGCCATCCCGAACAGACGGGATGACGCTCCGGCCGGACACGAGCGAGCGCTACCCCGGATAGACCGGAACCGACCCCTCCTTGGCCACGGTCTTCCAGTCCGTGTTCGGCATCAGCCGCACGATCCCGTCGTTCGTCGTCTCGGCGATCAGCGGCCGGTTCTTGTCCTCGAACGCCGCGACCGCCGCCACCCCGTTCGGCCCCGGCACCGCCGGGACATCGGCCGGCGAGCCGTCCGTCTCGACGTACTGGAGCTGCTGCACCCCGCCCGACTCACGGCCCGCGACCACCAGCCGGCTGCCCCCGGCCCACGACACCGCGTCCACGTCCTCCAGCCGCGGGGAGACCGAGTGAAGACCCCGCACCGACAGCTCGGGAGCGGCCTCGCCGCCCGCCCGCTCGACGCGGCCGAGCTGAAGCGTCGTATGCCCGCCCCGCTTGATCAGCATCGCGATCCGGGTGCCGTCCGCGGACATCCGCAGCGACTCGATCACGCCGCCCTTCAGATCCGGCAGCCGGACCTCGTCCGCCTTCTCCACGCCCTCGCGCAGCCGCAGCAGCCGGGGCCGCTGCGCACTCCGGTCGGCCACCCACAGGCCGCCCAGCCCGTCCCAGCTCGGCGCCGACAGCCCGCCCTGCGCGCCGCCGCCCTGGAGGCGCAGCAGCGCCGCGCCGCGCTCGGCGCCGGACCTCAGCTCGGTCACATACAGCGTGCGGCCGTCCTCGGTGACCCCAGCGGCCAGCCGCTCGTCCCGGGACACCGCCACCGACCCGAGGCCGATGCCCTCCTCCCCGAACGGCCCCGGCACGGCCTGCGGCTGCCGCGCCTCGTCGGACAGCCGGACCACCCGGTGGTCGGCGTCCACGAAGTACTGGTGGTCCCCCCGGCCGTAGACCTGCTCCGGAGCGTAGGAGCGCGCGCCGTCGCGGGACAGCGAGCACAGCTCGGCGCCGTCCTGCCGCTCCAGCCGCACGCTGCCGACCCCCGCCGACCCCTGCCCCAGGCCCTGGACCGTGAACAGCAGCTGCGCGGCCATCCGGGCGCAGCGCGCCCCGCCGACGTGCGACGCCCGGTCGCCCAGCCGCACCTTCAGCGTGTTCGAGCTGTCCGGCGTCAGCTTCCCGTCCCGGCGGACCAGGTTCGTACCGGCCGGGAAGGAGGTGCTGACCACCGGGTCCAGCCAGCTCGTCGGCCCGTCCAGCAGGGCCTTCACGGCCGCCGAGGCCGGGTCGACGTCCCGCCGCAGATAGACCGGGTCGGCGACCAGCACGTCCTGCCCCACCCGCGAGTTCCCGGCGTCCGGCCCCAGCTCGGCGAAGTAGTACTTGTTGACCGACGCGTAGATGCGCTGGAAGTCGGGCTCGCCCAGCACCAGACCGCCCGGCAACCGGTCGATCCGCCACTCCGACCCGACCTTCGACAGATGGATGCGCTCCACGTAATCGCCCTCGGAGGGCCGGTACGCGTGCGTGGCGTCCACCTTGGCGATCCGCCTGCCGGAGAGCACCACCGTCCGCCCGTCGCCGTCCCGGTCCCCCGGGTCGGCCTCCACCCGCACCTCCGGCGGCTGCGCGAGCACGGTCGTCTCGGCAAACGGTGCCCACCGCCGGGCGGCGCCCCCGGTCAGATACTCCTTGGCGGTGGCCAGGTCCTCCTCACTGCTGGTCGTCGCCTCCAGGAAGCCGTTGACGAGCTCGGTGGGCTGCTCACCCTTGCCCGGGCTCACCCCGTACACCCGCACCTGCGTATCGACGTCCGTACCCGGCGACGAGTCGACCCGGCGCACATCCCCGCTGTCGGGCATCGAGGCGCAGCCGGTGAGCAGCAGCGCGCCGCAGGCGAGCAGCGCGGGCGCGCCCAGCAGCCGGGGCGTACGGCGGAGACGGTGGCGGTCAGCGCCCACGGGGGCGGCCCTCCCGTTCGGTCGGTGTCGTCGGTGCCGGATCGGCCGCGCCCTGGTGCGCGCCGTGCGGACGCGGCGGGCCGCCCTGCGCGGCGCCCCGGGGCACCACCCGGGCGCCGTTGCCCGGCAGCGCCGTGGGGTCGGCCGTCGGCGCGGGCACACCGGCGCCGCTGGGGGGCAGCGGCCGGTCGGGGCCGGGCAGCCCGGACTTCGGCTGCGCCGGTACGGACGCCGTCCGCTTCTCCGCGCCCGCCGAAACCACCTCCGCCGCGCCCCTAGCCTCCGTGTTCCTGACCGCGGCGCCCCGGCCCGCGGCGCGGCCGCGCCGGGAGTCCTCGGGCTCCAGCGGGATCGGCGAGCCACGCAGCGTGTCGCCCGCGGTACGCGGCAGGGTCAGCCGGAACTGCGAACCGCCCCCGGGCTCGCCCCACGCCTGGAGCCAGCCGCCGTGCAGCCGCGCGTCCTCCACCGCGATCGACAGACCGAGTCCCGTGCCGCCCGTCGTACGGGCCCGCGCCGGATCGGCCCGCCAGAAGCGGTTGAACACCCGCGTCGCCTCTCCAGGCTTGAGCCCCACGCCGTAGTCGCGCACCGCGACCGCGACCGCCCCGCCCGCCGCGGCGAGCCGCACGATCACATCCCGGCCCTCGCCGTGCTCCACGGCGTTGACCACGAGATTGCGCAGCACCCGCTCCACCCGGCGCGCGTCCGCCTCCGCCATCGCCGGCTGCTCGGCGCCCCGCACCACGATCCGGGTGCCCTTGGCATCGGCCAGCGGCTCGGCCGCGTCCACCACCCGGGTCACCACATCGCGCAGATCGATCGGCTCGGCGTCCAGGGCCGCCGCGCCCGCGTCGAACCGGCTGATCTCCAGCAGATCCGCCAGCAGCGACTCGAACCGGTCGACCTGGCCCCACAACAGCTCCGCGGAGCGCGCCGTGACCGGGTCGAAGTCCTCGCGCGAGTCATGGATGATGTCCGCCGCCATCCGTACGGTCGTCAGCGGCGTCCGCAGCTCATGGGAGACGTCCGATACGAAGCGGCGCTGCATCCGGGACAGCTCCTCCAGCTGCTGGATCTTGACCTGGAGGTTCTGCGCCATCTTGTTGAACGACTCGCCGAGGCGCGCGATGTCGTCCTCCCCGGTGACCTTCATCCGCTCCTGAAGCAGACCGGCGGCCAGCCGCTCGGAGATCCCGGCGGCCATCCGCACCGGAGTGACCACCTGCCGGACCACCACCCAGGCGATGGCGCCCAGCAGCACCACCACGAACACCCCGGCCGTCGCCAGCGTCCCCTTCACCAGGCTCAGCGACTTCTCCTCCTGGGTGAACGGGAAGAGGTAGTAGAGCTGGTACGGGTCGCCGTGGTTGTCGTCGAGCCGCTTGCCGATGATCAGCGCGGCCTCGGACCGACCCGACCTGTCGTGCAGGATCCGGCCGTACTGCTCGTACGTCGTGGCCCGTCCCTCGTCCACCTTCTTGCGCAGCTCGGCCGGGACGCTGTCCTGCCTGACATCGCCGGAAACGCGCGCCCCGCGGCTGACGATACGGGGCGTCTCGCCCGAGGCGGAGCTGAGCGCCACCACCGAGTACGCGCCCTTGCCGCCGCTTGCCAACTGCTCCACCAACTGGTTCAGCCAGCTGCGGGCGTCCTGGCCGCCCCGGCCGCCGGGGTCGGCGGTCCCGTCCCCGTCATGGCTGTCGCTGTCGCGGTCCGCCGTCTGCTCGGCGACCTGGAACCCGCCGGTGGCCTGGCCCTGCGCGGCGTGCCGCTTGGCGTCCAGCAGCCCGTTGCGCACCTGCCCGATCACGACCAGGCCGAGCAGCAGCACCACACCGAGCGACATCAGCAGCGTGGTCGCGACGACCCGCAGCTGGATATTGCGCCGCCACAGCCGGGCAGCGGGCAGCAGCGGACGGCGCACCCACCGCCCGAACAACCGGATCAACGGATGCGCGGGGCCGCCGGACGCCCCGTCGGGCAGCAGCTGCCCACCGCTCCACAACCGCCGCAGCAGCGGTATCTCACCCGCCGGGTCGACAGGCGGCCCCGGACGCGCTCCCTCCGGGGCCCCGCCCTCCGGCCTGTCGGCAGGAGGCGGGCCCGAGCCGACCTCCGGCATCTCAGCTGGGCCCGGCCTTGTAACCGACGCCGCGCACGGTCACCACGATCTCGGGGCGCTCCGGGTCCTTCTCGACCTTCGAGCGCAGCCGCTGCACATGCACATTGACCAGCCGGGTGTCGGCGGCATGCCGGTAGCCCCACACCTGCTCGAGCAGCACCTCACGGGTGAAGACCTGCCATGGCTTGCGCGCCAGCGCGACCAGCAGATCGAACTCCAGCGGCGTCAGCGCTATCGACTGGCCGTCCCGCTTCACCGAGTGCCCGGCCACGTCGATCACCAGATCGCCGATGGCCAGCTGCTCCGGCGCCGGTTCCTCCGAGCGCCGCAGCCGCGCGCGGATCCGCGCCACCAGCTCCTTCGGCTTGAACGGCTTGACGATGTAGTCATCCGCCCCGGACTCGAGCCCGACCACCACATCGACCGTGTCGCTCTTGGCGGTCAGCATGACGATCGGCACTCCGGACTCGGCCCGGATCAGCCGGCACACTTCGATTCCGTCCCGCCCGGGGAGCATGAGATCGAGCAGTACCAGATCCGGCTTGGTCTCGCGGAAAGCGGCAAGAGCCTTGTCGCCGTCCGACACGAACGACGGTTCAAAGCCTTCGCCGCGCAGCACGATGCCGAGCATCTCTGCCAGTGCGGTGTCGTCGTCGACGACAAGGACGCGTCCCTTCATATCGACATCATCCCATTACCCGATCGTGACCTGGCGCACAGTTCCGCGATACCGGCCGCGGTGACGGGCGAAACGACCCCGCACTCGGTGACGATCGCCGTCACCAACTCCGGTGGTGTGACGTCGAAAGCCGGGTTGTAGGCCTGCGTGCCCAGCGGAGCGACCGGTATTCCGGTGCCCGCCTGCGCCCCAGCGGCCGGAGCATAAGGCAGTGTGATGTCCGTCACTTCATGCCCGGGGCGCTGCTCCACCTCGATCGACGCACCGTCCGCGGTGGCCAGGTCAAACGTGGTGATCGGGGCAACGACGACGAACGGCACATGGTGATAGCGGGCCAGCACCGCGAGCGGATAACTGCCGATCTTGTTGGCCACCGAGCCGTCCGCGGCTATCCGGTCCGCGCCGATCAGCACCGCGTCCACCTCCCCCGCCGCGAACAGCGAGCCCGCCGCGTTGTCGGTCAGCAGCGTGTACGCCATGCCCGCGCGGGCCGCCTCGTACGCGGTCAGCCGCGCGCCCTGAAGCAGCGGGCGGGTCTCGTCCACCCACAGCCGCCGCAGCTGCCCGGCCCGGTGCACCGCCGCGGCCACCGCCAGGGCGGTGCCCCCGCCCCCGGAGACCAGCGCGCCGGTGTTGCAGTGCGTCAGGATGCGATAGCCGCCGGCGGGCAGCAGCTCACCAAGGAGGGCCAGGCCGTGCCCGGCCATCCGCTCGCTCGCCTCGGCGTCCTCCCGGTGCAGCGCGCGGGCCTCGGCGAGGGCCGCGGCCGCGGCCTGCCCGGCGTCCGCCCCGCCCTGGGCCGCCGCGTGGTACGCGGCCGCGGCACGGCGCACCCCGTAACCCAGGTTCACGGCCGTGGGCCGGGCATGCGCGAGCGACTCCGCCGCGTCGTCCACATCGAAGCCGCGCGACGCGGCGAGGGCGACCCCGTAGGCCCCGGCGATGCCGAGCAGCGGGGCGCCGCGGACGGCGAGCGAACGGATCGCCTCCACCAGCGCCGGCACATCCGTGCACACCAACTCGACCTCCTCCGCCGGAAGTCGCGTCTGGTCGAGGATCACCAGCACGGGGCCTTCCGGCGGTTCCTCCCACCGGAGGGCGAGGGCGACGGGCGGTGCGGCGGTGTCCCGGGCCGCTGAGTGCTGATCAGCCATCCGTCCAGTCTGCCCTCTACGACCCCAAGTATTGAAGTGGTCCGCCACGCTCCGCGCCCACCGCCCCGCCGGACGCACCGTGGCACGATGACAGCCCACCGGCCACCGCCGCACCCGCGACAGCCCGCCGAACGACCTTACGGAGCGACGATGAACGACTCTCCGGGCTGGGCACCGCCCGGACCGTCCCCTTCCGACGACCAGGCCCCACCGAGCCCCGCCGGACCGGCCCCAGCCCTGCCCGACCAGCCCGGTCCGGACCGTCCCGCAGTGGACGACAGCGTGACGGACGGGCCCGAGTGGGGGGCGAAGTGGGCGGAGCGACAACCGCCCGCAGGACACTGGACGGCACATCCCGGAAACGCCCCCGCACCGCCACCCACCCCGCCGACCGGTCCCGCCGGCCCCGCCTCGTACGGGAATTGGGGGCACGGCTGGGCACAGCCGCCGCCCGCGGCCCGGCCCGGAGTCATCCCGCTGCGCCCCCTGAGCGTCGGCGAGATCCTCGACGGGGCGGTCTCCACCGTGCGCGCCCACTGGCGGCCGGTGCTCTGCGTCTCCCTTGTCGTCGCCCTCGTCGCCCAGGGCGTGACCACGGCGGCCACCGGCCTGTGGTTCCGGGACGCTAACGGGCTCGACGCGCTCGGCAACAACCCGGACCAGACCCTGCGAGAGACACTGGGCGACCTCGGCCAGGCGATGAAGAGCAGTGCGGTCCCCCTGGCGGCAGGAATCCTCGGCACGCTCGTCACCACGGCCCTGCTGACCGTCGTGATCGGCCGGGCCGTGCTGGGACGGCCGTTGTCCCTCGGGGAAGCGTGGCGCGACACCCGGCCGCGCCTCCTCCAGCTCTGCGGACTGCTGCTCCTGATGCCCGCGCTCGTGGCCATGACCCTCACCGCCGGCCTGGCGCCGGGTCTTCTGCTCATCGCGACCGGAGCGGAGGACGAAGGCGCCGCACTGGCCATGCTGGGCGGGCTCGCCGCGGCCGTCGCCGCCCTGTGGCTCTGGATCCGCTACAGCCTCGCCGCACCCGCCCTGATGCTGGAGAAGCGGGGAATCGGCGCGGCCATGCGCCGCTCCGCCAAACTCGTACGCGGCGCGTGGTGGCGAGTGCTCGGCATCCAACTCCTCGCGCTGCTCATCACCGTGGTCATCTCCGCCGTCATCGAGGTCCCGACCAGCCTCGTCGGCATGGCGGTCGGCGGAGACAACGCGATGGACTGGCTGTCGGGCGAATCCGCCACCGTCAGCTGGACGTTCCTGGTGGTCATCGGCATCGGCGGGGTCATCGGCTCGACCATCACCCTGCCCATCGCCGCGGGTATCACCGCGCTCATTTACGTGGACCAGCGCATCCGCCGCGAGGCCCTCGACCTGGAGCTCGCCAGCGCCGCCGGCATCTCCGACCACGAGAAATAAAAAAGCCTCGGTCCCGAGTATCTTCCGATACTCGGGACCGAGGCTAAAAAATGTTCGGCGGCGTCCTACTCTCCCACAGGGTCCCCCCTGCAGTACCATCGGCGCTGAAAGGCTTAGCTTCCGGGTTCGGAATGTAACCGGGCGTT
>NZ_JBEOSB010000032.1:0-87160 GCF_040302705.1 Streptomyces sp. NPDC097640
GGCGAACGCGGCGGCCGGGCAAGTATGGCGGGCTTGTGGAGAGACCAGGCCCCTACTGACGTAGGGGGCTGAGGCAAGGCAAACTTACCCGTGCGACTAGAAAGCTCAGGCAGGGGGAGACCATGACGGCCGAGAGGGAGCCGGTGCAAGGGCAGCAGCTGCGCTTCACCGTGCTCGGACCGGTCCGGGCCTGGCGGGGCGACGAACAGATCCACAGCGGCTCACCGCAGCAGAAGGCGCTGCTGGCCGCCCTGCTGCTGCGCGGCGGGCGCACCGCGACCGCACCGGAGCTGATCGACGGCCTGTGGGGCGAGGAGCCCCCGGACGCGGCCGTCGCCGCGCTGCGCACCTATGCCTCGCGACTGCGCAAGGCCTTCGGGCCGGACTCCGACGTGCTGGTGAGCGAGTCCGGGGGCTACGCCATCCGGATCGGGATCGGGGCCCTGGACGCCGAGGTGGCCGAGCAGCTGGCCGCGGAGGCGGAGAAGGCCCAGCACTCCGGCGACCGGTCGCGAGCGCGTGAGCTCATCAACAAGGCGCTGGACCTGTGGGCCGGTGAGCCGCTGGCCGGGCTGCCAGGACCGTACGCGGAGACGCAGCGCATGCGGCTCGAGGAGTGGCACCTCGTCCTCGTCGAGACCCGGCTCGACCTCGACCTGAACGTCGGCTTCCACGCGGAGGCGGTCTCCGAGCTGACCGCGCTCACCGCCCAGCACCCGTTCCGCGAGCGGCTGCGCGAGCTGCTGATGCTCGCGCTGTACCGCAGCGGGCGGCAGGCCGAGGCGCTGGCCGTGTACAACGACACCCGGCGGCTGCTGGCCGAGGAGCTGGGCGCCGATCCGTGCGCGGAGCTGTCCGAGCTTCAGCAGCGCATCCTCCAGGCGGACGCCGGCCTGGCCGCCCCCGCCGACGCCCGTACCTCCGGCACCGGCCCGACGTTCGTGCGCCCCGCCCAGCTGCCCGCGACCGTGTCCGACTTCACCGGCCGCGACGCCTTCGTCGGCGAGCTGAGCAACCAGCTCGCCACGGCGGAGGGGCGTGTCATGGCCGTGTCAGCGGTGGCGGGCATAGGCGGCGTCGGCAAGACCACCCTGGCCGTCCATGTGGCACACGCCGCCCGGCACCACTTCCCGGACGGTCAGCTTTACGTCGATCTCCAGGGCGCGGGCCCGGTGCCGACCGAGCCCCAGGCGGTCCTCGGCGCGTTTCTGCGCGCCCTGGGCATCCCCGACTCCGCGATCCCCAAGGGCGTGGAGGAACGCGCCGCCCTCTACCGCTCCACGCTGGACGGCCGCCGCGTGCTGGCGCTGCTCGACAACGCGCGCGACGCGGCGCAGGTGCGGCCGCTGCTGCCCGGCACCGAGGGGTGCGCGGCGCTGATCACCAGCCGCGCCCGCATGGTCGACCTGGAGAGCGCGCATCTGGTCGACCTGGATGTGATGAGCCCCGAGGAGGCCCTCGTCCTCTTCACCCGCATCGTCGGCGAGGAGCGGGTCAGCTCGGAGCGGGACGCGGCCATGGACGTGGTGGCGGCGTGCGGCTTCCTGCCGCTGGCCATCCGCATCGCGGCGTCCCGGCTCGCCTCCCGCCGGACCTGGACCGTGTCCTTCCTGGCGCGCAAACTGGCCGACGGGCGCAGGCGCCTGGACGAGCTCCGGGCCGGCGACCTCGCCGTGCGGGCCACGTTCGAACTGGGCTACGGGCAGCTGGAGCCCCAGCAGGCCCGGGCCTTCCGCCTGCTGGGCCTCGCGGACGGCCCCGACATCTCGCTCGCGGCGGCCGCCGTCATCCTCGACATGGACACCTTCGACGCCGAGGAGCTCATCGAGTCCCTGGTCGACGCCTCGCTGCTGGAGTCCGCCGCGCCCGGGCGCTACCGCTATCACGATCTCGTACGCCTCTACGCGCGTGACTGTGCGGAACGGGACCAGTCGATGGCGGACCGTGAGGCGGCGATGTCGCGGCTGCTGGACTTCTACCTCGCCACGGCCGCCCGCGTATACGCCCTGGAGCGGCCGGGCGACCGGCTGGTCGACCACCTGGCGCCGACCGACCGCCCCGGGCTCGACTTCCCCGACCAGAGCGCCGCGCTGGACTGGCTGTTCACCGAGGCCGACTGCCTGCTGGCATGCGCCCAGCAGACGGCGTCGTCCGCCGCCATGGTGCGCAGGGCCGCGGATCTGGTGGCCGCCGCGCCCGACATCGCCGAGTCCGGTGTGAACTCGCGCCGTTACGAGGCCGTCGCGGCCGCGGTCGGGGACGCCGCGCGCAAGGCCGGAGACCTACAGGCGGAAGGCCGCGCCAGGACGCTGCTGGCCCATGCCCTCAGCCTGGCGGGCCGGTACGACGACGCCGAGGAGCAGGCCAAGACGGCGTGGGAGCTGGGCCGGGCGGCGCAGGACCCGGTGCCGACCAGCCGGGTGCCGAACCAGCTCGGCATCATCTTCGCCCTCTCCCGCAGGAGCCCCGAGCAGGCGGAGAAGTATCTCCTCCAGGCGATCGAAGCCTTTCGTAAGGACGGCAACCGCCCGGGCGAGGCCAGCGCGTTGGGCAATCTGTCGCGTGTGCTCCTCGAGACGGATCGCGCGCACAGCGCCGTCGACACGGCCCGGCAGGGGGTGCAGATCCTGGGGAGCCTCGGCCATGTCATGCGCCTGGCCACGGGGAAGTACCAGCTGGGAATAGCGCTGTCCGGTTCGGGTAAACACGCGGAGGCGCTCACCGAGTTGACGGAGGCTCTCACGCTTCTCCAGGAGTGCCGCCAGCCCCTGTGGGAGGGGATGGCCCACCAGCGCCTGGCGGAGGTCCACCTCACCATGCACCAGGCGGCGCAGGCCGCCGCCCACGCCGAGCAGGCCCTCGCCCTGCGCGGCCACGGCGGCGAATGGCGGCGCGCCATCGTGCTGACGGTGCTCGGCAAGGCGCTGTCGCAGCTCAGGCAGAGCGGCCGGGCCGAGGCCTGCTGGCAGGAGGCCCTGTCCATCCACGAACGGCTGGGGGCGGCCGAGGCGGACGAGGTCCGGCATCTGCTGACCGCTTCGGCGACCGCGGCGACCGCATAACGCGGCCCGGTTCGTCCGTTTATTTTTCGTTTATCGAGTTCCGCCACTCTGTACTTAGTCGATCCGCCCCCGCGGGGGGCAGGCGGGTCGGTTGTCAGGTCCTCCAACTAGTGTGAGCGGCCCTGAGATGCCCGTCCGGCGACCCACGGGGGAGTCGCCGGGCGGGCATTGCGCACTCCGCCAACCACAGCTCAAGGAAGTTGATGGCAATGAGCAACGACAAGAAGCCGAAGTCCGATGCCTACCGCCCCATGGATGAGGCGATGCCCGCACCTTCGCCCATCACCACCAAGGACGAGGTCATGCCCGCGCCACCGGGAATCACCACCCGGGACGAGGCCATGCCCGCTCCGCCGGCACTCACCACCAAGGACGAGGTGATGCCCGCGCCGAAGCCGCTCGCCGCGAAGGCGGACGAGGGGCAGGGAGTCGACCCCAGCCAGATCAGCACCACGGATGAGGTCATGCCGGCGCCGAAGCCGCTCGCGGCCGGCGCCAAGGAGCCCGCAGCGGAGGGCTCCCGGTAAGAGGGGGGTTCCCGGGAAGGGGGATCCCGGGAGGGGGGGACATCCTCGATCCGCACGGGGAGAACCACAGGGGGCCGATGTCGGCGGCAGGGAGGGGAAGCTGTCGGCATCGGCCCCCTGTGCATATGGAAAACAGGGGGCCTTCACGCCAACGTTCCGCCAGTTCAAGCCATATGGCCGAACATCCGTACCCTGACCGGCGCGTTTGCAATACAAAATGTCTATTATCTCCCCACCCTGAGGAGCTGCAATGATTCGCACAAAGAAGGCCGTTGTCACGTTGGCGATCGCAGGGATAGCAGCACTCGGCACCGCCGGCACCGCCCTGGCGACTTCCGGCCACGCGGGTTCGGACAGAGGCGCCTCGACCCAGTCGAAGGACACCACTCCCCAGGCCCTGCCGTTCGACGAGGCGCTTCCGGTGCCTGTGCCCAACTAGGACATCACCGCTCCACACGGGGGGCCGAGCCAGAAGGCTCGGCCCATTCCTTTGCCCACGACTTCGCCCGACCACCGCTGCCGCGAGCGGGCCGGGACGCCGGCAGCGCTGGGCAGCACCAAGGCGGCCGTGGCACCATCGGGCAGATGAGCAGCAGACCCGCCGCGGAGCAGCGCCTGAGCGACCTCGCGCTGCTGCGCCGCGTCCGCGACCGGATCGACCGGGAGTACGCGCAGCCACTGGACGTCGAAGCGCTCGCCCGCGGCGTGAACATGTCGGCCGGACACCTCAGCCGCCAGTTCCGGCTCGCCTACGGAGAGTCGCCCTACTCCTACCTCATGACGCGGCGCATCGAGCGTGCGATGGCCCTGCTGCGCCGCGGGGACCTCAGCGTCACCGAGGTCTGTTTCGAGGTCGGCTGCGCGTCGCTGGGCACCTTCAGCACCCGCTTCACCGAGCTGGTCGGCATGCCGCCCGGCGCCTACCGGCGCCAGATGGCGAGCGGGACGGCGGAGATGCCGCCGTGCGTGGCGAAGCAGGTGACCAGACCGGTCAGGAATCAAGAAGCGCCGGTCACCGGGGCGGGGCTAGCGTGAATCCCATGGACATCACCATTCACACGAGCGTTCTTCCGCATGTCGATCCGGACGCGTCCGTGGCCTTCTACCGCGACATCCTCGGCTTCGAGGTCCGCAGCGACGTCGGGCAGGGCACGATGCGCTGGATCACGGTCGGCCCCGCGGGCCAGCCCGACACCTCCATCCTCCTGGCGCCCCCGGCCGCCGACCCCGGCATCACCGAGGACGAGCGCCGCACCATCTCCGAGATGATGGCCAAGGGCACCTACGGCTGGATCCTCCTGGCCACCAAGAACCTCGACGCGACCTTCGAGAACGTCCAGGCCGGCGACGCCGAGGTGGTCCAGGAGCCGACCGAGCAGCCGTACGGCATCCGCGACTGCGCCTTCCGCGACCCCGCGGGCAACATGGTCCGCATCCAGGAACTGCGCTGAGCCATCCGCGGTCGCGACCATGACCCGGTTACCCGTTCGTCCCGTTCATAAGGTCCGCCCGGCGCTCCGGCGCCTGGTCCCCGCCGCCTATCGGCCGGTGCTCGCCAACCGGGTCTTCCGGCGGCTGATCCTCGGCTTCGCGGTCTCGTATCTCGGCGACGGGATGAGCTTCGTCGCGGTGGCGTGGCTGGCGATCGAGCTCGCGCCGGAAACAACCGCGGGGCTGTGGGTCGGCGGCGCGGTGGCCGCCTACACGTTACCGGGCGTCGTCGGCGCGCTGGTGCTGCGGCGCCGGCTGCGCCGGGTGCCGCCCAGACGCCTGCTGCTCGCCGACAACGCGGTGCGTGCCGTGTTCCTCGGCGCCGTACCGCTCGCCTGGCTCGGGGGGCTGCTGACGCCGCCGCTGTACCTCGCGCTGCTGGCGGTCTCGTCGCTGCTGCACGCGTGGGGCAGCGCGGGCAAGTACACCCTGCTGGCCGAGTTGCTGCCCGACGAGCAGCGGCTCGCCGCGAACACCCTGGTCAGCTCGCTCAACTTCGCCGCCACGATCGCCGGGCCCGCGATCGCCGGGGTGCTGGTGACCTACGTCGGCTCCGCGCTGGTGCTCGGGCTGGACGCGCTCACCTATCTGTTCCTCGCCGTGCTCGTCGTACGCACCCGGCTGCCGGAGTCGGGTCAGGTCTCCGCCGTCGACCGGGCGGCCGCCCGCGGCGGGCTCGCACTGCTGCGGTCCCATCCCGAGCTGCTCGGGCTGCTGACGCTCACCTGGTTCTTCAACCTGCTGTACGGCCCGGTCGAGGTCGCCCTGCCGCTCCATGTGACCGACGATCTGCACGCGCCGGGCGCGCTGCTCGGCCTCTACTGGATGCTGTTCGGCGCCGGCGCGCTGGTCGGCGGGCTCGCGACCGGCGCATTGCGGCGGCTGCCGCTGTGGCCCGTGACGGTGGGCACCGTGATCGGCTGGGGGCTCGCGCTGCTGCCGTTCGGCTTCGGCGTGCCGACGGCCGTCACCGTCGCGTGCTTCGCGCTCGGCGGCGCGATATACGGACCGTTCGTGGCGCTCTCGGTGACGTTGATGCAGGCGAAGTCACCGCCGCGGCACCTGTCCGCGATGCTCGCGGCCCGCAGCGCGGCGCTGCTCACCGCGTCGCCGCTCGGCACGGCGCTCGGCGGACCGCTCGTCGCGGCGCTGGGCCCGCGGGCGACGCTCGGCGGCTCGGGGCTCGCCACCGTGGCGCTCGGTGCCGTCGCATGCGTCCTGCTGCCGGCCCGGCGCGGCGGTAGTCACCCGGCCGACAATTCCACCACCTCCGAAACCTAGGGGTGCTAGGTTAAACCTAGGACCCCTAGGAAAGCGAGGTGGGTAGCCATGCCCATGCCCAAATCCACAACCGGCACCCTGAAGGTGCCCGGCGCCACCCTCCACTACGAGACGCGCGGCAGCGGCCCCGTCCTGCTGCTGATCCCCGGCGGCGCGGCCGACGCCGGGCTGTACGCGGGGATCGCGGCCGACCTCGCCGCCCACTACACCGTCGTCTCCTACGACCCGCGCGGCCTCTCCCGCAGCACCCTCGACGGCCCGCTCACCGACCAGCGCGTGGACGTATGGAGCGACGACGCCCACCGGCTGCTCGAACTGCTCTCACCGCACGAGAGCGCGTACGTGCTCGGCTCCAGCTCGGGCGCGATCGTCGCGCTCGACCTGCTGGCCCGCCACCCCGGGCGGCTGCGCCGCGTGGTCGCCCACGAGCCGCCCCTGCTGGAAGTCCTGGCGGACCCCGCACCCCACCGGCGCCTCTTCGCCGAGGTCCGCGAGACGTTCCGCAGGGACGGGGCCGGCCCCGCGATGGCACGGTTCAGCGAGGGGCTGGGGGGCGAGCGGCAGGCCGAGCGGGCGACCGAACTGCCGCCCGAGATCCAGGAGATGGCCCCGCGTATGCACGCCAACCTCCCGGTCTTCCTGGAGCACATGCTGTGCCCGTTCAGCTCGACCGTCCCCGACGTCGCCGCCCTGCGCCGCGCCGGGGACCGGCTGGTGCTCGCGGCGGGCAGGGACTCGCGCGAACAGGAGCCGCTGTACGGGCCGGCCCGGCGGCTGGCGGAGCTGCTCGGCGGAGAGGTCGTGGAGTTCCCGGGCGGGCATGTGGGAGTCACCCAGCACCCGAAGGAGTTCGCCGAGCAGCTGCTGGAGCTGTTCCTGGACCCCGTCGAGGAGTGACCGCTGATTCGCGACGGATGCGGCAGGTCAGCCTTCGTCCGCTTCGGTCAGAGCTTCGGCGATCATGCGGGTGGCGAAGTCACGGTCGTCGGTGAGGCGGTTGATGTGCTCCGCGAGCAGGAAGGCGGTGGCTTCCAGCGGAGTCATCTCGTCCTCGGTCCAGTATCCGTACTGCTTCCGCCACAGGCTGGGACTCAGGCCGATGCCCGCGGCGACGAGCAGGCCGGCCATGGTGGGGATGGCCTCGGGGCGGACGCTCCTGGGCATCACGCGCATCGTGGCCACGAGGTTGGGCACCACGTACTCGATGACATCCTTGCCGTGGTCCTCGTAGGCCATCCGCAGCCACTTCATGAACATGAAGATGAGCGTGCACGTGCCGTCCAGCACGGCATCGGCTCCGCCGGGCCCCAGGGACTCGGTCAACTGGTCTGTCAGCGCCCGCTGTTCGGGGTCGGTCTCGGCCTGACCGTCGTAGATGCTCTTGAGCCGAGAGTCGATCATCATGAGCGCCGCGCCCACGTCGCCGGCGGGAGCGTATTTGGGGTCGCAGGGCGATGACAAAGGACTCCTCCTCGGGTGACCACGGCGGGTAGCGCGGCGTGTCCGTACGGTAACCCAACGATGAGATCGAGGTCCGGCGAATCCCTGCAAAGCTCGGGCAGGGGCCGAGTACGCGTCGAACAAAGGTCAGAACGAGGTGAGGACCTGGTCCGGGTGCTCGAACCAGAAGTGATGACCCTGCGGCGTGACGGTGAGCCCGAAGCGTTCCCACGACGGGCGGTCGTTCCGTTCGTACCATTCCCAGCATCGCGCGGCGACTGCCCAGACCTCCTGTTCCCCACGCTCGCGGTAAGAGAGAGGGCGCCCGTCCTCGTACCAGGCCTCGGACGAGGATCCGTCCGGCAGGACCAATCGCCGCATCACCCGCTCATCCTCTATGCCGTATTGCAGATCGACCCCGGGAAGGTAGGCGGCCAGCAGGAACTTGAACCGGTAGTCATCGAAGGCTTCCAGGGGGATACCCGCCTCGCCTTTCCGGAGGCCGCCCAGGTCAGCGGGTCCGGTCCGGGCGTAGGTGGTGGGGTCGTGGCGTGCGGGCATGAACATGCCGCCGTCCGGGTGGAAGCGTCCTCGAAGGGTCCCGTCGTCGGCGGCGGTAAGGACGGCGAGCCCGGCGCTCAGCGGTGGCATGAGGTTGGCGATCAGTCGTCCCCCGGTCGCGACGGCCACGCGCAGTGATTCGCCGATACGGGGCAGGCCACAGGTGGCTATGACGCGGTCATAGGCGCGTGGCCATGGATACTCGCTCGCGTCGCACGTCAGCACCGTCGGGTTGTGGTCGCAAGCCTGAAGACGGCTCCCAGCAGCGCTGGTCAGCTCCGGGTCGATATCCGCTGTGGTGAGTTGTTCCGTGCTCTGGAGCCGATGAGCGATAAGGGCAGCGTTGTAGCCGGTTCCGGTACCGATTTCCAAGACTGTGTGATCGGCTGCGATGTCGAGCGCTTCGAGCATGCGGACCATGAGACTCGGCGCGGTGCTGGATGAGCTGGGGACCCCGGTCCAGCCGTCTGCGGTGGCGTGGACCGTCACCGGGTCAAGCTGGGTGACCAACGTGGCGTTTGCGTAGATCGGATCAAACCATGCGGGACCATCGTTCGATTCGACTTGACGCCATACGGTGGGGGCGCCGCCTTGGTTCTGGTAGTAGCGGGGCACGAATTCATGTCGTGGGGTTTCTTCGATCGCCGCGCGCCAATGCAGGGAGTGAAGGTCTCCGGACTCTTCGAGGGCATCGGCCAAATCGCGGGCCCGGGGTCGCCAGTTCAAAACGTGCACCATCCGTTCAGGGTGTCAGCGATGGCATTGGCCAGCGGGTATTGATCGTTCGGCCACGCCCATTGGCCAGACGGGTTGGCTTCCAGGAAAGTCCACGTGCCATCGGGGCGGGCGATGAAGTCGAAGGCGGCGTAGGTCAGCCTCATTGCCGTCATGTACGTGCCGACAGCGTCGCTGATGGCCTTGGGGGTCGCTATGGCGGAGTACGACAAGGCGTCGTAGTCGGTGCGCCAGTCGAGGCAGGCGGCCTCGCTGTGTGCATCGATCCTGACGCTGTGGCAGGTTCCGCCGATCGAGAAGAGACGGATCTCGAAAGCACCCTCGATCCACTCTTGGAACAGATGCGCGGTCGTCTCGATCCCGTTCAAGTCGCCCAGGTCCACGACGCGGGTGAACACCGTCTCCACGCCGATGGACTCATGAGCGACATAGGGGATCCCCATAGGTTTGGTGACAATGGGACGGCCGGTACCTTTGGCGAATTCGATGACCGCGCCCGAACTGTTCGTGATCAGTGTTCGTGGAGTGTCGAAGCCGACATTCGAGGCGACGCGAAGCTGCTCGGGCTTGAACTCAGCTGCGGCGGCGCGGCTCGGGTGGTTCATCCATCGGGACCAACCTGCGGCCAGCCCTGTCAGGATACCGCCGAGCCCGATACGGGCTGCACCTCGTGCCCAATGCGCGTCCGACTCCGACAGGTCGGGGAACACGACTTGATTCGGTCGGTTCCAGTACACCGCCCTGATGTCTGTCAGTTCGACGCTGCGGTGAGACGTGGCGAGTGTCCCGGACCAAGCTCCGGTTCCATCGTGGCGGCCGCGCAGTTCCACCTCGCGAGGGAACTGCGCGGTATCCATGCGGAAGACGGGCACGCGTGCAGCGTGCAGTGCCTCAACCACCAAGTCGGTTGCGGCGTCGTGCAGCCCGTCCACGATCAGGACACTGCTCACTCGATCACGCCGGGGTCGCCGCCCTCATCCGCTGGAGGCGGGTTCTTGATGTCTCCGTCCGGACTGGTTTTCTGCGATGTCGCCATCGTCGCCAACGGGGTTCCGTCGGGATACGCGGACGTCTGCGTGACTGGGTTGTAGACCGGTCGTGGCCCGATTGCCGCGCCGGGGAGCGGCTGCTGGACGTGCGCACCGAAGACAGCATAGGGCCGGATGACGCCGGGCCTGGCTGCCACCGGGATACGCGATTGGAGGGGGATCGGGGATGCGAGTTGCACGGTATCTCCATGGGTCTCGTTGGTGGGTGTGCCCGATGATGCCCCCGCTGCTGGGCCGGGTGTGAGTAGGTTTTCAGCGCGAGTTCTGCTATTTCCTCCCTGATCCTCTGGGGATGATGGCCTTGGTCCCATCTCGAGGCGAGATGGACGGTACTTCCTGGCGCGGCGGGGTGCGGGTGAGAATGTCACTCCCACCATGACTCGTCGCGGACATCGGGGTACTCCTTCGCCTCCTCCGGGAACTTGACGTTTCCGGCGTCGGTCATCCACTCCCGTCCACCTTCGGCCGGGCGCAGGAAGGCGACGCGGGGCCCCGGCATCCTGTGGTCGAAGATGAGATCGTCAACGTGACAGACCGCCTGGAGGACGCCGACGCGCCCCGTAGCAGCGTCGTACGCTTCCTGGCCCACTTCCGGGCCCCTGTACGGCATCGGCCAGCTCATGCGGGCAACCCCCAACGGGCCGCACGGCTCGGCATCTCGTGGGACGGGTGACGGCGGCGCAAGATCTCGCACGCGGTCGCCCTGTCGAAATCCCCGTCCCGCTTGGCCTTCTCGCGCAAGGCGGTGTACTCCTCGCACTTTGCGCAGCCTTGAGTTCCAGCGGTCATGCCCCGCACCATCAACGACCCCACCGCCGCCGCCTCCCCCGCTCCAAGTGCTTGCGGATCACCTTGCCCAGATCCTCCGCACGCTTCTCCAACTCCTTGAGAGTGGGGCGCGGGCCGGAACCCCCCGGCGTCTCCGGTGGAGGTGTGTCCGCGCTCACCTCGCCACCCCCAACGCCCGCCCCTGCTCGTACCGGAGGACGTACGGCCCCACAGGGTCGAAGTCCCAGAGAATCGGGAACCGCTCAGCAGCGGGAACGCGCGGGAGGACGAGCGTCGGCGGGTCCTCGAAGCGGACAGAGGACGTGGCGGAGGGCTCGGAGGACTCCGTGGCGACGGGCATCGGAGGCAGCGGTACGGGAGTGCGGGCGGGGTGAGCCGCCAGGTACTCCGCGCTATGCCGCCCCCGGCCGGTCGTGCTCATAAGCCTTTTCAGGCCCCACTCCACGAGGGTGCGTACGCCTGCACGGAGTAGCTTTCGAACGCTTTTCGGATTGGCGGCAGCAGAAACGCTCATACGCCGTTCTTCCGAGATGGCGGTGACCATGTAACTCCCTCTGACCGCAGCGAGGTGGCGCAAAGGCCATCCGCGTTGTGTCTGACGTAACCACGTTGGCGCATCTGCGAATTAAGGTGCAAGCGATCCGCGGTGGGTCTTAGAATTGGTACATGCCACTGCGCGAGCAGGGGTCGTCCGAGGGGGAACAGGGAATGGCAGACTCGGCACACGAGCGCGCCGAGGGCCAGCAGAGGGACGCGGAGGGCACACAGGTGGCTGCACGACGAGGTGCGACGTTCCGGCGCAGGGAACTCGGGAAAGAACTCCGACGCCTACGAGAGAAGTGCGACCTCACCATCGATGAGGCCGCCGATGGACTTGGCTTCTCGGAAACCAAGCTCGGCCGGGTGGAGACAGGACACAACGCTCTCCCTCGGGTCAAGGACATGGAGGCGCTGCTCGACCGCTACGGCGTCGCCGACATCGACGACCGGGAGTCCCTGCTCACGCTCCACCGGGAGTCTCTCAGCAGTGACTGGTGGACACCCTATCGAGCGGTTATGCCGTCGGGTATGCCCATGTGGGTTGGCCTTGAGGCAGACGCCCGAGCGATGCGCGCCTGGCATTCGCAGCTTGTCTTCGGGCTGCTGCAAACCGAAAGTTACGCGCGAGCGATGTTCCTAACGGCAAAAGCCGTTGAGGAGACGACCACGGAGTTCGTTGAATACAACGTGCGGGTGCGGATGGAGCGCCAGCAGATCATCACCCGCGAGGACAGCCCAGTGGAGCTTCGTGTCATCCTCGACGAGTCAGCCCTCCGCCACGTCATCGGCAGTCCGGAGGTGATGCGGGAGCAGTATGAGGCGATTGCCGAGCTGAGCAGACGCGACAACGTAACGGTGCAGATCCTGCCGCAGTCTCTGGCGACCTACCGGGCCGAAGGCAACTTCATCGTTCTCGACTTCGATGGTCATGTGGGATCAGTCGTTCAAATGGATCTGCCGACGACCATCAGTGTCACCGACAAAGAACGGGAAGTCTGGCAGCACAATCGACGCTTCGACGCCATGCGGGAGAGAGCGCTGGCGCCGGCAGAGACCGTTCGCTTCCTCGAACAACTAGCAAGGGAGTTGGGCTAGCCATGCCATCACGCGAACGCGCCATCGACGCAGCACCGGAAGACACCTGGTTCAAATCGTCCTACAGCGGCCAACAAGGCGGCACCTGCGTGGAGATCGCAGACCTGACCACCGCCGTCGGCGTCCGCGACTCGAAGGACAAGTCCGGCCCCGCCCTCCTCATACCCGCCGCCGCGTGGGCCGCGTTCGTGGGCGGCGTTCGTACGGGGCGGATCGGCCACCCGGCCGAGTAGGCCAGGGGGGCGATCAGTCGAGCTGCGGGCCGCGCGAGCGCAGCAGGGTCTTGAGGACCTTGCCGCTCGCGTTCCGCGGCAGCTCCGCCAGGAACTCCACCTTCCGCGGCACCTTGTAGTTGGCCATCTCCCGCCGCGACCAGGCGATCAGGTCGTCCGCCGTCAGCGTCGCCCCCGCGCGCCGCACCGCGTACGCCTTCGCCACCTCCCCCAGCCGCGGGTCCGGGATGCCGATGACCGCGACATCGGCGACGTCGGGGTGGCGGGCGATCAGCTGCTCGATCTCCGCCGGATACGCGTTGAAGCCGCCCACGATGAACATGTCCTTGATGCGGTCGGTGATCCGCAGATTGCCGCCCTCGTCCATGACGCCGACATCGCCCGTGCGCAGCCAGCCGTCCGGGGTGATGGCCCGGGCCGTGGCGACCGGGTCCTCGAAGTAGCCGCGGGTGACGTGGTAGCCGCGGACCCAGATCTCGCCCGGCTGTCCCGGCGGGAGCTCCGCGCCGCCGGGGCGGACGACCTTGACCTCGGTGCCGGGGATGGCGCGGCCGGAGGTGGCGGCGATCACCTCGGGCGGGTCGCCGCGGCGGCACATGGTGACGGTGCCGGAGGCCTCGCTGAGGCCGTAGGCGGTCAGGACGGTGGCGACGCGGAGTTCGGAGCGGAGCCGTTCGACCAGTTCCAGGGGGACGACGGCGGCGCCCGTGACGACCAGGCGCAGGGTCGACAGGTCGTGCGCGGCGCGGGCCGGGTGGTCGAGCAGGGACTGGTGGAGGGTGGGCGGGCCGGGGAGGACGCTGATGCGCTCGGCCGCGATGTTGGCGAGCGCGGTGTCCACGTTGAAGACGGACTGCGGGACCATCGTGGCGCCGCGCGTCAGACAGGCGATGATGCCCGCCTTGTAGCCGAAGGTGTGGAAGAACGGGTTGACGATGAGGTAGCGGTCGCCCTCCGTCAGGCCCGTGACCTCGCTCCAGGTGGTGTAGACGCGCAGCGTCTGGGCGTGGGTGATCACCACGCCCTTGGGCCGGCCGGTGGTGCCCGAGGTGAAGGTGATGTCCGAGGGGTCTGCGGGGCGTATGGCGGCGGCTCGGGCGCGTATCGTCCCGGCCGACAGGGGCTCGCCCGCGGCCAGGAAGTCCTTCCAGGTGCGGAAGTCGGCGGGGGCGTCGTCGGCCAGGACGATCACTTCGCGGAGGTAGGGCAGACCGGGGAGCGGGTCCCGGCCCGACCCCTCCCCCGCCGCGCGGCGCAGCGAGGCCACATACGAGGTGCCGAGGAAGGTGCCGGTGATGAACAGGTGCGTGGCGCGGGTGCGGCGCAGTACGTACGCCGCCTCCGCGCCCTTGAAACGGGTGTTGACGGGGACCAGCACCCCGCCCGCCGTGACCGCGCCCAGCGCGGCGACGATCCAGTCGAGCGAGTTGGGCGCCCAGATCGCGACGCGGTCGCCCGCCTCGACGCCCGAGGCGAGGCAGGCCGCCGCGGCCCGCTCGACGCGCTCGCCGAGCTCCGCGTAGGAGATCCGGGTGCGGCCGTCGACCACCGCCTCGGCCTCGCCGTACCGCTCGGCCGCCGCTTGCACCAGCGCCGGGATGGTCTCGCGCATCGGGTCACCTCCCGTAGCCGCGCCACGCATAGCTGACTGTCCGTCAGATTAGCGGTAGCCTTCCCCGCTGTCAGCACCGATGAACCGATGCACGCGCCGATGAACGCGACCACGGAGGTGACGATGGGGGCGACCCTGAAAGACACGACCGCGATAGCCGGCATCGGCCAGACCCCCTTCGCCAAACGTCTCCCCGAGTCCGAGAAGGCCCTGGCCTGTCGGGCGATTCTCGCCGCGCTCGACGACGCGGGGCTGGCCCCGTCCGAGGTGGACGCCTTCGCCTCGTACACCATGGAGGAGACCGACGAGGTCGAGGTCGCCAAGGCCATCGGCGCCGGGGACGTGACCTTCTTCAGCAAGGTCGGCTACGGCGGGGGCGGCTCCTGCGCGACCGTCGCCCATCTGGCCGCCGCGATCGCGACGGGCCAGGCGAGCGTCGGGGTGGCCTGGCGCTCCCGCAAGCGCGGCAGTGGCCCGCGCCCGTGGACCAACACCCGCGTACAGCTGCCCACCCCCGCGCAGTGGACCCGGCCGTACGGGCTGCTGCGGCCGGCCGACGAGATCGGATTGCTGGCCCGCCGCTATATGCACGAGTACGGCGCCACCCGCGACCACTTCTTCAATGTGGCGCTGGCCTGCCGCAACCGAGCCAACCAGAACCCGGCCGCGATGATGTACGAGCGGCCGCTGACCCGCGAGATGTATATGACGGCCCGCTGGATCAGCGAGCCGCTGTGCCTCTTCGACAACTGCCTGGAGACCGACGGCGCGCTGGCCTGCGTACTCGTCTCCGCGGAGCGGGCGCGCGACTGCCGGCGCCCGCCCGTGTACGTCCACTCCGTGGCCCAGGGGCTGCCCGCCCAGCACCACGGGATGGTCAACTACTGGAACGACGACCCGCTCACCGGGCCCGCCTGGACCGCCGCCCGCCGGCTGTGGAAGTCGGCCGACTTCGGGCCACAGGACGTGGACGTGGCGCAGATCTACGACGCCTTCACCCCCCTGATCCCGCTGTCGCTGGAGGGCTACGGCTTCTGCGGACGCGGCGAGGGGGCCGCCTTCACCGAGGGCGGCGCACTGGAGATCGGCGGGCGACTGCCGCTCAACACCGGCGGGGGCGGCCTCAGCGAGGCGTACGTACACGGTTTCAACCTCATCACCGAGGGGGTCAGACAGCTGCGCGGCACCAGCACCGCGCAGGTGCCGAACGCCGCCACCTGCCTGGTCACCGCGGGCGAGGGGGTACCCACCTCGGCCCTGCTGCTGAGGAGTTGATCGAGGAGATGACACAGTCCGGTGCCCAGCGGTCCGAGGGGCTGCTCGCGCCCGTGCCCGACGAGGACGGGGCGCCGTTCTTCGCCTACGCGGCGCGCGGCGAGCTGCGCGTCCAGACCTGCTCCGGCTGCGGCGAGCCGCGCTTCCCGCCCCGCCCCTGCTGTCCGCACTGCCAGTCCTTCGAGAGCGAGTGGATACGGACCGGCGGCCGTGGCCGGATCTGGTCGTATGTCGTGCCGCACCCGCCGCTGTTGCCCGCGTATGCCGCGCAGGCCCCGTACAACGTGATCCTCGTCGAGCTCGTGGACGCCCCGCGCATCCGGCTGGTGGGCAATCTGGTCACCGCCGCCGACGCCGCCCTCGACTCGGTCGACCCGGCGCGGATCCGGATCAACGCCCCCGTGCGGGCCGTCTTCCACCGCCCGGCGGACGAAATCACGGTGGTGCGCTGGGTGCTGGAGCGGCCATGACGGTGCGTACGCGGATCGAGGACGGCGGCGTCGCGGTCGTCACCCTCGACCGGCCCGAGCGGCACAACGCCATCGACCTGGAGACGGCCGCGGAACTGGCGGCCGTCTGGCGCGGCTTCCGGATGGACGAGTCGGTGCGGGCCGTGGTGCTCACCGGGGCGGGCGACCGGGCCTTCTGCACCGGCATCGACCGCGCCGTGCGGGTGGCCCAGCCCCCGTCCCCGTACTCGGTCGACGACCCGCTGCTGACCATCGGACCCAAGGCCAACGACCTGTGGAAGCCGGTCGTCGCCGCGGTGGGCGGCATGGCCTGCGGCGGGGCGTTCTATCTGCTGGGCGAGGCCGAGTTCATCGTCGCCGCCGAACACGCCACGTTCTTCGACCCGCACACCAGCTACGGGATGGTGAGCGCCTACGAGGCGGTCTACATGGCGCAGCGCATGCCCCTGGGGGAGGTCGCGCGGATGGCGCTGATGGGCACCGCGGAGCGCCTCTCGGCCCGGCGGGCGTATGAGATCGGCCTGGTCAGCGAGGTGACCCCGGCCGGCGCCGACCCGGTCGCCGCCGCCCTGCGCGCCGCCGCGGTCATCGCGTCGTATCCGACGGCGGCCGTGCAGGGGACGGTGCGTGCGGTGTGGGCGGCCAAGGAGGCGGCGCTGGCCCAGGCCCTGGCGCACGCCCCGCAGCTGATCGCGCTCGGGAATCTGCCGCCGGAGCGCCAGGCCGGACTCTTCGCGGGCCGCGCCAGGGACTACCGGGTGCGGTGAAAGCCCTCAGGACGCCGGGGTCTTGCTCGCCTGGGTGATCTGGCAGGTGATCGACTTCCGCCGGGTGTAGCTGGTGGTGTCGGGGCGCCCGAGGGCAGGCCGGACGGCAGGTCCGTGGGCAGATCGGTGGGGACGCCGCTGGGGGTGGACAGCGGCGTGTCACCGCCGCCGCCACCCCCGGAGACGAAGCCGCCGGACCCACGGCGACCCTACGCAACGGGGCTCGCCCCCAAAGCCGCCCCGGGCGTCAGGACGGGAACTTGAGCACCGAGTCGACCTTGCAGGTGAAGGACGTCTGCTCGGTGAGGTAGCGGTAGGAGGTGGCCTTGACCGTCTGGCTGCTGCCGGCCATGACGGTGACGGACTCGTAGTCGCTGCCGAGCAGGCTGGCGGTGGACTGGTCGGTCCACTTGACGCTGATCCCGTAGCGCATGGACTGCGACTCGGGGTTCCGGATGGTGAGGGAGTACTGGAACGAGTGGGTGGTCTCGTCGTAGTCGCAGCCGGTGGCGGAGACGTCGTTCGTGCCGTCCGAGTTGTAGGTGGGCGGCGCGGAGTAGCTGTACGAGGGCGAGGGGGTGTACGAGGGGAGGCCCGACGGCAGGTCCGTGGGCAGATCGGTGGGGAGATCGGTGGGGACGCCGCTGGGGGTGGACAGCGGTGTGTCGCCGCCGCCACCGCCCCCGGAGACGAAGCCGCCGGACCCGAGCCCGCCGCCGTCGCTGTGCCGGCCCTTCTTTCCACAGCCGGTCAGGGCCAACAGGCCGATCGCGGCGACAGCGACAAGACGCATGGAACGGCGACGCATGAATTACCCCCGTTGAAAAAGACACTTTCAGGCCAACCTCGACGGCTGACGAGTGCACGGCACCCTACGCAGTGGGGCGTCCTACCCCAAAGTCACTTCAGAGACGGTGCCGACCAGGCCCGTTCAGTCGACGGAGACGACCTCACACGTCACCACGGTTCCCGCAACCCCGGGATCATCCAGCGGAACTTTCACGGTCTTCGTCTGCTTCGCGGCGAAGCGCGCGTGCGCGCTGCCCGAGGTCACCTTCGAGTCCTTGTCGCGGAAGTCCATGGTGACGATGTACGTCTGGGACCGGTCGGTCTGGTTGGTCACCTTCACGATCGCGGCCGGCTCACCGTTCTTGTCCTCGCCGGCGCACTTGACGAGGGCCACGCGCGGCGCGAGCTCCCCCGGCTTGGTGGTGGAGCCGGACGACGAACCGCTGCTCGACGAGGAGTCGTTGTCGTCATAGCGGTCGTGGTAGCGGTAGCCGCCGGAACCAGAACCAGAATCGGAGGAGTCGGAGTAGCCGCCGGAGCTGGAACCGGAACTCGAACTGGAATCGGAGTTCGAGCTGGAGTGGCTCGAGCTGGAGTTGGAGCAGCCGCCCCCGCCGCCCGAGCCGTGCCGCCCGTGCCCACGGCTCTTGAATCCGGTCAGTGACACCAGCACCACCGCGATCACAGCCGTCAGCCGCAGCCCTCGCCGCATCATCTCTGTTCGTCCCCCGATTCACGTCCGCCTGCCCGGCCCCATC
Source organism: Streptomyces sp. NPDC097640 (assembly GCF_040302705.1). NCBI lineage: Bacteria > Bacillati > Actinomycetota > Actinomycetes > Kitasatosporales > Streptomycetaceae > Streptomyces > Streptomyces sp. NPDC097640. Next base: position 18,475 of record NZ_JBEOSB010000032.1, read on the forward strand.
GGGTCCGGGCAGCGCCCGCCACCGTAGCAGGCACTGTCAGGTACACGGCGCTAACCCCCGCGCCGGTTCCCGCCGTGCCCGCCCCGGCCGGAGGCTAGCCCTGACGGCCCGAAGTCCGCGACTGGCCGGTGCCCTTGACCGCGTCCAGCGCGTAGACGCAACGGTCCTTGCTGCACGCGTACACCACGCCGCCCGCGGCCACCGGGGAGCCGGTGATCTCGCCACCCGTCGCGAGCTTCCACCGCAGCTGGCCGCCCGCCGCGTCCACCGTGTAGAGGCAGTGGTCGGCCGAGCCGAAGTGGACCCGGCCGTCCGCGACCACCGGGGAGCCGATGACCTCGCCGCCCGCAGCGAAGCGCCACTTCGGCGTGCCCGTGACCGCGTCCAGCGTGTACAGCGCGCTGCCGCTGCCCAGATGCACCGACCCGTCGGCCACCAGCACCGGCTCGATCGACTGGCGCGCCTCGGTCGCGATCCGCCAGCGGTCGCGGCCGTTGGCCGCGTCCAGGGCGTAGACCGTGCCGAGGTAGTCGGCGATGTACACGCCGCCGCCCGTCACCGCGGGCCCCGGCGCGTACGCGGGGGCGCACAGGAAGACGGCGGGCGCCTCGAAGCGCCACCGCACCTCCCCGCGCGCGATGTCGATCGCCAGCACACGCGTGCCCGCCGCCACGTACACGACCCCGTCGGGGGCCGGCAGCAGCCGGACCGGGACCCCGCCGCAGGACGCCGCGTCACCGACCGGGTACGACCAGCGCTCCACGCCCGTGCGCGCCTCCAGGGCGCGCAGCCGCGCGTCGGCCCAGACGAAGACCGTGCCGTCGTGGACGACCGGCCCGGACTCGGGGGTCTCGAAGTCGGTCTGGGCGCCCTGCATCTCCCACAGCAGCTCGCCGTTCGCGGCCTCCCAGGCCTGGACGCCGCCGCCGCGCGTGCCGGTCACCACCGTGCCGCGGTCGACCTTGAGGCAGTAGACCCAGCCGTCCATGGACAGCCGCCACCGCTCGGCGCCGTCCTCCGCGTCCAGCGCGTACAGCGTGGGGCCGTCGGAGGCGTGGATCCGGCCGTTCGAGACGGCCATGGCCCAGGCCACGTCGCGCGTCTTGAACTGCCGCCGCCCCGTGGCCACGTCCAGCGCGTGCACCTCGAAGGAGGTCACGTACAGCAGATTGCCCGCGACCGCCGGGGTGCCCCATACGTCGTTGGACATCCGGAACCGCCAGGGGCGCCAGCGGCCGGGCGCGCCGCCCCCGCCCGGGGGCTCGGAGGCGTCCGGGGAGGGGGCCGAGGTGGACGGCGACGAGGGCGGCGGTACGGCGCCCGTCGCGAGGCCGCCGTCGGGTCCGTTCGCCCCGCCGGGCAGGCCGCTGGGCGGCCGCACCCAGCCGGTGGCGGGCCCCGTCTCGTGCTGCGGCGGTACGCCGCGCCCGTCGGTGACCCGGGGGCCGGGGCCGATGGGCACCTTGGCGCCGGGCAGCCGGACCGACCCGTCGGCTCCGGCGGGCGCCCCGGGGCCCGTCGGGCCGGCGGCCGGGGCGGGACCGGCGAGCCCGGTGGGGCCCGTGGCTCCGGCAGCCCCGGCAGGTCCCTGGGCGGCGGGCGGCCCGGCCGCGGCGTGCCGGCCGGGGCCGATGGCGCTCAGCGGGCCCGGCTGGGACGACGGGTCGGTGCGCAGGCCGCCGCGCGGGTCGCCGGTGGCCACCGGCTCCCAGCCGGAGGCGCCGGCGGGCGCGCTGTGCCGGCCACGCCCCGGCCCCGGTCCCGGCCCGGGCGCCGGGCGCTCGGGGGGCAGCGGCGACCGGCCCGGGCCCCCACCGCTCGCGCCGTCGCCGCCGTGGCGGCCGTCCGAGCCCCGCGCGCCGCGCGCGATCTGGTTCCGCCCGTTGCGCTTGCGCTCGATCAGCGCCACCGCGCCGCCGGGCAGCCAGGCCGAGGCCGTACCGCTGTCCTCGGCGTTGGACGCGAAGAGATGGGGGGCCAGCTGCGACTGCAAATCGGCCGGGGTGGGCCTGCGCTCGGGGTCCATCTGCATGCAGGACTCGATGAGCGGCCGCAGCTCGTCCGGCAGGCCGGTCAGGTCCGGGCCCTCCCGCAACAGCATGAACACGGTCTCGACCGGGTTCGCGCCGTGGAACGGGGCATGTCCGGTCGCCGCGAAGGTCAGCGTCGAGCCGAGCGAGAAGATGTCGCTCGCGCCCGTCACACTGCGCGAGTCCCGCGCCTGCTCGGGCGACATATAGGCCGGGGTGCCCACCGCCACGTTGGTCATCGTCAGCCGGGTGTTCGAGACGCCCGACGCGATACCGAAGTCGATCACTCGCGGGCCGTCCTCGACGACCAGCACATTCGACGGCTTCAGATCCCGGTGGACCAGGCCCGCGCCGTGGATGGACTGAAGCGCCTCGGCGACCCCGGCCGCCAGCCAGCGCACCGCCTGGGCCGGCATCGGCCCGCACTCATTGACTATCTCCTCGAGGGAGGGAGCCGGTACATACGCGGTGGCCAGCCACGGCACCGGAGCACGCGGATCGGCGTCCACGACGGCCGCCGTGTAGAAGCCGCTGACCGCGCGCGCCGCCTCCACCTCACGGGTGAAGCGGACACGGAACAGCTGGTCCTCGGCGAGCTCGGTGCGCACCGTCTTGATCGCGACCCGCCGGCCGGACGCCGAGCGGGCCAGATAGACCAGCCCCATGCCGCCCGCGCCGAGCCGGCCGAGCACCTCGAACGGGCCGATTCGCCTCGGATCGTGCTGCGTCAGCTGCTCCACCACTTGCCTGCCACCTCCCCGTGGGGCTTCAAAAAATACCGCCCCGCTGCAACGTCTCACCGACAAACCAACCGGCGGCACGCAACCTGCATTCTCTCTGGCGAAGGCGGCGGTTGCGAACCCGGGGGCGATTTCGTCGTGTCACCAAGCGGCACCCGGTCGCCCCCCATCTTGCCGAAAGCCGGGCGCCCGCCTCGCTACGCTCCGCTTTCCGCAGGCAAAGCGCCCGCCGCCGAAGGGTCGACAACGGCGAAGAGCGCGCCCTGATTGTCCGCAAGAACCGCGAAACGCCCGTACGGCGTAGCTTCGGGGCCATTGAGCAGACGCCCGCCGAGCTCAGGCGCCGCCCGTGCCGCTTCGTCACAGTCCGCGACCACGAAGCAGGTAAGGAAGTGCGCGGGCATTTCGGCCGGAAACCTGTCCCCCATCGCGGCACGGACGCCGATCGCGGCAGGGGCGCCGATCGCGCGCCCGGGCTCGGCGGGCACCCCGCGATCCACCCAGAGCACCACATCCGCCCCACCCGCCCGCCCTTCCGACTCCTCACCCGATGCCTCGCCCGGCCCCTCGCCCGGCCCCTCACCCGACCGCCCGTCCGACCGCCCGTCCGACCGCCCGACGGATCCTTTCCCCAGCCGCACCGTCCCGTACCCGAAAACCGCCCGGTAGAAAGCGTCCACGCGCTCCGGGTCCCGGGTGCGCAGCTCCGTCCAGCCGTACGAACCGGGCGCGCCGTGCTCCTCGAAGCCGGGGTGGCTGCCCGCCTGCCAGAGGCCGAAGACCGCGCCCCCGGGGTCCACGGCCGTCACCATGACGCCGAAGTCCCCGATCCGCGTGGGCTCGGAGATCAGCCGGCCGCCCGCGGCGCGGATGCGCGCGGCGGTGGCGGCGGCGTCCTGGACGGCGAAGTAGATGTTCCAGACGGTCGGCAGCCGGCCGTCCGGCTTGGGGACGAGGGCGGCGACGTTCCGCCCGTTGTGGAAAGCCTGGGTGTAGTGGCCGTAGCGCGGCTCGCCCGCCCCGAAGGTCCAGCCGAACAGCTCCCCGTAGAAGCGCTTGCCCGCCGCCAGATCGGGGAGCATCGCGTCCACCCAGCAGGGCACACCTTCCGCAAATGCGGCCATGGTCCAGATCCTCCCGTGCGAATGCCCCTCTTCGCCGCGCACAACGCCCTTTGCGCCATTCACCACGCTAATGGGTCATCGCCGGGAAAGACCGATTCGATACGCGGGTGCGCGAGGCCCATTTCAGGTCTATTTCCGGCCGCTCGCCGATCCCCCGGGCCGCGCCGTCGCACGGTTGTCCACCGAAGTTATCCACAGGCTGTTGATAATATGATTCACCCGAACGGATGAGCCGTGGACCGGCGGGCGAGAGGCCGCCCGATCCGGCCTTGATCGCCCGTTATCGCTGCTCAGCGCGGCCCCCGACACCCCGAGCCGGGTGTGGACCCCATTTGCACGCAGCCGAATCGCGCTTCGATCACCCCTCGGTAAGCTGACGTCATGACAGGACAAGTACGCACCGTCGACGGGCGGGTCGCCGGTCGCCGCGGACAGGCGACGCGGCAGAAGCTGCTCGACTGCCTCGGCGAGATGCTCAGCACATCCCCGTACCGAGACGTCAAGGTCATCGACGTCGCCCGCAAGGCCGGCACCTCGCCCGCGACGTTCTACCAGTACTTCCCCGATGTCGAGGGCGCTGTCCTCGAGATCGCGGAGGAGATGGCGAAGGAGGGCGCGGGGCTGACCGAGCTGGTCGCCGAGCGCTCGTGGGCCGGGAAGTCCGGGGCGCAGGCCGCGGAGGACCTCGTCGAGGGCTTCCTCTCCTTCTGGCGCAAACATGACGCCATCCTGCGCGTAGTCGATCTTGGTGCGGCGGAGGGGGACAAGCGGTTCTACAAGATCCGCATGAAGATCCTCAACGCCGTGACCAACTCCCTGACCGACGCCGTCAAGGAACTCCAGACGAAGGGCCGGGTCGAGAAGGACGTCAGTCCGGCGGCCGTCGCGGGCTCGATCGTCGCGATGCTGGCCGCGGTCGCCGCACACCAGAAGGGGTTCCAGAGCTGGGGCGTCAAACAGGCCGAGCTCAAGCCGGCCCTGACGCTGCTGGTCCACCTCGGCATCACCGGCAGGAAGCCGCCCAAGTAGCCACATAGCACTCACCACACGCGCCGGCTTCGCGAGCGTCCCGGGCCCCCGGCCCTGCGGGCCACCCCGACCCTGGGGGCCCACGCCGCTCGTCCACCAGCGCGGGTCGGTCGGCCCGCGGTCCCGCACGTCCTGTCACCCCCCACGGCGGACCGCACCCCGACCACTCCTGGGCACCCTGCCCCTGTGCCCCACGCCGACGCGCGGGCCGTCTCCGGACGGCCCGCGCGTCGCTTCTTCGGGGGGCGCGCGACGCCCCGTCGCGCGCGTGCCGTCAGGCCCGGCCGCGCGAATCGCGGTCCGGGGCCCGCTCCACCACCCGGAACAGCCGGATCTCGCGCTCCACCCGCGCCTGATACTTCGCGTACGGCGGCCAGAAGCGGAGCGCCGCCGCCCACGCCGCCGCCCGCTCCTCTCCCGTCAGCAGCCGCGCCCGCACCGCGATGTCGCGGCCCTTCCAGCTGATCTCGGCGTCCGGGTGGGCCAGCAGGTTCGCGGTCCACGCCGGGTGCCCCGGCCGGCCGAAGTTGCTGCCGACCAGAAGCCAGGTGCCGCCGTCCTCCGGCATGCAGGCCAGCGGGGTGCGGCGGGACAGGCCGCTTCGCGCGCCCGTCGTCGTCAGGACCACGCCCGGCAGCATCTGGGCGCTGAGCAGCACCTTGCCGCGCGTCAGCCGGTGCACGGCGCGGTCGAGCGCCGGGATGATGTGCGGCGCGACCTTCGCGAAGGCCCGCCCCGACGAGACCTTCTGGACCAGCCGGGCCCCATAGCCCGTACGGGTGGCCGCCGCCATCACGCCCTCACCGCCTTCCGGGCCCGGCGCCCGTCGGCGCCCGCCCCCGTGCCCGGCCTGCCCGCCGCGCCCGCCGCGCCCGCCGCCGCGTCCGCCGCCGCGTCCGTCGCCGCGTCCGGTGCTGCGAACAGCCCCTCCCGCTCGGCCGCGCGCGCCCGCAGCCGGTGCGCCGGCCCGAAGAGCAGCTCGTCCGAGGCGGCCCGCTTGACGTAGAGGTGCACGTCGTGTTCCCAGGTGAAGCCGGTGCCGCCGTGCAGCTGCACCGCCTCGCCCGCGGCCGCGCGCTGCGCCTCCATCGCCGTCGCGAGCGCGAGGCCGCTCGCGACGGCCGCTTCCGTCCCGTTCACCCCGTCGGCCGCCCACGCCGCGTAATACGCCGCCGACCGCGCCGTCTCGACCTTCACGTACACCTCCGCCAGTCGGTGTTTGACCGCCTGGAAGGACCCGACCGGCCGGCCGAACTGCTCCCGCACCCGTACATACTCGACCGTCCGCTCCAGCGCGGCGTCCGCCGCGCCCACCGCCTCGGCGGCGAGCGCGGCCGCCGCCGTGGTGCCCAGCCGCGCCAGGGCACCCGCCACGGCCGCGCCGTCCGCGCCCTGCGCGCCCAGCCGCTCGGCGGGCACGTCCCGCAGCTCGATCCGGCCCTGCGGCCGCGTCTCGTCGAGTGCGGTCAGCCTCGTCCGGGCCAGTCCGGGCGCCCCGGCCCGGACGAGGAACAGCAGCGTCCGGCCGCGCGTATAGCCGCCCGTGCGCGCGGCGACGAGCAGCAGGCCCGCGCCGTGCCCGTCGAGGACCTGGTCCACCTGCCCGTAAAGCCGCCAGGCCCCGCCTCCACCTGGGCCCCCGCCCCCACCCCCGCATTCCCGCGCCTGGACGCCCCCCGCGCGCCCCCCGCCCGCCCAGCCTCCGCCGTCCCCGCCGCCCCCGCCTTCGCCGTCGTCCCCGCCCGTCAGGCCGAGCGCCCTGGTCAGCTCTCCGCCGGGCACGGCGAGCGCGGCCGTGAGCTCGCCGTCCGCGATGAGCGGCAGCAGTTCGGCGCGCTGCGCGCCCGTCCCGAGCCGGTCGACGAGGGGCGCGGCGAGCACCGCGGTGGCCGTCAGCGGCGACGGGAGCAGCGCCCGCCCCGCCTCCTCGCAGGCGAGGGCCAGCTCGGCGGGCCCGCAGCCGACACCCCCGACGTCCCGGGGAAGGGCCAGGCCGGGCAGCCCGAGCCGCCGCGCGAGCAGCCGCCACAGCGACTCGTCGTGGCCGGGCGGGGTGCGCACCGCCGCCTTGACCTCGTCGGGGCCGCACCGCTCCCGCAGCAGTCTGCGCAGCGTACGGCGGATCTCGGCCTGTTCCTCGGTGAACGCGGTGTCCATCGGCACACACCTCCGCTACTGACGGACCGTCATATTAGGGACCGGGTGAACACTTTCCCAGCCCTCGTGCCCCACCCCCCATCGAATCTGATGTACCGTCAGATTCATGTCCTCAGCGAAGCGCGAGCGCGCCCGCAAGGTCGCCGTCGTCGGTGTCGCCCTCTCCGACTGCGGCCGCGTCGACGACGCGACCCCCTACGCCCTCCACGCCCAGGCCGCCCGCCGCGCCCTCGCCGACTCCGGCCTCGACCGGTCGGCCGTCGACGGCCTCGCGTCGGCCGGCCTCGGCACGCTGGCACCCGTCGAAGTGGCCGAGTACCTGGGCCTGCGCCCCACCTGGACCGACTCGACGTCCGTCGGCGGCTCCACCTGGGAGGTCATGGCGGCCCACGCGGCGGACGCCATCGCCACGGGCCACGCGCGCGCCGTCCTCCTCGTCTACGGCTCCACCGCCCGCGCCGACATCCGCGCGGGCCGCCGCACCTCCAACCTGTCCTTCGGGGCGCGCGGACCGCTCCAGTTCGAGGTCCCGTACGGGCACACGCTGGTCGCCAAGTACGCGATGGCCGCGCGCCGCCATATGCACCAGTACGGCACGACCCTCGAACAGCTCGCGGACATCGCCGTACAGGCGCGCGCCAACGCCGCGCACAACCCGGACGCGATGTTCCGCACCCCGATCACCGTGGACGAGGTGCTGAGCGGCCCGATGATCGCCGATCCCTTCACCAAGCTGCACTGCTGCATCCGCTCCAACGGCGGCTGCGCCGTACTGCTGGCGGGCGAGGAGTACGTACGGGACACCGCGAAGCCCCCGGTGTGGGTGCTGGGCGCGGGCACCGCGATCTCGCACACCACGATGTCGGAGTGGGACGACTTCACCGTCTCCCCCGCGGCGGCCTCCGGACGGCAGGCCTTCGAGCGGGCCGGGGTGCGGCCCTCGGAGATCGATGTGGCCGAGCTCTACGACGCGTTCACCTATATGACGCTGGTGACCCTGGAGGATCTGGGCTTCTGCGCCAAGGGCGAGGGCGGGGCGTTCGTGGGCAAGGGGCGGCTGACGCTTACGGGCGATCTGCCGACGAACACGGACGGCGGCGGGCTCTCCGCCTGCCACCCCGGTATGCGCGGGCTGTTCCTGCTGGTGGAGGCCGTGCGGCAGCTGCGCGGCGAGGCGGGTGGGCGGCAGGTCCGCAAGGCGAACGGGCGGCTGCCGGAGCTGGCCGTGGCATCGGGGACGGGTGGTTGGTTCTGCTCGTCGGGGACGGTGGTGCTGGGGCGCGACTGAGGCGCGCGAGCTGCGCCGTGCGCTCGTCGTCGCCGCTCCCATGTCACCCTGCTCATCGGGAACGAGCGAGGAGGCACAGAACCCGATGGGTGGAGTCGACGACGAGGCCGCCGAGGAATTCCGCGCGCTGCTGCGCGGACTGCGGGTGCGGGACGGCGGCGAGCTGCCCGCCTTCGACCCGGCGACGGCGCCGGACGAGCCGCTTCCGCTGTTCCGGCAGTGGCTGCGCGAGGCCGCCGAGGCGGGCGTGCCGGGCCCGCACACCATGACGCTGGCCACCGCCGACGCGGACGGCCGCCCCTCCCTGCGCACGGTGATGCTGCACGACGCCGACGCGCACGGCTGGCACTTCGGCACCCATCGCACCAGCCGCAAGGGCCTGGAGCTGGCCGCCCGCCCGTACGCGGCTCTCGGGTTCCACTGGACGGCGCTGGGTCGGCAGGTGCGGATCGGCGGGCGGGTCACGGCGGCCGGCCCCGAGGAGAGCGCGGCGGATCTGCGCGGGCGCTCACCGGCGGCGCTGACGGCCGCGCTGGCCGGGGGCGGGCGGCAGAGCGAGGTCCTGGGCTCGTACGGCGAGCTGGAGCGGGCCTTCGAGGCGGCGCGGGAGCGGGTCGAGCGGGAGCCGGACGCCACGGCGCCGAGCTGGACGCTGTATGTACTGACCGCGGACGAGGTGGAGTTCTACCAGGAGGAGGAGCACCGTCGGCACGTACGGCTGCGCTACCGCCGCGCGGCCGGGGGAGACGAGGGCGGGAGAGACGAGGGCGGGAGAGACGAGGGCGGGGGCTGGCTGCGCGAGCTGCTGTGGCCCTGAGGCGCGGGGGCGGGGGCGGGGCGGAAGACGGGGATCGCCGGGGCGCCCTCGGGTGAGGCGTCCCCGTCCGGGGCGCGGAAGTCGACGCACAGCTCCATGTCCACGCGCAGCTCGGAACCGGCGCACCCGACCAGCTCGGTCATCATGCGCGGGCCCTCGGCGAGTTCGACCACGGCGGCGGTATAGGGGACACGGGCGCCGAACGGCGGGAGGTCGTTGCGGTGCACCACGGACCAGGTGTAGAGGGTCGCGCGGCCGCTCGCCCGCTCCCAGATGACGTTCTCGCTCCAGCACCGGGGGCAGAACTCGCGCGGGTAGTGATGGGCTTGCCCGCAGTCCGCGCAGCGGCGGATCAGCAGGTGCCCCCGCGCGGCCGCGTCCCAGTAGGGGCGGGTGAAGGCGTCGATCTCCGGCAGGTCGAAGCGGGGCGCGCCCGCGGGGGGCACGGGGGGCACGGGGGGCGCGCTCACAGGAACAGCCCCCACGTCCCGTCCAGCGCCCAGGTCTGCCAGCTCATGCCGAGGAGGGCGACCAGGGAGATGAGCACCATCATGGAGTTCTGCCCCTGCTCGGCCCAGTCGTGGATCATGAGCACGAAGTAGAGCAGGTTCAGCAGGGCGCCGCCGATCAGCGCGATCGGGGTAAGGAAGCCCAGGACCAGGCCGAGGCCGATGGCCAGTTCGGCGTAGAGGACGACATACGCCATGAGCTTGGGGCGGGGCCCGACGACCGCGGCGAAGCCGCCGCGTACGAACGCCCAGCGGTGCTTGGCCGCCATGTCGGCCGCCCAGGCGATGCCGGTGCCGCGCTCGCACCAGGCCTTCTTGTCCTTGTGCCGCCAGCTCTCCAGCCACCACAGGCCGAGCCCGATGCGCAGCACGGCGAGCCATTCGGGCCCGCTGAGCCAGATCGTACGCATCGCTCCCCCTCTCCGTCCGTCCCGCCGGGGCGTGTATCTGACGGTACGTCAGTTCAGCGGAGACGGACACGGCCGCGCAAGAGGTCGTGCGGCGGGCCGTGATCGATCCGCAACCGATTCGGAATAAATTTGTCGGAAACCTGTCAATTACATGGCTACGCTCACGCTCATGGCCGACACCTTCCCCGAGCACTCCTCACCCGTGTACGTGATCGGCGGCGGACCGGGCGGGCTCGCCGTCGCGGCCGCCCTGCGCGAACGCGGCATCCGCGCGGTGATCCTGGAGAAGTCGGACGCGGTCGCCGCTTCCTGGCGCGCCCACTACGACCGGCTGCATCTGCACACCACGCGCCGGCTGTCCGCCCTCCCCGGGCTCGCGATCCCGCGTGCGTACGGGCGCTGGGTCGCCCGGGGCGATGTGGTGCGCTACCTGGAGCAGTACGTCGAGCACCACCGGCTGGAGATCGTCACGGGCGTGGAGGTCTCACGGATCGACCGGGCGCGGGACGGCGAGGGCTGGGTGCTGCGGGCCACCGGCGGGCGCGAGCCCTCCTCGCCCGTCGTGGTCGTGGCCACCGGCTACAACCACACCCCCCGGGTGCCCGACTGGCCGGGCCGGAAGACCTTCTCCGGCGAGCTGCTGCATGCGAGCCGCTACCGCAACGCCCGCCCGTACCAGGGCCGGGACGTCCTGGTCGTCGGCATCGGCAACACGGGCGCCGAGATCGCGGTCGACCTCGTCGAGGGCGGCGCGGCCCGGGTGCGGCTGGCGGTGCGCACCGTGCCGCACATCCTGCGCCGCTCCACGGCGGGCTGGCCCGCGCAGGCCACCGGCATCCTGGTGCGGCGGGTGCCGACCAGGCTGGTGGACCGGGCGGCGCGGACGATGAGCCGACTCACCATGCCCGACCTGAGCGCGCAGGGGCTGCCATGGCCGGAGACCGGCCTCTACACACGGGTCCGGCAGGGCGCGATCCCGGTGCAGGACGTCGGTCTCATCGACGCGGTCCAGGCGGGGAAGGTGGAGGTGGTGGCGGCGGTCGAGTCCTTCGAGGAGGACAAGGTGATACTGGCCGACGGCTCCCGGATCGGCCCGGACACCGTGGTCGCGGCGACCGGCTACCGACGCGGCCTGGACGACCTCGTCGGACACCTGGGCGTGCTCGACGAGCGCGGCCGACCGCTGACCCACGGCCCGCGCACCGCCCCCTCGGCCCCGGGCCTGCACTTCACGGGCTATACGAACCCGATCAGCGGCATGTTCCGCGAACTCGCCCTCGACGCGCGCAAAATCGCCAGGGCCATCGACCGCACATCGGCGTGATATCGCCGCTTTCCCCGGCGTGACCTCCTGACCCACCGGGCACCATCACCTCACCGCGCCTCGGGCGACCCTCGTCACCCTGCGTGTTGTCCCTGCACCCCCATTCCTGACTAGGCGTCAGTTCCGTTAATCTGAACCGCCGAGTAATCTGACTGGACGTCAGCTATTCATCTGGCTTGTCGCTTGTCGCCAACGAGCAGGAGTGGCGGATACCGATGCTTGGTTCGACTCACGGCACCCTCACCACCAACTCCCGTCACGCCCGCGTCGCCGCCTGCGGCCGGCCTCCCGGCCCCACCGTCCATGTCCACGGCAGAACAGCGGCCGACGAGGACGTGGACGTCAGCGGCCGCCCGCTGCACTCCGCCGTCCCCGACCTGGACCGGTTCTTCCGCCCCGAGTCGGTGGCCGTCGTCGGCGCCTCCGACGCCGAGGGCCGCCCCAACACCGGCATCACCCGCCAGCTGATCGCCTGGGCAGAGCGCGTCGGCGCCCGGCTGCACCCCGTACACCCCTCCCGTCCCGCCGTCTTCGGCCTGCCCTGCGTTCCGTCCGTGGCCGACCTGCCCGAACCGGTCGACCTCGCCGTCCTCCTCGTCCGCGATCCGCTCCCGCTCATGGAGGAACTCGCCTCGGCCAAGGTCAAGTTCGCCGTCGCCTTCGCCTCCGGCTTCGCCGAGACCGGCGCCGAGGGCGCCGCCGCCCAGGCCCGGCTGTCCGCCGCCGCGCGGCGCGGCGGGCTGCGCCTGCTGGGCCCCAACACCAACCTCAACGCCTTCGAGGAGTTCCGCGAGGACCTGGAAGGCCCCGCGATCGCCCTCATCACCCAGTCCGGCCACCAGGGCCGCCCCGTCTTCACCCTCCAGGAACTGGGCATCCGGCTCAGCCACTGGGCGCCCACCGGCAACGAGGCCGACCTGGAGACCGCCGACTTCATCTCCTACTTCGCCTCACGGCCCGAGGTCGGCGCCATCGCGATGTATGTGGAAGGGCTCAAGGACGGGCGCAGCTTTCTGCTGGCCGCCGACCACGCCGCCCGCGCCGGGGTGCCCGTCGTGGCCGTCAAGGTCGGCCGGACCGAGACCGGGGCCCGCACGGCCGCCTCCCACACCGGCAAGCTCACCGGCTCGGACGCGGTCGTGGACGCGGCCATGCGGCAGTTCGGCGTGATCCGGGTCGACGGCCTCGACGAGCTCCAGGACACGGCCGCGCTGCTCGCCCGCGCCCGGCCTCCGCTCGCCGAGGGCGTCGTGGTCTATTCGATCTCCGGGGGCACCGGCGCCCACTTCGCCGACCTCGCGACGGCCGCCGGGCTCCCGCTGCCCACACTCGGCGCGGAGAAGCAGGCCGAACTCCACCAGTGGATACCCGGCGAGCTCAGCGTCGCCAACCCCGTCGACAACGGCGGGCACCCCGTCGGCGACTGGCGCGGCCGGAAGATCATCGACGCCATCCTCGCCGACCCGTCCGTCGGCGTGCTGATCTGCCCGATCACCGGGCCGTTCCCGCCGATGAGCGACAAGCTGGCGCAGGATCTGGTGGACGCGGCGGAACACACGGACAAGCTGGTGTGCGTGGTGTGGGGCTCTCCGGTCGGCACCGAGCCCGCCTACCGCACCACCCTGCTCGGCTCCTCCCGCGTCGCCACCTTCCGGACCTTCGCCAACTGCATCACCGCTGTCCGCGCCTATCTGGAGCACCATCGCTTCACGGCGGGCTACCGCTCCCCCTTCGACGACGCCCCGCGCACCCCCTCCCCCTCGGCCCGCAAGGCCCAGGCGCTGCTGCGCCCGGGAGAGCAGCTGAGCGAGCACGCGGCGAAGCAGCTGCTGCGGGCGTACGGCATCCGGGTGCCGCGCGAGCAGCTGGTGACCAGCGCGGCGGCGGCCGTGCGCGCCGCCGGTCTGGTCGGCTATCCGGTCGCCATGAAGGCCTCCGCGCCGCAGCTCGCCCACAAGACCGAACTGGGCCTGGTCAGGCTCGGGCTCACCTCCGCGAGCCAGGTCCGCGACACCTATCGCGACCTCACCGACATCGCCCGCTACGAAGGCGTCGAGCTGGACGGTGTGCTGGTCTGCCAGATGGTCGAGCGCGGTGTGGAGATGGTCGTCGGCGTCACCCACGACAGCCTCTTCGGGCCGACCGTCACGGTGGGCATCGGCGGTGTGCTCGTCGAGGTGCTGCGGGACACGGCCGTGCGTGTGCCGCCCTTCGGCGAGGACCAGGCGCGCGCGATGCTCACCGAGCTGCGCGGCCACGCCCTGCTCGACGGCGTGCGCGGCCTGCCCCCCTGCGATGTGGACGCCCTGGTCGAGGTCGTCCTCCGCGTCCAGCGCATGGCCCTGGAACTCGGCGACGACCTGGCCGAACTCGACGTCAACCCGCTGATGGTGCTGCCCCGCGGCCAGGGCGCGGTGGCCCTCGACGCCCTGGCCGTGTGCCGCTGAGGCCCCCGGCCCACGCGCCCGGCCCTCGACCTCTGCCTCTGCCTCAGCGCAAGGGAATTCCCCCATGACTTCCTCCCCCGAAGAATCACCTGAATCCGTTGTACGGCACGCCACTGACAACGGCGTGGTCTGGATCACTCTGAACCGCCCGGCCGCACTGAATGCCATCACTCCTGACCAGCGCGAACGCCTGATCTCGCTGCTCGATGGCGCCTCCGCCGACCCGGCGATCGGGGCGGTCGTGCTCACCGCCACCGGCAAGGGCTTCTGCGCGGGCGCCGACCTGCGCGGCGGCCCACGGCCGGCCGCCGGGACCGGAACCGGCGCCGGGTCCGGGTCCGGGCCGGAGTCCGGGCCAGGGTCGGGGTCGGGGTCGAGGTCGGGCGGGGACGAGCGGGTCGCCGGCGATGTGGCCCGGCTGATCCGGCGCGGGGCGCAGCGGCTGATCACCGCCGTACTCGACTGCGAGAAGCCGGTCATCGCCGCCGTGAACGGGACCGCGGCCGGCCTCGGCGCCCATCTCGCCTTCGCCTGCGACCTGGTGCTCGCCGCCGAGTCGGCCCGGTTCATCGAGGTCTTCGTGCGCCGCGGTCTGGTCCCCGACGGCGGCGGCGCCTATCTCCTCCCCCGCCTCATCGGCCCGCAGCGGGCGAAGGAGCTGCTGTTCTTCGGTGACGCGCTGTCGGCCGCCGAGGCCGAGCGGATCGGCCTGGTCAACCGGGTCGTCCCGGACGGCGATCTGACCAAGACCGCCCGCGAGTGGGCCGAGCGGCTGGCCGGCGGCCCCACCCGCGCCATCGCCCTCACCAAGCAGTTGGTGAACGGCTCGCTGGAGGCCGATCGTACGGCCGCGTTCGCCGCCGAGGCGGCGGCCCAGGAGATCAACATGACAACGGCGGACGCGAGGGAAGGCGTCCGCGCCTTCGCCGAGCGCCGCGCTCCCGAATACCGGGGCCGCTGAGGGGCGCCGAAGCGCGCCGAAGGCTCCCCCCGGGGCTTCACATCTGACGCCGCATCAGATTCAATGGAATCATGATGGGACACGCCGGGATGGCAGCCACCGCGGTCCGCTATCTGCGCTCGGTCGGCTCACCGACCACCGCCGCGCGCCCCGACGCCCCCCTGTCGCGGGCCGCCCCGGCGCCGCCCCGCCCCGGACGCCCCGCACTGCGCGCCGTCCGCGCGGACGAACGCCTTCCGCTGGACCCGGCGGAGTTCCGGCGGGTCCTGGGCCACTTCGCGAGCGGCGTCACGGTCGTCGCGGCGGTCGACGAGGAGGGCCCGGCCGGGTTCGCCTGCCAGTCCTTCTCTTCCCTCTCCCTCGACCCGCCGCTGATCGCCTTCATGGTCGCGCGTACCTCAACGACCTGGCCGCGCATCGCCCGCGCCGGGGTCTTCTGCGTCAACATCCTGGGGGCGGGCCAGGGCGAGCTGTGCCGCGGCTTCGCGGTCAGCGGCTCCCGGCGGCCGGACAAGTTCGCGGGCGTCGAGCACCGGCCGGCCCCGGTGACCGGCTCGCCCCGGCTCGCGGACGTCCCTGCCTGGATCGACTGCACGGTCCACGCCGTGCACACCGGTGGCGATCACCTGGTGGTCGTGGGCCGCGTCCGCGCCCTCGGCACGGACGACGCCGCCGCCCGTTCCGGCCCCCTCCTCTTCCACCGCGGCGCGTTCGCCTCACTGGCCCCGCTCGACCCGGACGCCTAGGAGGCGTCCAGCGGATCCTTTCCCCGCCCCGCCCCTTCCCGTAACCAGGGGCTTCGCCCCCGGACCCCGGCGTCTGGGGCGGAGCCCCCGTTTCGGGAAGATCCGCCGGACAGGGCCGCCTAGGCGGCGAGCGGGAGCTCCTCCCGCTCGCGCCGGATGACGAGGGCCATCAGCGCGGCCATCGCGCACAGCGCGCCCGCCCCGTACCAGACCACGTCGTACGACCCGAAGGTGTCCCGCGCCATTCCGCCGAGGAAGGCCACCACCCCCGCGCCCACCTGGTGCGAGGCCAGCACCCACCCGAAGACGATCGCGCTGTCCTCGCCGTAGTGCTCGCGGCACAGCGCGATGGTGGGCGGCACGGTCGCGACCCAGTCGAGCCCGTAGAAGACGATGAAGAAGATCATCGGCGGGTGCACGGAGTCCGCCAGGAGCATCGGCAGGAACATCAGCGACAGCCCGCGCAGCGCGTAGTAGACGGCGAGCAGCCGCCGCGCGTCGAACCGGTCGGTGAACCAGCCGGAGGCCACCGTGCCCACGATGTCGAAGATCCCGATGACCGCGAGCAGGCTCGCGGCGGCCGTGACGGGCATGCCGTGGTCGTGCGCGGCGGGCACGAAGTGCGTCTTGACCAGGCCGTTGGTGGAGGCACCGCAGATCGCGAAGGTCCCGGCCAGCAGCCAGAACGGGCCGGTGCGCGCGGCCGAGAGCAGCGCGGTGACCGCCCGGCGGGCCGCGCCGCGCTGCGGGGCGGGCTTCGGGGCGGGCGGCCCCTCCGCCCCGTACGCGGCCAGGCCCACATCCGCCGGATGGTCGCGCAGCAGCAGCCAGACCAAGGGCACCACGGCGAACGCGGCGACCGCCACCGTGACCGCGGCCGGGCGCCAGTGGTGGTGCTCCACGATCCACGACAGGGCGGGCAGGAACACCAGCTGCCCGGACGCGCCTCCGGCCGTGAGAATGCCGGTGACCAGGCCGCGCCGCTGGACGAACCAGCGGTTGGTGACCGTCGCGGCGAAGGCCAGCGCCATGGAGCCGCTGCCGAGCCCCACCAGGACGCCCCAGCACAGGACGAGCTGCCAGGCGGCGGTCATGAAGACCGTGAGTACGGCGCCCGTGGCGATCACCATCAGCGCACAGGCGACGACCTTGCGGATGCCGAAGCGGTCCATAAGGGCGGCGGCGAAGGGCGCGGTGAGCCCATAGAGGGCGAGATTCACGGACACCGCGAACCCGATGAGCCCGCGCGACCAGCCGAACTCCTCGTGCAGGGGCTCGATCAGCAGACCGGGCAGCGAGGCGAAACCGGCCGCGCCGATGATCGTCACAAAGGTGACGGCGGCGACCCACCACGCCCGGTGGATCCTCGGCCGCCGCCGGGGTGCGGCGGGCCGCTCGTCCTGTCCCGGAGTGCCTGGCAGTTCGGTTGTCTGTGTCACCGGATCAGCATCAATGCCTCGGTCGGTCCTTACGAGTGGCCCGACGGACAGCATTCGTTAGGATCGGGCCATCGAGATGCGCGCTGGAGGCCCGTATGCCCGAGACCATGGACGCCGCGAGGCCGCACCGCGTCGCCGTGCTGGTCCTGCCCGGGGTGATCCCCTTCGAGCTGGGCATCCCGTTCAGGATCTTCGGCAAGGCCCGCTCCGCCGAGGGCCGCCGCCTCTACGAGGTGTTCAGCTGTACGCCGGAGCCCGGCGAGGTGCCGACGGACGCCGACTTCCGGGTCGTCGTCGAGCGCGGCCCCGAGGCGCTGGCCGAAGCCGACACCATCGTCGTGCCCAGCAGCTACGAGCTGGGACAGGCCTATACGGAGGGCACGCTTCCGCCGGCGCTCGCCGCCGCGCTGGTCCACGCCCGGCCCGGCGTCCGCTGGATGTCCATCTGCACCGGCGGCTATGTGCTCGCGGCCGCCGGGCTGCTCGACGGCCGCCCCGCCACCACCCACTGGCGCAGCGTCGCCCACTTCCAGGCCCTCTTCCCCTCCATCGCGGTCGACCCGGACGTGCTGTTCGTCGACGACGGCGACGTGCTCACCTCCGCGGGCGTCGCCTCGGGCATCGACCTGTGCCTGCACGTCGTACGGCGCGACTTCGGCGCGGCCGTCGCCAACGAGGTCGCGCGGCGCAGCCTGGTGCCGCCGTACCGCGACGGCGGCCAGGCGCAGTACATCGAGCGCCCGCTCCCCGAGCCGCAGCAGGCGACCACGACGGCGGCGCGCGCCTGGGCCCTGGGCCGCCTGGAACGCCCGATCTCGCTGCGCGAGCTGGCCGACCGGGAGGCGATGAGCGTACGGACGTTCACCCGCCGCTTCCGTGAGGAGGTCGGGATCAGCCCCGGGCAGTGGCTCGTCCAGCAGCGCGTGGAGCGGGCCAGGCACCTGCTGGAGGACACCGACCTGTCGGTGGACCAGGTGGCGCGGGACGCGGGCTTCGGCACGGCCGCGTCGATGCGACAGCACCTTCAGGCGGCGCTCGGCGTCTCCCCCACGGCCTACCGGCGCACCTTCCGCGCCCGCGACCGGCTCCGGCAGGAGGCCGTCGCCCCGCGGTGGGAGGTCGTCACCCCGCGTCGGCGAGACGCCGTCCCTCAGAACGTGAGCACGCCCCGGGCCACCCGGCCCGCCCGCGCGTCGTCGGCGGCCTTCGGGAAGTCCTCGACGGGGTAGGTGTGCGTGACCAGTTCGTCCAGCAGCAGCCGGCCCTGGCGGTAGAGGTCCGCGTACAGGGCGATGTCGCGCTGCGGCCGGGCTGAGCCGTAGCGGCAGCCCAGGATGGCCTTGTCCAGATACATGGAGGAGACGAGGAAGGACGCCTCGGCGTCGGAGGGCGGCACGCCGAGCAGCACCGCCTGGCCGTGCCGGTCGAGCAGGTCGACGGCCTCCCGGATGAGCCGGGTGCTGCCGACGCACTCGAAGGCGTGGTCGGCGCCGGACGGCAGGACCTCCCGGGCCTCGGCCGCCGAGGCCACGAAGTGCGTGGCACCGAACTGCCTGGCCAGCGGCTCCTTGGCGGGGTTGGAGTCGACGGCGACGATCGGCGCGGCCCCGGCGATCCGGGCGCCCTGAAGCACATTGAGCCCGATCCCGCCGGTGCCGATGACCACGACCGACTCGCCGCGGTCGACCCGGGCGCGGTTGAGCACGGCGCCGACGCCGGTGAGCACGCCGCAGCCGATGAGGGCGGCCGAGGTGAGCGGGATGTCCTCGGGGATCTTGACGGCCTGCACCGCCTTGACCAGGGTGCGCTCCGCGAAGGCGGAGTTCGAGGCGAAGTTGAACAGCGGCTCCCCGCCGCGGCTGAACGGCCGGTCGGGCCTGCCGATGGCCCTGCGGCACATGGTGGGGCGGCCACGGCCGCAGTCGGCGCAGGTCCCACAGTTGGCGACGGTGGACAGGGCCACATGGTCGCCGGGGGCGACATGCGTGACCCCGGCACCGATCGCCGCCACCGTGCCCGCGCCCTCGTGGCCGAGCACGACCGGGACGGGGAAGGGGATGGTGCCGTCGACGACCGACAGATCGCTGTGGCACAGGCCGGCGGCGGCGATGGCGACCAGCACCTCGCCGGGGCCGGGCGCCCGGATCTCCAGGTCGTCGACCACCCGCGGTTCGGTGCCGTCGAAGATGACGCCTCTCATCACCACTTCGCCACTCCCCTTTTCTGTATTTCCTGCATTCCCCGTCTTTTCCGTCTTTTCCGTGCCACGTCTGTCCCTCTCCTCACGAGGCCCAGACCACCGACTGGAGTTCGCTGTACGCGTGCAGGCCGAACGAGCCGCCGTCGCGGCCGACCCCGCTGTGCTTGAAGCCGCCGAACGGCGTCTCGGGGTGGCGCTGGGCGGTGTTGACGCCGACGTTGCCGCTGCGCAGGCGGGCGGCGAGGGCCCAGGCGCGGCCCGCGTCGGCGCTGAAGACGTAGTCGTACAGGCCGTACGGGGTGGAGTTGGCGATGCGGACCGCCTCGTCCTCGTCGTCGAAGGGGAGGGCGACGACGACCGGGCCGAAGATCTCCTCCTGCGCCACGGTCATGTCGGGGGTCGCGTCGGTGATCAGGGTCGGGGCGACGTAGAAGCCGGGCTTGACGGCGGGGCGTTCGCCGCCCACCGCGATCCGGGCGCCCTGGTCACGGGCGCCGGCGAGGTACGCCTCGACGCGGTCGCGCTGGGCCGCGGAGATCAGCGGGCCGACGATCGTGGAGTTATCCACAGGGTCCCCGACGATCAGCGAACTCGCATACCGTGTGAGTGCGACGACGACCTGCTCGTACAGCGATCGATGGACGAGCACGCGGGTCGGCGCCGTGCAGATCTGCCCGCTGTGGAAAGACCAGGTCGAACCGACCGCCCCGACCGCCGACTTGATCACGGACTCGTCGGCGTCCCCAAGGACGATGGCCGCGCCCTTGCCCCCCAGCTCCATCAGGGTGCGCTTCATCGAGTGGCCTGCGGACTCGGCGATCTTCTTTCCCACGGCGGTGGAGCCGGTGAAGCTGACCATGTCGACGCCGGGGTGAGCCACGAGTGCCTCGCCCGCGGCCGCGCCCGATCCGGTGACGACATTGAAGACACCGTCCGGGAGCCCGGCCTCCTTCAGCAAGGGGCCGAGTTCCAGACAGCACAGAGGATCCTGCGGGGCCGGTTTGGCCACGACCGTATTCCCCATCGCCAGGGCGGGGGCGACCTTGCCCGCGAGGTTGGCGAGAGGGAAGTTGTAGGAGGTGATACAGCACACGACACCCACGGGGCGGCGGACCGCGGCCGCGCCGATGAGCCCGCCGGGGGCGAGGGGCGTGGCGGCCACGGGCACGGGCGCGAGCGGGACCGTGTCCGGTTCGAGGGCGCCCCGCGCATACCGGCGGAAGCGGTCGGCCGCCGGGGGCACCTGCATCGCCTTGGCGACGCGCATCGTCGCGCCCGTCTCCGCCTGGGCGAGCGGGGCCAGGCCCCGGGCGTGCTCGGCGATCAGGTCGGCGGCGCGGTCGAGCACGGCGGCACGCTCACGGGGGGCGGTGCGCGCCCACCCCTCGTAGGCGTCCCGTGCCGCGCTCACGGCGGCGTCGACGTCGGCCGCGTCGGCCTCCGGTGCATGGCCGACGGTCCGCTCGGTGGCGGGGTTGATGACCGGGTAGTGCCCCTGCCCGGGCCGCCGTGAGCCGCCGCCGATCCAGTGCCCGTACACCGCACGCCCGTCCGCCCCGTCCGTCGTCAACCCGTCCGTGTTCGGCCCGTCCGTCTTCATCCGCGTGAGTCCTTAGGGAGGTTGAGAACGCGCTCGGCGATGATGTTCCGCTGGATCTCGTCCGAGCCGCCGTAGATCGTGTCGGCCCGGGAGAAGAGAAAGAGGTGCTGTGCGTCGTCGAGTTCATACGGCCGCTCGGCGCTCCATGGCTCGGGGCCGAGCGCGGCCGCGGCGCCCCGCACCCGGACGGCCAGCTCGCCCAGCCGCTGGTGCCAGCCGCCCCACAGCAGCTTGGCGACGCTGGGCGCGCCGGGGCCCTGTGCCGAGCCCAGGGTCCGCAGCGCGTTCCAGCGCATGGTCTTCAGCTCGGCCCACTGCGCGATGAGACGGTCGCGCAGCACGGGGTCGGCGGCGGCGCAGGTGCGTAAGCCCATCCGCACCACCCGGTCGAGCTCCTGGGCGAAGCCGATCTGCTGGGCGAGGGTGGAGACGCCGCGCTCCAGGGCGAGCAGTCCCATGGCCACGCGCCAGCCCTGGCCGGCGCCGCCGACGAGGTGTTCGGCGCGCGCCACCGCGCCCTCGAAGAAGACCTCGTTGAACTCGGCGTCGCCGGTCAGCTGCCGGATCGGGCGTACCTCGACCCGGCCGGGCTGGTCCATCGGCACCAGAAGAAAGGAGAGACCGTGGTGGCGCCGTGAGCCTTCCTCGGTGCGCGCCAGGACGAAGCACCAGTCGGCTTCGCGGGCGAGGGAGGTCCAGATCTTCTGCCCGGTGACGCGATAGGTTCCGTCGCCCGGGTCGCGGACGGCGCGGGTCCGCACCCCGGCGAGGTCCGATCCCGCGTCGGGCTCGCTGTAGCCCTGGCACCACAGCTCCTCGCCGCGTGCGACGGGCGGCAGAAAGCGGGCGCGCTGGGCGTCGTCGCCGTAGGCGAGCAGGGTGGGGGCGAGGAGGTTCTCGCCGATGTGGCCGAGCCGGGCGGGGGCCCCGGCGCGGGCGTACTCCTCGGCCCAGACGACCTGCTGGGTGAGGGTGGCGGGCCGGTTGCCGTAGGTGCCGTGGGTCCGGTCCCAGCCGAGCCCGATCCAGCCGCCGGCCCCGAGCTCCCGCTCCCAGGCGCGGTGCGCTCCCTCCCCGCCGTGGCCGACGCCGGGCCGCGGCTGTGCGCCGAGACCGGTGTGCGCGCCGGTGAAGTGCTCGTCCAGCCAGTCGCGGGCCCGGGTGCGAAAGCGTTCGTCCTCCGGTCCGAAAGCGAAGTCCACGGCTCCTCCCGTCTCCCGTCCCGCGTCGCCGCGGGGCCGGGTCACGCGTTGGGGCGTTGTCCCGCGGCCGCCGCCTTGGCCATGGCGTCGAGCCGCGCGAGCATCGGCATGGGGTCGGTGCCAACCGTGCCCGGGAGGAAGTCGGCGATCTTCTCCGGGGTCCAGGCGCCTTCGGCGTATCCCGCGCGCAACTCCCGTGGCTGGGCCCAGACCGCGATCTTGGGTCCGGCGATCGTGTAGACCTGCCCGGTGATCTTCTCTTCCCTGGCCCGGTCGCTCAGCAGATAGACCACCAGGGCCGCCACGTCCTCCGGCTCGCCGATCTCCTTGAGCTCCATGGGCACATTGGCGGACATGCGCGTCCGGGCGACCGGGGCCACGCAGTTGGCGGTCACCCCGTACTTGTGGAGGCCGAGCGCGGCGCTGCGCACCAGGGAGATGATCCCGCCCTTGGCGGAGGCGTAGTTGGCCTGGGCGACGCTGCCCTGGTGGTTGCCGCTGGTGAAGCCGATCAGGGTCCCGGAGCCCTGTTTGCGCATCACCGCGGAGGCCGCGCGGAAGAGCGTGAAGGTGCCCTTGAGGTGGGTGGCGACGACCGGGTCCCACTCCTCCTCGGTCATGTTGAAGAGCATCCGCTCGCGCAGGATCCCGGCGACGCACACCACGCCGTCGATGCGCCCGTAGCGTTCGAGCGCGGTGTCCACGATCCGCTGCCCGCCCGCCATGGTCGAGACGTCGTCGGCGACGGCTACCGCCGTTCCGCCCGCCGCCTCGATCTCCTTGACCGCGGCCTCGGCGACCTCGCTGCTGGGTTCGCCGCCCTCGATCGACACCCCGTAGTCGTTGACGACGACCTGGGCTCCCTCGGCCGCGCAGGCCAGTGCCACGGCCCGGCCGATGCCCCGCCCGGCCCCGGTGACGGCGACCACCTTGCCGCCCAAGAAGTTGCCCACGTCGCGTCCCCTCCCGCAGTATCTGACGGTCCGTTAGATTTTTGAGCAGACGCGGCGCGAGTACAAGCCCCCGAGCGGAAACCCGCCGGGAAGCCGCCAGGAAGCCGAACCGAGGAGGTTCCATGGCCCTGCCGCCCGAATTCCACGACATCGCCAAGCGCGTCAACAACTGGGGCCGCTGGGGCGAGGCGGACGAGATCGGCACGCTCAACCTGATCACCGACGAGGTGGTCAGGGGCGCCGCGGCGGACATACGCAGCGGCCGCCGCGTCCCGCTCGCCCTGCCGCTCCAGCAGGACGGGGTGCAGACCGGAGTGATCCCGGGCCGGGTCAACCCCCTGCACACCATGGTCGCCGTCAACCTGGAGATCTTCGGCCCGGACACCGTGGCCACCAGCGACGACGCCGTGACGATGGGCCTACAGGCGGGCACCCACTGGGACGGACTGACCCATGTCTCGCACTCGGGCCGGATCTACAACGGCCGCCCCGCCGCCTCCGTCACCGCCCATGGCCGCGCCGCCTTCAGCGGCATCGAGAAGGCGCGCCACATCGTCTCGCGCGGGGTGCTCCTCGATGTCGCCCGCGCCCGAGGGCTCGACCGGCTGCCCGAGGGGCACGCCGTCACCCCCGAGGACCTGGAGGCCGCGGAGGAGTTGGCGAAGACCACGGTCCGGCCCGGCGATATCGCCCTGGTGCGCACCGGCCAGATCCAGCGCTATCTCGCGGGCGAGAAGGAGGCGTACGCCTTTCCGTCACCCGGCCTGTCCCTGCGCGCCCCCGAGTGGTTCCACGCCCGGGACGTGGCCGCGGTCGCCAACGACACCCTCACCTTCGAGATCTTCCCCCCGGAGATAGAGAACCTGTGGATGCCGGTCCACGCGCTCGATCTCGTCGAAATGGGCATGCAGCAGGGCCAGAACTGGAATCTGGAGGAGCTGTCGGATGCCTGCGCCGAGGAGGGGCGCTACACATTTCTGCTGTCGGCCATGCCCGAGCCGTTCGTCGGCGGGGCAGGCAGCCCCGTCGCGCCCGTGGCGGTCCTATAGCCCCGCGAGGCGCGGCCCCGCGAGGCGAGGGCGGGTCTGTCGGGCGGCGGCGCGCTCATGCGCACCCCGAGCACGGCATCGCGCACCGCCGCCCGGCTCCGGCGCAGATGCCCTGTCACGCGCCGGGCAGCGACCCGCACTCGCCAAGGAACCACCCCATGAGCACACGGCCCACAGGGAACTCAGAGCCCTCGACGTCCCCTCGCAACGAATCGCCGATCCTAGAGTGATCACACCGCCACATCACGTCAACACCTGGTCTGGACTTTGCCGACTACGCCCGATTTGTGATGGCGCATGAGGACTCGCACGCCCCATCAGGACCGGCTCCTCATGAGTTCCGGGCACCCCATGGCCCCCGCGGACGCCCCGGTCCACCTCGCACCAGATGCGCTTGCCCGCGCCCTCCGGATGCCAGCCCCACCGGTCCGCCAGACCGTCGACCAGCTCCAGACCGCGCCCGTTGGTGGCGCCCTCGTCCGCGCACCGCCGCCGCGGCCCCCGGCCGCTGGAGTCGGCGACCTCGACCCGGACCGTGCCGGAGCCCGGCCCCGGCCCGCCGAGGCCGCCCGCGCCGGGCCCGCCGCCGTCGCCCTGTACGGGGAAGAGCATGCGCAGCACCGCCGGACAGCCCGTGTGCACCACGGCGTTGGTCACGAGTTCCGAAATCAGCAGGATCAGCGTCTCGGCGAGCGGCTCGTCCACCCCTATCCCGGACCCGGCGAGCCGTGAGCGCGCCCACCTACGGGCCCGGCTCACCTCCGCGGGGTCGGGCCGGACCTCCATCTGCATCTGAAGCACCTGCACCGCTCACACCATCCGAACTGGCGGACACATCGCCTCGTACCTCCAAGAGGTCACGGAACGTGACTCTCCCCCAGCTACCGCCGGGAGGTACCCCCTTGCGAGACAGCATGGTTGACGTACAGTCACCCCAACAAGCGCTTCGGTCATATTCCAGCGCCAAGGAGTATGCGTGCGGCATACTGTGCGACGCGCGCCGCGGGGAGTCGAACACCGGGGCGCCGATTGGGCGCACCCCGCGCGAGCGGGACACATTGGCGTGCCCGGAGTCGCCCCACGGGCCACGCCGGGATCGCTGCACCCCAAATCCGCTCGCACGCAACGGAGAGTACCCGAGCGCGGGCCCGACTCCGCCCTGTGACGAGTCACACCTAGGAAACAACCCGGTATCAACGCTCGGTCACCTCGAAGACTCTGGGGCTTTCCCCAGCAATCACGACACCTGAACAATTCAGGCGTTTCCACGAAGTCGGGTCACAAACCTCATACACCGGGGCGCAACAGCCCGGCCGCGAGCCCCTCCTCGGCCTCGGCCGCCGTCTGCCACTGCCCGGCCCTGACCCAGGCCCGCTTGAGATGCAGATGCACATCGGCCTCCCAGGTGAAGCCCATCCCGCCGTGGACCTGGAGACAGTCCCGCGCGTTACGGACGGCGGCCTCGTCGGCCAGCAGCTTGGCGGCGGCCACATCATCCGCGTCTTCTGTGACAGCTGCGGCGTAAACCACGCTTCTGGCTGTTTCCGCGCGCACCAGCATCCCGGCGCACAGATGCTGTACGGCCTGGAAGGTGCCGATCGCCCGGCCGAACTGGAAGCGCTCCCCGGCGTGGCGTACGGCCATCTCGACCGTACGGGCCGCGCTGCCGAGCTGGAGGGCGGCGGTCAGCAGCACCGCCTCACGCCTGAGCCGGGCGGCCGCGGCCGGCGGCCCGCCCCCGGAACAGCCTCCCGGATCCAGGCGGTCCAGGCGGTCCAGGCGGTGCAGCGGCGTCGCCGGGTCCACGGACCGTATCGGCCGCGCGGAGCGCGCGAGTCCGGCCGCGGGCAGAACGCCGACGCGCCGGTCGCCCTCGTCGTCGCCGATCACCAACACGGCATCCGCCGACGCCAAGTGCTCGACCAGGGGCCCCGCCGCGCCAGGCTCAGCGCCCCGCGCCGCGTCCAGCGCCGTGACCACGGCCCGGCCCTCGGCCGCTCCCTCCGCCACCCCGGCCGCCAGATGCGTGGCGACCAGCGGCCCCGGCAGCAGCGCCCGACCCGCCTCCTCGAAGACCAGCGCCGCCTCCGGCAGGCCGAGCCCCACCCCGCCGTCCGCCTCCGCCAACCGCAGCGCGAAGAACCCGGCCCCGCCCAGCTCCCGCCACAGCGCCCGGTCCACCGCGGGCGCGCCGGCGTCCACCACCGCCCGCAGCCGCTCCCGCGGAAACCGCCCCTCCAACAGCTCGCGGACGCCCGCCCGCAGCGCCCGCTGGTCGTCCGTGAGCCGGAAGTCCACGGGCGAACTCACCGTCCCTTCGGCAGGCCGAGGATGCGCTCGGCGACGATGTTGTGCTGGATCTGGGAGGTTCCCGCCGCGATGGTGTATGAGAGCGACGACAGCCGGTCCGCCACCCACGCGTGCCCGGCGTCCAGCGCCCCGGCACCCAGCACCTCGGCGGCCGCTTCGTAAAGCTCCTGCCGCACCTGCGAGTAGCGCAGTTTGAAGACGGAGCCGCCGGTCCCGGGCACCCCGCCGGTGCGCTGCGCCTCGCTCACGTTCCACTGGGTGAGCCGCCACAGTGCGGCGAACTCGGCCGCCAGCCGCCCCAGCCTGCGCCGCAGCACCGGGTCGTCCCACCGTCCGTTGGCCCTCGCCTCGCGCGCCAGGGCCTCCAGCACCCGGCGGCAGGCGACCACCTCCCCCACGAACGCCGTGCCGCGCTCGAAGGAGAGGGTCACCATCGTCACGCGCCAGCCGTCGTTCTCCGCCCCGATCCGGTGGGCGACCGGCACCCGCACCTCGTCCAGGAACACCTCGGCGAACTCCGCCGTCCCGGCGAGCGTGCGCAGCGGCCGCACGGTGACCCCCGGCGCGTCCATCGGCATCGCCAGCCAGGAGATCCCGCGGTGCTTGGGCGCCTCGTCGCTGACAGGTGCGGTGCGGACCAGCAGCTCGCACCAGTCGGCGACCTCGGCGTGCGAGGTCCAGATCTTGCTGCCGGTGACGACATAGGAGTCGCCGTCCCGCACCGCCCTGGTGCGCAGCGAGGCCAGGTCGGATCCGGCCTCCGGCTCCGAGAAGCCCTGGCACCAGACCTCGTCCCCGCGCAGGATCGGCGGCAGCCAGCGCGCCCGCTGCCCCGCGTTGCCCTCGGCGGCGATGGTGGGGCCCGCGTGCAGCAGCCCGACGAAGTTGGCGCCCACATAGGGCGCTCCGGCCCGTTCGGTCTCCTCCAGGAAGATCAGATGCTGAGTCGGGGTCGCCCCCTGGCCGCCGGCGTCCTCGGGCCAGTGCAGCCCGGCGTAGCCCGCGTCGTACAGCATGCGCTGCCAGCCGCAGTCGTAGGCGCGGCGGCCGGGCCAGTCGGCCGGGTCCGGCGGGTCCGGCAGCTTCGGCAGGACGTCCGCCAGCCAAGCGCGCAGCCGCCGCCGGAACTCCTCCTCCGCCTCCGTGTAGTCGAGGTCCATCCCCGTCCCCTCGCGCCGCAGATCTGACGCTACGTCAGATAAATCACAAGGCTAGCCCCGCGAACTCTGGACCGACAAGGCGCCGGGCTCTACGCTTCCCGCACAATCTGACTAGCCGTCAGTTGGAGGTCCCTATGACCGACACCGCACAGGCACTCGGCACATCGGCGACGCTGTGGGAGCTGGTCGAGCGGCGCGCCGCGCTCACCCCCGACGCCCCCGCGCTGCTCCAGGCCGCCGCCTCCGCCCGCGACGACCGGCGGATGACCTTCCGCGCGCTGCGCACCCGCGCGGAACGCACCGCGGCCGGGCTGTACGACATGGGCGTGCGCCCCGGCGACCGCGTCGCCTGGCAGCTGCCCACCCGCATCGAAACGGTCGTCCTGGCCCTCGCCCTGGCCCGGCTCGGCGCCGTACAGACCCCGCTCATCCCCTTCTACCGCGACCGGGAGGTCGGCTTCGCGCTGCGCGCCTCCGGCGCCCGCTTCCTCGCCGTCCCCGGCCACTGGCGCGGCTTCGACCACACCGCGATGGCCCACCGCCTCGCCGCGCGGCTGCCCGAACCACCCCGGGTCTTCGAGACGTACGACACCCTCCCCGAGGCCGACCCGCACGCCGTGCCGCTGCCCCCGCCGCCCGCCGACGGGACCGCCGTCCGCTGGATCTACTGGACCTCCGGCACCACCTCCGAGCCCAAGGGCGTGCTGCACACCGACCGCAGCCTCATCGCCGCCGGCGCCTGCCTGGCCCACGCGCTGCGGCTGCGCCCGGACGACATCGGCTCCATGGCCTTTCCGTACGCCCATGTGGCCGGGCCCGACTACACCGTGATGCTGCTGCTGTACGGCTTCCCGGCCGTGCTGTTCGAGCACTTCGCGCTGCCCGGCTCGCTCGCCGCCTACCGGCGGCACAAGGTCACGGTCGCGGGCGGCAGCACCGCCTTCTACTCGATGTTCCTGGCCGAACAGCGCAAGGACCCCGCCCACAAGCTCATCCCCACCCTGCGGTTGCTGGCCGGCGGCGGCGCCCCCAAGCCGCCCGAGCTGTACCACGAGGTGGTCCGCGAGCTGGGCTGCCAGCTCACCCACGGCTACGGCATGACCGAAGTCCCGATGATCACCATGGGCGCGCCGGACGACACCCCGCACCACCTCGCGACCACCGAAGGGCGGCCGCCCGCGGACATGGAGATCCGCATCGTGGACGGGGACGGAAAAACGCTGCCCATAGGGGCGGACGGCGAAGTCCGGCTGCGCGGCGAGGCCGTCTGCGCCGGATATCTGGACGAGGCCCAGACCCGTGAGGCGTTCGACGCCGACGGCTTCCTCATCACCGGAGACCTCGGGCACCTCACCGAGGAGGGACATCTCGTCCTCACCGGCCGCGCCAAGGACGTCATCATCCGCAAGGGCGAGAACATCTCCGCCAAAGAGGTCGAGCAACTGCTCTACCAGCACCCCGGGGTCGGCGACGTGGCGGTGATCGGGCTGCCGGACGCGGTCCGCGGCGAGCTGGTGTGCGCGGTCGTCGAACAGCCCGCCGACGCGGAACCGCTCACCCTTGAGGGCACGGTCTCGTATCTGCGCGCCCAAGGGCTGTCCCTGCACAAGCTGCCCGAGCGCCTCGAAGTGGTCGACGCGCTGCCGCGCAACGACACGCTCCGCAAGGTGCTCAAGTACAAGCTGCGGGAGCGGTTCGGCTAGAAGGCCGGCCCGGTGGCAGAACGCTGAGGCCTGGGTCAGCCGGTCGTGGTGCTGTACGTCGCCGTCGCCTGCTCGTAGTAGCGGGCGACCTCGCGGCGTTCATCGGCCGGGCCGATGACCAGGACGACGTGGTACCGGCCGCCGATGAGCATCACCAGGTTGCGCGCGTACACATCCCGGCCGCTGCTGTCCCGCCAGCTGAACTCCCCCTCGGCCATCGCCGTCTGCCCCACGTCGATCCGGCGCAGCCCGGAGGACGAGGACCAGGAGGAGGAACGGAAGGCGGCCAGCTCGGGCTCCCTGTTCTGCTGGTACGCCATGGGGTCGGCGCCGAACTCGGACTCCCTGTCCCGCCCGGCCACCACCACCAGCTCGAAGTCGCCGCCGACATAGCGGATCTGGCCGCGGGGGTTCTCGCCGCGCCGGGTCCAGGTCTCGTACACCGCGACCTTGAAGCCCTTCGGGTCCTTGCGGACGGCGAAGCCCTTCGCAAGGCCCGCGGGCGGCGTCGACTGCGCCTGATCGTCCGGCGAGGAGGTGCCCGAACCGGCCCCGTCCCCCGCCCCGCCCGACTGGTCCGGGGACGGCTCCCGCGAGGCGCTGGGCACATCGCTCTGCGAGCCCGCCGTACCCGTACGGCCCTGGCCGTTCTTCTCGTCGGCCTTCGGCATAAACATCATCGCGTAGAGCACCGCGGCCGCCAGAGCCAGCAGTACCAGCATGAGCAGCACCCGCCCCAGCCTGCGCGGGCGGCGCTCACCGGCCTGCTTGCCCCGCTTGTGCCGCCCGTGCGCGGCCACCGGCGCGCCCGCCCGGCCCCTGCGCACCAGCCAGCCGCGGCGGCGCACGATCGGCAGCCGCCGGGGGTCGGACGCCCCGCCCGGCCCTGCCGACGGCACCGTGACCGTGCTGCTGCCCACGTCCGGCTCCGGCGCCGAGCGGATCAGGGACCGCAGCCAGCCGCGCAGCTCCTCGAAGTCCGGTCGCTCGGTGGGGTCCTGGCGCAGCAGCGACTCCACGACCGGGCGCAGCGGGCCGCACTCCTCCGCGTACGCGGGCGCCTCGGAGCACACCAGTTGCACCAGTTCGGCGGCGTTCTCCTCCGGGTACGGGGCGTGTCCCTGTACGGCGCGGTAGAGCAGCACACCGACCGCCCACAGGTCGGCGGCCGGGCCGACGGGGGGCGCCAGCCGCCAGTTCTCGTGCACCGGAACCGCCTGTTCGGGGGCCCACCGCTCGGTGACGGCCCCGACCACGACGATCCGCGCCTGCCGCGCCCGCTCGACGGCCAGCGCGCTCGCGGGTCCGCGCCGCGCCCCGTGGGCACCCGCGGCCTCGTCGTCCCATGAGCCCGTGCCGCCCCCCGCGGGCCCCGCCGGCCTGGCGTGAGGGGGGTTGAGGTCGGGGGTGGCAGACCTGTTCGGGGCCTGGTCGCCCGTAGGGGCGGCGGGTCGGCCCGGGTCGATATACAGCGCCCGGGTCGGGTGCGGTCGCCGCTCGACCTGCCCGCTCGGGCCGGCATGCGGCGCGAGGGCCCCGTGCGAGTTCCGTTCGGCGTACGGGGCCTGGGCCGTCGCGCTGCCCGGGGCCGAGCCGTTGGCATCGGTCGCGGGGTGCGGGGCGCCTTCCGCGCGCTCCCCGGCGGGGCCGCTCGCGCTGTCGGGCGCGCCGGGGTGGGCGCCACGGGGCGCGGGGCCCTCGACGTGAGCCCGGGCGGCGGCGCGGGCGCCCGCCGTGTAGGCGGCGATCGCGCCGGCCCGCGCGGCGCGCCCGGCGGCGCCCTGCGGGTCGCCGCCCGCCGGGGCGGATGGACCGCCGCCGGGGGCCGGTTCGCCCGGTCGCGCTCCTGGCACAACCGGCCCCGCACCATGCGTGCTGTTCAGGCTGTCCGAGCCGTTCGGCCCGTCCGTTCGCCCGTCTTCGACGCGCTCGGCGGGCCGCCACTCCGAGCCGGGGGGCAGCGGCAACCCGGAGCCCGCGGGGGGCTGTTCGAGCGCGCCGCGCGGCCCGGGAAACTCCGTACCCGAAGCCCCCGGCGCACCCGCCGCGCCCGGTACACCCCGCTCACCCGGATCACGCGGCCCCGGGAAGCCTCCCGCCACGCCCTGGTCGCGGTACAGCGGCGGCGGCTGGCGGGCGGCGGGCTCGTCGGCGGCCGGGCCCCCTGCCTCACCGCCGTCGGCGTCGGCCGCCTCGACCGAGGCCGCCTCGACCGAAGCCGCCTCGACCGAAGCCGCCTCGACCGGCGGCCGGGGCACCGGGTCGTAGCCGCACAGGGCCTCCTCCGCGGCGCCAGCCGCCAGCCCGGTGAGCATGGCGCGCCCGTCGTCGCAGACCAGGACGGTCCGGGCGGTGATGTTGCGGTGGATCCAGCCGTCGGCGTGCAGGGCGCGCAGCGCGGTGAGGATGTCATGGGCGAGCTCGGCGGCCCGGTACGGGGACAGCGTCCGCTCCGCGAGCAGCGCGGCCAGCGGGCGGCCCGCGACCAGTTCGCTGACGATCCACAGGCTCCCGGCCTCCGCGAAGACATGGAAGACCTGGTCGAGCCGGGGGTGGTCGGGCACCTGCGCGGCGGCCGTCGCGGCCTCGATGGCGCGGCGCACCGCCGGGTCGGCGACGCCGCCGCGGGCGCCGCGGCCCATGCCGGTCGCGCCGTGTGAGCGCCCCGGGGCCCCCGCGTACGCGTAGTGCTCGTCGGCGCCGACGACCTCCGCGTCGACGGTCTCCGGCAGCGGTATCTGCCTGAGGTGGACTTCCTGTCCGCTGTAGGTGTCGAAGGCGCGGGTCTCGACGAGTTCGTACTCATCGGCGGGCGGCAGGGGCAGGCGATAGCGGTCGGCGAGAACCCGACCCGCGTATTCGTCCACGAAGCCTCCCCGAGCGCGCGATCCACACCCTCATCCGCACCGCGCGAAACCGTCAATCAGGGGCGTTTTGCCCGTCGTTGCCGCTGCGCACGGTCCACGGCCTCTCACGATACGTGCCGGGGGCGCCCCATGCCGACCGGAGTGTTCAGTCCGTGATGTCGAAGGTGTCGAACGCGGTCTCGCGGAGCGCCTTGCACTCCTTCTCGTCCCACTTGCTCTTCTCGCAAGTGATCATTATGGCGAAGCCATGGCTGCTGTCCGCCCTGAAGCCGCGGTTGAGCACCCGGACCCGCTTCCCGCTCTGGTCGCGCTCGAACTGCCAGTCGGCGACCGTGGGGTAGCCGTGCCAGCTGACCGACTCGATGCCGATCAGCTTGTAGCCGGGGGTGGTCCCGCTCACGTTGGGTTCGCTCTTGCGCCACTCCGCCGCAGCGTCCGCCTTCGGGGAGTCGGTGAAGTCGACCTGGATCCGCGGGATGTCGGATCCCCCGTAGTAGATACGGCTGCCGGCGTACTTCCCCGAGTGGACCTGCCATCCCTTGGGCATCGCCATGGTGAACGGGAAGTCGGAGCTCTTGACCGTCTCGTATCCGTCCGGCGCCGAGCCCTTGCCGCCGCCCCCGTCGCCGTCCTTGCCCTTGCCCTTGTTGCCGTCCTCGTCGTCGTCCGAGCCGCCGGACCCGCCCTTGGTGTCGTCGTCCGCGGGCTTGCCCGTGGACGACTGTGCGTCCGGGGACTGGCTGGACGACTTGTCGGACTGGTTGCCGGCGCTCTTCCCGTCCTGCCCGTCCTTCGTAGCGCCGCCGTCCGCGCCGGCCGAAGCCGTCGTACGGTCACCGGACTTGCCCTGGGAGTCGCTGTCGTCGCCGCTCAGCGCGATGGCGAGCACCGTGCCGACGATCGCGAGCACCACGACCACCGCGATGATCACCAGCGTGCGCCTGGACACCACGTCCGTCAGCGGGGCGCGGGGCGGCTGCGGGGCGGGCGGGACCTCGGGACCGCCGGCGGCCGCCGGCTTGGCCTTCGCGGCCTTGGCGGGCTTCGCGGCCTTGGCGGGCTTCGCGGGCTTGGCGTCCGCGGACGTGGACTTCTTCGCGGTGGACGCGGCGGAGTCCCCCGCGTCACCCGATCCGGCGGCGGCCGAGGCCGCCGAGGCCTTCCGCACGGAGCGCAGCGCGCCCCGCACCCGCTCCGAGGCGGCGTCGGACGCCGGGGCGTCCTCGGGCGGGGCGGGCGGCAGGGACATGGTGCGGGTGGCGTTGGCGGCCGCGGCCTTCGACCGCCCCTCGTCGGGGGCGTCCAGCGCCTGGTTCAGCAGCGCCCGCGCGCCCTCGTCGTCGAGCCGCCGCTCGGGGTCCTTGTTGAGCAGGCCGTAGATGACCTCCTCCAGCACGCCCGCGTTCTTCGGCGGGTCGACGGGCTCGGTCATCACGGCGGTGAGCGTCGCGATGGCGGTGGCCTTGTCGTACGGAGGCACTCCCTCCACCGATGCGTACAGCAGGCCGCCCAGCGACCACAGGTCGGCCGGCGGCCCGGGCTTGTGGCCGCGGGCGCGCTCGGGCGAGATGTAGGAGGGCGCGCCCACGAGCATGCCGGTCGAGGTGACCGAGGGGTCGCCCTCGACCTGCGCGATGCCGAAGTCGGTGAGCACGACGCGGCCGTCGTCGGCGATGAGGACGTTGGAGGGCTTCACATCGCGGTGCAGGATGCCCGCCTGGTGCGCGGCGCGCAGCACGTCGAGGACGGCGAGCCCCACCTCGGCGGCGCGGCGGGGGGTGAGCGCGCCGTCGTCCCGGACGACGTCCGCGAGCGAGCGGCCCTCGATCAGCTCCATGACGATCCAGGGGCGGTCGTCCTCGTCGACCACGTCGTAGACCGTGACGGCGCCGTTGCTGCGGATGCGGGCGATCGCCTTCGCCTCGCGCAGCGTCCGGGTGATGAGCCGTCGCTTCTCGTCCTCGTCGACGCTCGACGGGAAGCGCAGTTCCTTGACCGCGACGGTACGGCCCAACGTTTCGTCACTCGCCCGCCAGACCGTGCCCATCCCGCCCTGGCCGAGTACTTCCCCGAGCCGGTACCGCCCGGCGAGGAGGCGTCCGGTCGAGCCCTGCGTCCGCTCCGCCTCCGACATGCGTCCCCTCTGCAAATCAACCCGCCCTGAACCCACCCTGGAAGAGCCCCCATTGTCTCTCATCCGCGGACCGACGGAAGTCCGGGGTCGGGGGCCCGGCGTGGTGGCCGTGGCCACACCTGCGAACATCTGGGGATTCGCAGCCGATGAAAACCCGATGAAAGGGTTCTCGACATGCCGATCCGTGTCCCGGAGCGGGCGAGGCGGGGCCGCACGCGGGCCGCGGCGCTCGCGCTGGCGGCGGTCCTGTCCGCCGCCGTCCCCGGCTGCGGCGGCCCGGGCCCGGCGGACCGCGGCGCGGCCCGCACCCTCGGCGCCGGCCCCGACACCGGCCCCGGCACCGGCGCCGCGGCGACCCGGCAGGCCGACGGGCGGCATACGGAGGCCGCCCTCCGCGCGGCCGTACGGCGGCTGATGGCCGAGGGCAGTGCCCCGGGCGCCGCCGCGCTGGCCCGGGACGGCGACGGGACCCGCTTTGCCTCGGCCGGGCTCGCCGATCTGCGCACCGGGCGGCGCATCCATCGGAACGACCGCTTCCGTGCGGGCAGCATCACCAAGACCTTGATCGCCACGGTCGTCCTCCAGCTGGCCGACGAGCGGAGGCTCGGCCTGGACGACACGGTCGAGGAGCATCTTCCCGGGCTGGTGCGGGGCCGGGGCAACGACGGCCGGAAGATCACCCTCCGGCAGCTCCTCACCCACACCAGCGGCCTGTTCGACTTCGCCGCCGACCAGCGCGTGGCCCGCCGGCTGTCCCGCCCGCCGACCGCCGCCCCGCTGACGCCCCGGCAGCTCGTACGCACCGCCCTCGCCCACCGCCCGCGGTTCGCCCCGGGCGCCGCGTGGCACTACTCCAACACCAACTACGTCCTGCTGGGCCTGGTCGTCCAGCGCGTCACCGGCCGCCCCTACGCCGCCGAGACCGAGCGCCGCGTGCTCCGACCCCTCGGCCTGCGCGGCACGTCCTTCCCTGGCGCCCGCGACACCCTCCCCACCCCGCACGGCCGCGGCTACGCCCCCGACGCCGACACCCTGCGCGACGTCACCACCCTCGACCCGTCCGCGGCGGGCGCCGCGGGCGAGGCGATCTCCACCCTCGACGACCTGGCCCGCTTCTTCGGCGCGCTGCTGCGCGGCGGCCTGCTGCCGCCCGCGGCGCTGCGGCGGATGCGCGACACGACCGCCTCCGACGGGCGCTACGGCATGGGCCTGTTCCCCGTACGGCTGTCCTGCGGCGTGACGCTGTGGGGCCACAACGGCCAGATCAACGGTTCATACGCCCAGGTCGTCGCCACGTCCGACGGCCGCCGTGTGCTGGCCTACCGACTCAACACCGAGGCGCGCCCGGCCGCCGCGGCGGAGCGGGCCCTCCTCAAGGCCGAGTTCTGCCGGACGTGACGCCTCACACCGCCTGAGCCTCGGAGCGGGGCTCAGAGGCCGGGCTCAGAGCCGGGCTCAGGGCGAGGCTCAGGGCCGGGCTCAGAGCGGGACGATGTCCGGCGCCCCCAGCCGGGCCGCGTCCGCCGTCAGGTCGTCCGGCTGACGCTGCGACTCGCGCTCAGCCTCGACCCGCTTCTCGTAGTGCCGGACCTCCTTGTCGATCTGCTCCTGCCCCCAGCCCAGCACCGGCGCCATCAGCTCGGCGGCCTCCCGGGCGCAGCGCGTGCCCCGGTCGAAGGTCTCGATCGAGATCCGGGTGCGCCGGGTCAGGACGTCGTCCAGGTGACGGGCGCCCTCGTGGGACACGGCGTAGACCACCTCGGCGCGCAGATAGTCGTCGGCGCCGGCCAGCGGTTCGCTCAGGGAGGGGTCCTCGGCGATCAGCTCCAGGACCTCCCCGGTGAGCGAGCCGTAGCGGTTCAGCAGGTGCTCGACGCGGGCCACATGCAGCCCGGCGCGCTGGGCGATGCGCGCCCGCCCGTTCCACAGCGCCTGGTAGCCCACGGCGCCCGCCAGCGGCACATCCTCGGTGACGCAGGGGCCGACCCGCTGGTCGAGGCCGTGCACCGCCTCGTCCACCGCGTCCTTGGCCATGACCCGGTACGTGGTGTACTTGCCGCCCGCGACCACCACCAGGCCCGGCGCCACATGCGCGACCGTGTGCTCGCGCGAGAGCTTGCTGGTCGCGTCCGACTCGCCGGCCAGCAGCGGGCGCAGCCCGGCGTACACGCCCTCGACGTCGTCGCGGGTGAGCGGCACCGCCAGCACCTCGTTGACATGCTCCAGCAGATAGTCGATGTCGGCGCTGGAGGCGGCCGGATGGGCCTTGTCCAGGCCCCAGTCGGTGTCAGTGGTGCCGATGATCCAGTGCCTCCCCCACGGGATCACGAACAGCACGCTCTTCTCGGTGCGCAGGATCAGCCCGGTCGTGGAGTGGATCCGGTCCTTGGGCACGACCAGGTGGATGCCCTTGGACGCGCGTACGTGGAACTGCCCCCGCTCCCCGATCAGCGCCTGTGTCTCGTCCGTCCACACCCCCGTGGCGTTCACCACCTGGCGGGCGCGGACCTCGAAGTCTCCCCCCTGCTCCATATCGTGCACCCTGGCACCGACAACGCGCTCTCCCTCCCGCAGGATGCCCACCACCCGCGCCCGGTTGGCGACATGGGCGCCGTACGAGGCGGCGGTGCGCACCAGCGTGGTGACGAAGCGGGCGTCGTCCATCTGGGCGTCGTAGTACTGCAACGCCCCGACCAGGGCATCCTTCCGCAGGCAGGGCGCGACCCGCAGGGCCCGCCGCCGGGTCAGATGGCGGTGCGCCGGCAGCCCGCGGCCGTGCCCGGAGGAGAGCGACATGCCGTCGTACAGCGCCACGCCGGTGCCCGCGTAGAGCCGCTCCCAGGCGTGGTGCTTGAGCGGATACAGAAACGGCACCGGCTTGACCAGGTGCGGGGCGAGCCGCTCAAGCAGCAGACCGCGCTCCTTCAGCGCCTCCCGTACGAGGGCGAAGTCCAGCATCTCCAGATAGCGCAGGCCCCCGTGGATCAGCTTGCTGGACCGGCTGGAGGTGCCGGCCGCCCAGTCCCGCGCCTCGACCAGGCCGGTCTCCAGGCCCCGGGTGACCGCGTCCAGGGCGGTGCCGGCCCCGACCACCCCGCCGCCCACCACCAGCACGTCCAGTTCCTGGTCCGCCATCCGGGCCAGCGCCTCGCCGCGCTCGGCCGGCCCCAGTGTCGGTGTCCTCACCGCTGCCTCCCGTGGTGATCGAGACGGTGATCGAGATCACAACGTTCGTGAACGATTTTCCTGGGTTTCTCCCCGGGGCGCCATGCCGGTGCGGGGCCCACTCCGGGTCTCCATGGCCGTCTCCATGGCCGCGACACCCCGTCGGCCGCAACACCCCGCATCAATACTGAATACGAGTCATATTTCCGCTTAGTCTGTATTCACGCAATTTCGCGCCATCCGAAAATCGCCTCGGGAAGGACGGCACGAAGTCATGCCCGCAGATCTCGCCGTCATCGGACTCGGTCACCTCGGCATCCCCCTCGTCCAGGCCGCCACCGCCGCCGGCGTCCGCACCCTCGGCTACGATCCCGACCCCCGCGCCGCCGCCGACCTGCGCGCGGGCCGGCTGCCCTCCGGAGCCTGGAACGGCGCCCTGTCGGCCGCCGAGCTGCGCCGGATGACCGCCGGAGGCTTCCGGACCACCAGCGACCCCGCCGAGCTCGGCCGGGTGCACACCGCCGTGATCTGCGCCCCGACCCCGCTGGGCACGGACCGGACGGCCACCCTGTCGGCCGTCGGCGAGGCCGCCCGCGCGCTGGCCGCGCAGCTGCGCCCGCACACCACCGTCGTGCTCGAATCCGCCGTGTACCCCGGCACCACCGAGGAATACCTGCGGCCGATCCTGGAGGACGGGTCCGGGCTGCGGGCCGGGCGCGACTTCCACCTCGCCTACTCCCCCGGCCGCCTCGACCCCGGCAACCGCACCCACGGCTACGCCAACACCCCCAAGGTCATCGGCGGGCTCACCCCCGCCTGCACCGAGGCGGCCGCCGCGTTCTACAGCCGCCTCACCGAGAAGGTCGTACGCGCCCGCGGCCCGCGCGAGGCCGAGACCGTCAAGCTCCTGGAGACCAACTACCGGCACGTCAACATCGCCCTGGTCAACGAGATGGCGGTGTTCTGCCAGGACCTCGGCGTCGACCTGTGGGACGTGATCCGCTGCGCCGAGACCAAGCCGTTCGGCTTCCAGGCCTTCCGGCCGGGGCCGGGCGTCGGCGGCCACGGGGTGCCGATCGCCGCGGACCTCCCGCCGTACCCCGGGCGCGCCCCCGGCCGCCCGCTGGCCATGGTGGAGCTGGCACAGCAGGTCAACGGGCGCATGCCGGGCTATGTCACGCGGCGCTGCGCGGCCCTGCTCAACGAGCACGGGAAGTCGGCGCGCGGCGCCCGCGTCCTGCTGCTCGGGGTGAGCTACAAGCCCGACGTGGGCGACCAGGAGGGCTCGCCCGCCCGTGAGATCGCCTCACGGCTGATGGAGCTGGGCGCCGAGGTCAGCTTCCACGATCCGTTCGTGGCGCGCTGGCGGGTGCTCGGCCGGCCGGTGCCGCGCGCGGACGCGCTGTACGAGGCGGTGGCCGACGCCGACCTGACCGTGCTGCTTCAGCACCACCGCAGCTACGACCTCCAGGGCCTGGCCGTGAAGGCGCAGCTGCTGCTGGACACGCGGGGCGCGAGCCCGGCGGGCGCGGCGTACCGGCTCTGAGCCGGCCCGCCCACAACCGCCGGCCGGTCGCCCCGTCCACAACCGCCGGCCGGCCGACCCGCCCACAACCGCTGAGCCGGTCGGCCCGCCCGCCCGCGGCCGCTCTGAGCCGTCGCGCCCGCAAACCCCGTCACCCCCGTGCGCCCGGTGGCTCACCACCCCGCCCCTGCGCGCGGCGCAGCCGGACCGCCGCGGCCAGCACCATCAGCCCCACCCCGCCCGCCACGAACGCGACCGCCCCCGAGGGCACCGAGCGGACCTCGGCCATGAAGGTGATCGGCCGGCCCCAGGGCCTGCCGTCGGAGCTGGTGTAGAGCCGGGCGGTGAGCCGTACCGGCCCGTTGGCGTGGGCTCGCACCCGGACCCGCACCGTACGGCTGACCGCCCGCGACGCCCGGACCCCGACCGCCCGGTCCACCGTGTCCAGTCGCTCCGGCCGGCTGGAGACCACCCGCAGCTCCACGCCGGTGAGGTCCTGCTGGAGCCCGTTGTCGACCGTGACCGGGATGATCGCGGACTGCCCGGCGACCGTCACCGTCGTCTTGGGCACCAGCCGGACCGAGTCGATCGAGGCGGACAGATAGCGGCTCACCCCGCGCCGGTACGAGCGCGCCGCCGCCGGGTCCCCGCGCCAGCTCATGGAGACCGCGCGCGCCATCGCGGCATGCGCGGCGGCGGTGGTGCGCCCCGGATCGGACAGCACCTTGGAGAGGGCGCGCAGCCGCTCCAGGTCCCGGGCGACCGCCCCCAGCGAGCGGGCGGGCAGCTCGGAGGCGCGCAGCGCCACCGGGTAGCTCGTGGGCTCCCGCAGCTGCCCCGGCTCCGGGTCGTGCACCGCCACCTCCAGCCGGGTCGGCTCCAGCCAGCCCGCGTCCCGCCCCTCCGACACCGCCTCGGCCAGCGCCCGCACCGCACCGGCCGACATCCGCCGCGGGGGAACGACCACCAGGGCGCGCGGGGCGTACGGCAGCTCCCGCACGGCCGTCAGGCTCTCCGCGAGCAGCCGCTGCCGCAGCCCCAGCCGGAGCGGCGCGCCGGCCTCGGCTGTTCGCGGAGCGCCTTGCCGGTTCCGCGCCAGCAGCGAGGCGATGGTCGAGTCGTACGTCAGGGCGGTCAGCCGCTCGCCGAGGGCGACCGCGCGGTCGTCCGTGGCGCCCGCGGTGACCAGCGCGCCGGAGGAGCGGCGCAGCCCGGCGACGGTGCTGCCGGTGGCCAGCACCGTGCCCAGGCCCAGCCGCTCCGCGTACCCGGCGATCCCGCCGTCCACCGCGCCGCCCGCCGGCCAGGCCACATCGGCGCGGGAGTCGATGGACAGCTCCCGGTCCACCACCTGCTTGCCCGCCCGGGACGCCCGGCGCAGCAGCCCCGCCAGCGCGTCGCCGCCGCGGCCGCCGCGCGCGAGGGAGGCCAGGTCGGGGTCGGCGTACGGCAGCGCGACGACGTCCTGCCCGTGCACCGCCCCCTTGAGCGCGGCCAGCCAGCCCGCCGCCGCCCGCCCGCCCCTGCCCTCGGTGGTGTGCCGGGGATCGGTGGAGCCGGGCGTGCGGGCCACCCGGTAGCCGTCCACCATCGCCCGTGCCTGCGCCACCAGGTCCGGGTCCACCACCCAGGTCACCGGCAGCCGCCCGCCCGTCTCGACCAGTTGGCGGAGCCGCCCGCCCTCGGCGAACTCGGCGGCCAGCGCGTCGTCGCGGAACACCGGCCGCACCCTGCCCGGGGTGCGCAGGGTCAGCGCCTCCATGCGCGGGGTGCCGGTGACGGGCCACAGGACGGTGGTGCGCAGCGGCTCGAACGCCGTGCCGTCCGGGTAGCCGGGCAGAAAGGTGCGGGCCAGCCCGAGGACCGGCCCGTCCTCGCGGGCCACATCCACCGTCAGCCCGTACGCCCCCGCGCCGACCGGCCCCAGCTCCGGCACCGGCACCCGCAGCCGGAAGTCGTGGGTGGCGCCGGGGGCGAGGGAGGGGAGCCGTTGGGCGCGGCCGGGGATCTCCTGGCCGTCCGCGCGGGTGAGGGCGGTGCGCCCGGCCGCGACGGCGAGGCCGCTGCGCGTGCCGAACGCCTCCCGCCCGACGCGCACCGCCACCCGGGCGCCGCTGATGCGGCGGCGCGAGTCGTTGACCACGGTGCCGCCGAGCGTGAGCACGTCGTCCCGGCGCCGCAGCACGGCGGGGCTCAGGGACCCCAGCCGGACGGTCACGGCATCCGAACTCCGGTGGCCGTGACCGCGACCGGGCGGGGCGGCGCGCGGGTTCCCGTACGACGACGCGGCGGCCGCCGGGGCGGGCTCCACCGACACCACCGGCGTCACCGGCACCACCCGCACCACCGGCAGGACCAGCGTGACCAGGACCGCGCTCAGGGCCACGACCGCCGCGGCGGTCGCTCGCGCACATGTCCCGTCGCGTGCCACTACCGCCACCTCGACGTCGGTTCGTACCGCCCCCGTGAACGGACGCGGTGTCACCACACCACCACGGGCGGGCCCGTACCGCACCCGGGAGGCCTCCACCCGGACCGCCCGGGCGCGGTGGCGCCGTCAGACCCGCGCGGTGGCCAGCCTCGCGGGCCGGGCGTCGAGCACCGTCCGCAGCGACGCGAAGTCCTCGACGCACCGGCCGGTGCCCAGGGCCACACAGTCCAGCGGGTCGTCGGCCACCAGCACCGGGATGTCCAGCTCGCGGCTGAGCCGGGCGTCGAGGCCGCGCAGCAGCGCCCCGCCCCCGGTCAGCACGATGCCCCGGTCCATGATGTCGCCCGCCAGCTCCGGCGGGGTCTCGTCCAGCGTGGCCCGCACCGCCGCGATGATGCTGTCCACCGGCTCGGCAAGGGCGTGCCGTACCTCGTCCGCCGTCAGCTCCAGCACCTTCGGCAACCCGGTGACCTGGTCCCGGCCCCGGATGGTGCAGCGGTCCGGCGGCAGCAGCGTCTGCGTCCGCTCCGGGTCGTCGCCCTTGTCGAGCGAAAGGCCCTCGCCGCCCCGAGCGGCCGACACCACCTCCACATTGCGCTCAGCAAGCCGGGTTGACGTCCCGACGCCGGGCGCGGACCAGGCGCCGCCCGGGGAGGCGGAGCCGATGCTCACCTTGATCTCCTCGGCGGTCCGCTCCCCGATCGCCAGGGCGTACCGCTTCTTCACATGGGCGGTGATCGCGGCGTCCATCGCGTCACCCGCCATCCGCACCGAGCGGGCGGTGACGATCCCGCCCAGCGAGACCACGGCCACCTCCGTCGTGCCGCCGCCGATATCGACCACCATGGAGCCGGTCGGCTCGCTCACCGGCAGCCCCGCGCCGATCGCCGCCGCCATCGGCTCCTCGATCAGATGCACTTGGCGCGCCCCGGCCTGCGAGGCGGCCTCCATGACGGCGCGCCGCTCGACACCCGTGATGCCGGAGGGCACACACACCACGACACGGGGACGGGCGAGCCGGCGGCTGCCGGTGACCTTCTTGATGAAGTGCCGCAGCATCCGCTCGGCGATCTCGAAGTCGGCGATGACGCCGTCCCGCAGCGGGCGGACGGCGACGATGTTGGAGGGGGTACGCCCTATGGTCTCCTTCGCCTCGGAGCCGACCGCG
Source organism: Streptomyces sp. NPDC097640 (assembly GCF_040302705.1). Taxonomy (NCBI): domain Bacteria; kingdom Bacillati; phylum Actinomycetota; class Actinomycetes; order Kitasatosporales; family Streptomycetaceae; genus Streptomyces; species Streptomyces sp. NPDC097640. Next base: position 60,963 of record NZ_JBEOSB010000032.1, read on the forward strand.
AGCACACTGCCGTCCGTCGTGCTGACCGCGACGACCGACGGCTCATTGAGTACAACCCCCCTGCCCCGTACGTACACCAGGGTGTTCGCCGTGCCGAGGTCGATGCCCACATCGCGTCCTGCGAACGTCTTGTTCTGCGCCATAAGTTGACATTATTGCTTATGCCGGATTCCTGTCGGCACTGATGTCAGTCGCACCCGTGTACCGGCCGATCACTGCTACCTTTTCGATCATGATCCCCAGGTCGCGACGGGAGCCGAGAGTTATCTGACAACCCGACAGGTCACAGAATGACGGGTATCAAATCCATATAAGGGCGGACAGGTTGTCTCCGTCCGGTCCCAGCCGTGTCACGGACGACAGACACGACTTGTCTGATTGTCATGCCCGGCTGTTACTTTTATGGCTCGAACTCTTCGTTCGCGCTCCCATCAGCACAAATCCCCGGAGCGCGGACTATCACCTTCATCCCCGGGGGAACTCCATGAGCCAGAACTGGCAGCAGCCTCAGCAGCCGCAGCCGCCCCAGCAGCCCGGTGGTTACGGCTACCCGGCCCAGCCGCCGCAGCCGCAGTACGGCGGCCCGCAGCAGCAGCCGCAGTTCGCGGGTGGCTTCCCGCCGCCGGCGCCGCCGGTCGGCCGCCAGGGCAACCCGGCCCTCGCCATCCTGGCCGCCGTCGTCGCCGCGGCCGTCGGTGGTCTGCTCTACGCCTTCCTGCTGAGCGCCATGGCCGACACGGACGGCGCGGAGCCGAAGGTCAAGCAGTTCGCCTACGCGGGTGTCGCGGTCGGCGCGCTGGTCGGTTTCGTCATCGCCAAGCTGGGCGGCCGCAACCCGGCGCTGTGGGTGGTCGGCGCGGTTCTGGCACTGGCGGCGGTGTTCTTCGGCGAGCTGTACGGCTACGCGATGGTCGCGGCGGACTGGGTGAGCAACTACGCCGACAAGGCGGGCGCTCCGAGCACCGTCGATATCCCGACGGCGAACGACTTCTTCTTCGACCAGTTCGGTGACCTCTTCGACGGCTGGAAAGAGGACTCCGGCTTCCTGACCTACCTCTTCATCGCGCTGTCCCCGGTCGCGGCGGTCTCCACCGCCTACCGCCTCGGCAACCGCTGACGCCGGTAACGCACCAAACGGGTTGGGCCCCGACCGCGATGCGGTCGGGGCCCAACCCGTTTGTGCTGCGCGCTCAGCGCTTGTCGTGCTGCGACGGAGCGACCGTCACCTCGACCCGCTGGAACTCCTTGAGCTCCGAGTAGCCCGTGGTGGCCATCGCCCGGCGCAGCGCGCCGAAGAAGTTCATCGAGCCGTCGGGGGTGTGCGAGGGGCCCAGCAGGATCTCCTCCGTGGTGCCCACCGTGCCCAGGTTCATCCGCTTGCCGCGCGGCACCTCGTCGTGCACGGCCTCCATGCCCCAGTGGTGGCCCCGGCCCGGCGCGTCCGTGGCCCGCGCCAGCGGCGAGCCCACCATCACCGCGTCCGCACCGCAGGCGATGGCCTTGGGCAGATCGCCGCTCCAGCCGACGCCGCCATCGGCGATCACATGCACATAGCGGCCGCCGGACTCGTCCATGTAGTCCCGGCGGGCGGCGGCGACATCGGCGACGGCCGTCGCCATCGGCACCTGGATGCCCAGCACATTGCGCGTGGTGTGCGCGGCGCCGCCGCCGAACCCGACCAGCACACCGGCCGCGCCCGTCCGCATCAGGTGCAGCGCGGCGGTGTAGGTGGCACAGCCGCCCACGATGACCGGGACGTCCAGCTCATAGATGAACTGCTTCAGATTCAGCGGCTCGGCGGCGCCGGAGACATGCTCGGCCGAGACCGTGGTCCCCCGGATCACGAAGATGTCGACCCCGGCGTCCACCACGGCCTTGGAGAACTGCGCGGTGCGCTGCGGGGAGAGCGCGGCGGCCGTCACCACGCCCGAGTCGCGCACCTCCTTCAGCCGCTGCCCGATCAGCTCTTCCTTGATCGGTGCGGCGTAGATCTCCTGCATGCGCCGGGTCGCGGCGTCCTCGTCCAGCTCGGCGATCTCCGCGAGCAGCGGCTCGGGGTCCTCGTACCGGGTCCACAGGCCCTCGAGGTTGAGCACCCCAAGACCGCCGAGCTCGCCGATGCGGATCGCGGTCTTCGGCGAGACCACCGAGTCCATCGGGGCGGCGAGGAACGGCAGCTCGAACCGGTAAGCGTCGATCTGCCAGGCGATCGAGACCTCCTTCGGGTCCCGGGTACGACGACTCGGCACAACGGCGATGTCGTCGAACGCATACGCCCTGCGGCCGCGCTTGCCGCGCCCGATCTCGATCTCAGTCACGTGGGTGCCTTTCGCTCTTCAGGTCTGCCGTCCCAGTATCCCTGCCCCCTGCGCCGCCCCTTCGTACGGGCTGACGACTTCGTACGGGCTAACGACGAGCGGAGTAGTTCGGAGCCTCGGTCGTCATCTGGATGTCGTGCGGGTGGCTCTCCTTGAGTCCGGCCGCCGTGATCCGCACAAAGCGGCCCTTCTCCTTGAGCTCCGGCACATTCGCCGAGCCGACATACCCCATCGACGCCCGCAGACCGCCCACGAGCTGGTGGGCGACCGAGGCCAGCGGGCCGCGGTAGGGCACCTGACCCTCGATGCCCTCGGGCACCAGCTTGTCCTCGGAGAGGACGTTGTCCTGGAAGTAGCGGTCCTTGGAGTACGAACGGGCCTGGCCGCGCGACTGCATCGCGGCCAGCGAACCCATCCCCCGGTAGGACTTGAACTGCTTGCCGTTGATGAACACCATCTCGCCCGGCGACTCCTCGCACCCGGCCAGCAGGCTGCCCAGCATGACCGTGTCCGCGCCCGCCGCGATCGCCTTGGCGATGTCGCCCGAGTACTGGAGACCGCCGTCGCCGATCAGCGGCACCCCGGCCGCGTGGCACGCCCGCGCGGCCTCGTAGATCGCCGTCACCTGCGGCACACCGATGCCCGCGACCACCCGGGTGGTGCAGATCGAGCCCGGGCCGACGCCGACCTTGACCCCGTCCACACCCGCGTCGATCAGCGCCTGGGCGCCGTCACGGGTGGCGACATTGCCGCCCACCACATCGACCGTGATGTTGGACTTCAGCTTGGCGATCATGTCGAGGATGCCCCGGCTGTGGCCATGCGCGCTGTCGACCACGAGGAAGTCCACCCCGGCCTCGACCAGCGCCTGCGCCCGGTCGTACGACTCGTCGCCGACACCGACCGCCGCGCCGACGATCAGCCGGCCGTCGGCGTCCTTGGCCGCGTGGGGATACTTCTCGGCCTTCACGAAGTCCTTGACGGTGATCAGGCCCTTGAGCACGCCCGCGTCGTCGACCAGCGGCAGCTTCTCGATCTTGTGGCGGCGCAGCAGCTGCATCGCGTCCTCGCCGGAGATCCCGACCTTGCCGGTGACCAGCGGCATCGGGGTCATGACCTCGCGGACCTGACGGCCCCGGTCCGTCTCGAAGGCCATGTCGCGGTTGGTGACGATGCCCAGCAGCTTGCCCGCCGCGTCCGTCACCGGGACGCCGCTGATCCGGAACTTCCCGCACAGGGCGTCCGCCTCGGCCAGCGTCGCGTCCGGCCGGACCGTGATCGGGTCGGTGACCATGCCGGACTCGGACCGCTTGACCAGGTCGACCTGGTTGGCCTGGTCCTCGATCGACAGATTGCGGTGCAGCACGCCGACGCCGCCCTGGCGGGCCATGGCGATGGCCATGCGGGACTCGGTGACCTTGTCCATGGCCGCGGACAGCAGCGGCACATTGACCCGGACGTTCCGAGAGACCCTGGACGAGGTGTCGACCGCGTTCGGCAGCACCTCGGAGGCGCCCGGCAGCAGCAGCACATCGTCGTACGTCAGCCCGAGCATCGCGAATTTCTCAGGCACTCCGTCGACGTTGACAGTCATGACACCCTTCCAATGGTCTTGCCCCAGCGCGGACTCCCATGCTAACGGGCTCGACAGGTGTCCCATTCCTCCCTGTGGAAAACCCCCGCAGCCTGCCGAAACCACCATGGACACGGCCACTGACCCGGCCATTCGCACGGCCGCGCGGGGCTACTGCTCGGCGAGCGCGCGCAGCCTGCTCAGGGCCCGGTGCTGGGCCACCCGCACCGCGCCCGGCGACATCCCGAGCATCTGCCCGGTCTCCTCCGCCGTCAGCCCGACCGCGACCCGCAGCAGCACCAGCTCGCGCTGGTTCTCCGGGAGATTCGCCAGCAGCTTCTTGGCCCACTCCGCGTCACTGCTCAGCAGCGCCTGTTCCTCCGGCCCGAGCGAGTCGTCCGGCTGCTCCGGCATCTCGTCCGAGGGCACGGCCGTGCTGCCCGGGTGGCGCATGGCGGCGCGCTGTAGATCGGCGACCTTGTGCGCGGCGATGGCAACGACGAACGCCTCGAAGGGCCTGCCGGTGTCGCGGTAGCGCGGCAGCGCGCACAGCACCGCGAGACAGACCTCCTGCGCCAGGTCGTCCACGAAATGGCGCGCGTCCCCCGGCAGCCGCGACAAACGCGTGCGGCAATAGCGAAGGGCGAGCGGGTGCACATGGGCGAGCAGATCGTGGGTGGCCCGCTCGTCCCCCTCGGCGGCGCGCCGGACAAGGGCTCCGATGGCCCCCTGGGTCCCTGGGCCGCCGGCCTTCGGGGACCCCTGGGTCTCGTCGTCGCGCATCCGTCCATGGTGCCTTGACGCCGTGGCTTCCGTAGCACCGCGTCCGTAGTTGTGCGCTGAAGCGTTATGAGCAGGTGCGCCGGCTGTCGTCACGTCCTGCGCTCTCCCCTCACGCCCGACCGACATGTCCCCGAGGAACTCCACACCCTCAAGGATGCGGCATCGCCCGGCAAAGTGACATAAGCCTCCCCCAGCCGGCGGGGATATCAGCTGCCCTCAACCCCGCCCGTCACCCGACGGGCGGGGACAGTCCGCCCCCGCTGTGCGGCACCTCGGCTCGGCCCGGTGGATGATCCGGCTCTAGCGGACCAGGCCCCACCGGAAGCCGAGCGCCACCGCGTGTGCCCGGTCCGAGGCGCCGAGTTTCTTGAACAGGCGCCGCGCGTGCGTCTTGACGGTGTCCTCCGACAGGAACAGCTCACGGCCGATCTCCGCGTTGGACCGGCCGTGGCTCATGCCCTCCAGGACCTGGATCTCACGGGCGGTGAGCGTGGGCGCCGCGCCCATCTCGGCGGAGCGCAGCCTGCGCGGCGCCAGCCGCCAGGTCGGGTCGGCCAGCGCCTGGGTCACGGTGGCGCGCAGCTCGGCGCGCGAGGCGTCCTTGTGCAGATAGCCACGGGCGCCGGCGGCCACGGCCAGCGCGACGCCGTCCAGGTCCTCGGCGACCGTGAGCATGATGATCCGGGCGCCGGGGTCGGCCGAGAGCAGCCGCCGCACGGTCTCGACACCACCGAGGCCGGGCATCCGCACGTCCATCAGAATCAGATCCGAGCGGTCGGCCCCCCAGCGGCGGAGGACTTCCTCGCCGTTGGCCGCCGTCGTCACACGCTCGACGCCGGGCACGGTCGCCACCGCGCGGCGCAGCGCCTCTCGGGCAAGCGGGGAGTCGTCGCAGACGAGGACGGATGTCATGACCGCCCTCCGCAGCTGATGCGCGTCACCTTGAGCCTCCAGGCTGGTACATATCGTCACCTGTGCGATTGACGGCCTCGGACGCCCGTCCGAGAGCTTTACCCATCAACCGCCTCCGCACTCTCAACGACGGTCACCCGAAAGAGTTACGGGGTCCGGCGGCCACCTTCGACACTCTACGTGAGGGAACGGACACAGAGCTGCTTCATCGCGGCCGCCGCGCCCCGCCCCGAGTCCTGCCCTCTTCGATGGCATTTGGCGACCTTGCTTCCAATTTGCCTGTCTCTGTGGCTAGATTCGCAATGAGTCATATTTACATCTACTTACACAGTAGGTGTACGACCCAGGACACAGCGTCCGCACCAGATCGCTTCGAGGAGATAAGGCAATGGCAGATTTCTCCCGTCTTCCCGGTCCGAACGCCGACCTGTGGGACTGGCAGCTCCTCGCCGCGTGTCGCGGGGTCGACAGCTCGCTCTTCTTCCATCCGGAGGGCGAGCGCGGCGCTGCCCGCAGCGCACGCGAGATGTCAGCCAAAGAGGTGTGCATGCGATGCCCCGTGCGCGCGGAGTGCGCGGCGCACGCGCTGGCGGTTCGTGAGCCGTACGGCGTGTGGGGCGGACTGACCGAGGACGAACGCGAGGAGCTCATGGGGCGGGCACGCCACCGGGCCGTCGCCACTTCCGGCGCCGGGGCTCCCGGCGCCTGATCGCGCCCGCGATCACCACAGACTGAAGAAACGTATCGCCACCGACCGCGAGCCCCGCGAGCCCCTCCTTCGCAGCTCGGCGTCTCCCCGGCCGTCGCTGCGGGACGCCTTCAGCGGTGCGTCACGGCCGCGTCTCGCGCCGCGCCGCGGACTCCAGCCGGTCCAGCGTCGCCGCCACCGCCGGGACCCGTGCGAGGTCCGGCAGCGTGAGCGCGACGACCTCCCGCCGCACCGCCGGCTCCACCTCCACCCTCGCGGTCCCCTTGGCCCGTACGGACTCCATCGCCAGCTCCGGCAGCACCGCCACCCCGAGCCCGGCCGCCACCAGCCCGATCACCGCCGGATAGTCGTCCGTGGCGAAGTCGATCCGCGGCGTGAAGCCCGCCGCCTCGCACACGTCCACCAGATGCCTGCGACAGCGCGGGCACCCCGCGATCCACGGCTCCTCGGCCAGCTCCCCGATGCCCACCGCCCCGGTCCCCGCCAGCCGGTGCCCCTCGGGCACCACGCCCACCAGCCGGTCCCTCAGCAGCGGCCGTACGACCAGGTCGTCCTTGCCCCACGGGCCCTCGGCCGGGGCAATCAGCTCCTCCGCGTCCGCCACCGCCGGTTCGACCTCCGGATAACGGAAGGCCACGGCGATCTCGACATCGCCGGCGCGCAGCAGCTCCACCGAGCGCGGCGGCTCGGCCTCCACCAGCGAGACCCGGGTCCCCGGGTAGGCCCGGCGCATCTCGGCGAGCGCGGTCGGCACCAGTGTCGAGCTGCCGCTGGGGAAGGACGCCAGCCGCACCCGGCCGGCCCGCAGCCCGGCGATCGCCGCGACCTCCTCCTCGGCGGCGGTCAGCCCGGCCAGGATCCCCGCCGCGTGCCGCACCAGCGCCTCACCGGCCTGCGTCAGCCGCATCTCCCGGCCCGTACGGACCAGCAGCGGGGTGCCCGAGGACTGTTCGAGGGCCTTCATCTGCTGGCTGACGGCGGGCTGGGTGCAGCCCAGTTCGCGGGCGGCCGCGGAGAAGGAACCCGTGGTCGCCACGGCGCGCAGCACCCTCAGATGACGAGCCTCGATCATTCTTCGAGCATAAGCGACCCTTGGGTATGGTCCGCGATATCACGTCGACGCTTTGAATCGCGGTCCTCTAGCGTGCCGCCATGACGCGTATCCCCGAGGCCGGGTCCCCGCACCCTGAGCCGCACCCTGAGCCGCACTCCCAGCCGCGCATTCAGCCGCACCCGACGACCGTGCTCACCGTGAACCTCGGCCGGCTGAAGCAGGTCGAGTACACCGACGCCCCCTCCGGCGGCACCGGCATCGACAAGCGCCCCGCCGACGGGCCGGTGCGGGTGGTCGCCCCCGGCCCCAAGGGCGAGGGCGCGAGCGGGCTGATCGGCGACGCGGTCAGCGACACACGCCACCACGGCGGGAACGACCAGGCCGTGTACGCCTACGCGCGCGAGGACCTCGACGCCTGGGAGGGCGAGCTCGGCCGCGAGCTGACGAACGGCGCCTTCGGCGAGAACCTCACCACCCGCGGCCTCGACATCACCGGCGCCCGGATCGGCGAGCGCTGGCGGATCGGCGCCGAGCTGCTGCTCGAAGTGGCCTCGGTGCGCATCCCGTGCCGGACCTTCGCGGCCTGGCTGGGCGAGGAGCGCTGGGTGAAGCGGTTCACTCGGGCGGCCGTCCCCGGCGCGTATCTGCGGGTCCTCGAGCCGGGCGAGATCCGCTCCGGGGACCCGGTCGAGATCGTGCACCGGCCCGACCACGAGGTGACCGTCGGCTTCACCTTCCGCGCCGTCACCACCGAACGCGCCCTGCTGCCACGGGTGCTCGCGGCGGGCGACGCGCTCCACCCCGAACTGCGGCAGACCGCACTTTCCTATACCGGAACACTCTCCCACTCACCGGAGAACTGATCCGGACGGGTGCGCTCCGACCCCCGCCGAGGCCGCTAACGTGCGCGTATGACGACTGCGTTGATTACGGGAACCACGGCGGGCATCGGCGCCGCCTTCGCGAGCCGGCTCGCGGCGGACGGTCACAACCTGGTGCTGGTGGCGCGGGACGAGAAGCGGCTGCGCGACCAGGCCGCCGACCTCCACGACCGGCACGGGGTGGAGGCGGACGTCCTGCGGGCCGACCTGTCCGAGGACGACGGCATCGCGGCCGTCGAGGAGCGCCTCGGCAACCGCAAGCACCCGATCGATCTGCTCGTCAACAACGCCGGCTTCGGCAACAAGGGCCGCTATCTCGAGGCGCCCCTGGACGACGAGCTGCGGATGCTGAAGGTCCACTGCGAGGCCGTGCTGCGGCTCACCACCGCGGCCGCCGAGACGATGCGGACCCGGGGGCGCGGCGGAGTGATCAACGTCGCCTCGATCGCGGCGTTCTTCCCGCGCGGCACGTACGGGGCCAGCAAGGCGTGGGTCGTGCAGTTCACCCAGGGCGCGGCGCGGGACCTGGCGAGTTCCGGGGTGCGGCTGATGGCGCTGTGCCCGGGGTTCGTACGGACCGAGTTCCACGCGCGGGCGGGGATCAAGCCGGACAGCGTGCCGAGCTGGATGTGGCTGGACGCCGACAAGGTGGTGACGGAGGCGCTCAAGGACTTCGCGCGGGGCAAGGCGCTGTCGATCCCCGATCCGCGGTACAAGGCGATGACGGGGCTGGCGAAGCTGGCGCCGCGGGCCGCGCTCTCGGTCGTCTCCTCGAACGTCGGACGGCCTCCCAAGCGCTGACACCCCCGCAGCCCCAGGGCCTCGCGGGCCCACGCAGCCCCCAGAGCCCCGCGGCCCCGGAAACGCCTCGGGCGCGGTCACCCCCACGAGGGGTGACCGCGCCCGGCGGGATCGCGCGGTGGCGCGTCAGTGCGCGTGACCGTGGCCGTGGCCCGCGGCCTCGGGCTCCTCCTCGGCCGGCTTCTCGACCACCAGCGTCTCGGTGGTGAGCAGCAGGGAGGCGATGGACGCCGCGTTCTCCAGGGCGGAGCGGGTGACCTTGACCGGGTCGATGACGCCGGCCTTCACCAGGTCGCCGTACTCGTCGGTCGCGGCGTTGAAGCCGTGGCCCTTCTCGAGCTCGGCCACCTTGGAGGTGATGACGTAGCCCTCAAGGCCCGCGTTCTCGGCGATCCAGCGCAGCGGCTCGACCGCGGCGCGGCGGACGACCGCGACACCGGTGGCCTCGTCGCCCTCCTTGCCGAGGTTGTCCTCCAGCACCTTCACGGCGTGGACGAGCGCGGAGCCACCACCGGAGACGATGCCCTCCTCGACCGCGGCGCGGGTCGCGGAGATGGCGTCCTCCAGACGGTGCTTCTTCTCCTTGAGCTCCACCTCGGTGGCGGCGCCGACGCGGATCACGCACACGCCGCCGGCCAGCTTGGCGAGGCGCTCCTGGAGCTTCTCGCGGTCCCAGTCGGAGTCCGTGGCCTCGATCTCGGCCTTGATCTGGTTGATCCGGCCGGTGACGTCCTCGGACTTGCCGCCACCGTCGACGATGGTGGTGTCGTCCTTGGTGACGGTCACCCGGCGGGCGGTGCCCAGCACGTCCAGGCCGACCTGGTCGAGCTTGAGGCCGACCTCCTCGGCGACGACGGTGCCGCCGGTGAGGGCGGCCATGTCGCCGAGCATCGCCTTGCGGCGGTCGCCGAAGCCGGGGGCCTTCACCGCGACGGCGTTGAAGGTGCCGCGGATCTTGTTGACGACGAGGGTGGACAGGGCCTCGCCCTCCACGTCCTCGGCGATGATCAGCAGCGGCTTGTTGCCACCCTGGATGATCTTCTCCAGCAGCGGCAGCAGGTCCTGGATCGAGGAGATCTTGCCCTGGTGGATCAGGATGTACGGGTCGTCGAGGACGGCCTCCATACGCTCCTGGTCGGTGACCATGTACGGCGACAGGTAGCCCTTGTCGAAGGCCATGCCCTCGGTGAAGTCGAGCTCCAGGCCGAAGGTGTTGGACTCCTCGACGGTGATCACACCGTCCTTGCCGACCTTGTCCATCGCCTCGGCGATGAGCTCGCCGACCTGCTTGTCCTGGGCGGACAGCGCGGCCACGGCGGCGATGTCGGACTTGGAGTCGATCGGGCGGGCGGTGGCCAGCAGCTCGTCGGACACGGCCTTGACGGCCGCGTCGATGCCCTTCTTCAGGGCGGCCGGGGAGGCACCGGCGGCCACGTTCCGCAGGCCCTCGCGGACCAGGGCCTGGGCCAGCACGGTGGCGGTGGTGGTGCCGTCACCCGCGATGTCGTTGGTCTTGGTCGCCACCTCCTTGACGAGCTGGGCGCCCAGGTTCTCGTACGGGTCCTCGACCTCGACCTCGCGGGCGATGGTGACACCGTCGTTGGTGATGGTCGGGGCGCCGAACTTCTTGTCGATGACGACGTTGCGGCCCTTGGGGCCGATCGTCACCTTGACGGTGTCGGCGAGCTTGTTGACGCCACGCTCGAGGGCGCGACGGGCGTCCTCGTCAAACTTCAGGATCTTCGCCATGGGTTGCGTATGTCCTCTCGAACGAACCGCGCCCCGGCCCCGGTATGGACAGGGGCACCGGGGCGCGGCTCACAGGCAAAACTTCGGTGACTTACTTCTCGATGATCGCGAGAACGTCGCGAGCCGAGAGGACGAGGTACTCCTCGCCGTTGTACTTCACCTCGGTACCGCCGTACTTGCTGTAGAGCACGACGTCGCCTACGGAGACGTCGAGCGGGAGACGGTTGCCGTCCTCGAAGCGGCCCGGGCCCACGGCCAGGACGACGCCCTCCTGGGGCTTCTCCTTGGCAGTGTCCGGGATAACCAGGCCAGAGGCCGTGGTCTGCTCGGCGTCGAGCGGCTGGACCACAATGCGGTCCTCGAGCGGCTTGATGGCAACCTTGGAGCTGGCGGTCGTCACGATCCGACCTCCCCCTTCGGAGATCTCACGGGGTTAACTGTCTGAGGTGGCGACCAGGTGGATCCGTCGTCGCGGGTGCCGGACCTGCCCGTCGCTGTGTTTGGCACTCCTCGGTGCTGAGTGCCAGCCACGACATTATGACGCGGTTAGCACTCAGTCAACCAGAGTGCCAAGTGACGGGGTGCCGCGGCGCCCCGCCGGAGTCGGCGGGACGCCACTCGGCCGGTCCCCGGAGGCGGTCCTCAGAGGCAGTCCCCGGAGGGAGTCAGTCCCCGGAGGGATTCAGAGGTAGTCCTCCAGCCGGGCCACGGCGAAGCCCTCGGCCTGGATCTCCCGGAGCAGCTCGGTCATCACATCGGTCATGGTCCGCCCGTCCTGCTGGGCGGGGCCGCGGAAGTGGGCCAGCACGATGTCGCCGGAGTGCAGCCGGCCGCCCGACGCGTACTCCAGCCCGTCGGCCTTCATCTCGGCCGACCACATCACCAGCGCCCGCACCCCGCAGGCCGCCGCCGCCCGCACCGTGTCGTCGTCGACCGCCCCGTACGGCGGGCGGAAGAGATACGGCCGGGTACCGAACTGGTGAGCGAGCACATCCTGCTGGCCGCAGATCTCATGGGCCTGCTCCTCGAACTCCAGATCGGGCAGCCTCGGATGGGTGAGGGTGTGGTTCTGGATCCCGTTGCCGAGCCGGCGCAGCTGCTCGAAGTAGCCGTAGTCGCCGGACGCCACGTCGTCCGTCAGGAAGGCGGTGAACGGCAGCCCCAGGTCGTGGGCCAGTTGGATGAAGGCCGGGTCCTTCTCCGCGCCGTCGTCGATGGTCACGAAGACGACCTTGTCGTGGGTCGGCACATGGTCGATGATCGGCGGCCCGGCGGGCGCGCCCGCCCCGGGCGGCACCAGGGGCGGCTTGGACGAGGGCGGCGCCGCCGTTTCCAGCGGCCCGTCGAGCCCCCAGCGGCGGTAGCCGTCCGGGGCCGCGGGGGGCGGCGAGGGCAGGTCGGAGACCGAACCGGACTCCGACGCCCGGCCGGACCCCGGCTCCGACCCCGACCCCGGCGACCGGGACGAGTCGTGCAGCGAGCCCGGGGCGTGGGCCCCGCTCCCGAGCGACGACATGGACGACTTGGGAGACGAAGAGGACATGGACGAGTCGGACGACGGCGAAGACGGCGCAGCCGTCCCGGCGCCATGCCCGTCCCCACAGCCCGCGAGCAGCGCCGCGGCCGCGACCAACACGAGACACCTTGAAAGGCCAGTCTTGATCATCATCACATAAGCGATCTTCAGCCGGGTGTCGCGAACGCGCGCGCTGAAGCGGGGAGAATGGGCGACGTGGACGTTGACGCCTTCGACTCACTGCTCCGCGACGAAGGGCAGACGCTGCTCCGCGAGCTGAGCGACTACGACCCGGCGCGGGAGCTCGCCACGGCGACCCGGCTGCGCCGTGACCACCCCGCGGAGCTGGTCTCCGCGGCCCTCACCCAGGCGGGGCTGCGGCAGCGCGCGGCAGCGAAGTTCGGCGCCGCCGACGCCCACCGCATGTACTTCACGCCCAACGGCGTCGAACAGGCCACCCGGGCGTCCGTCGCCGCCTACCGCGCCGCCCGCTTCACCGAGCTCGGCGTGCGCCGCGTCGCCGACCTGTGCTGCGGCATCGGCGGCGACGCGGTCGCGCTGGCCCGCGCGGGCATCTTCGTGCTGGCCGTCGACCGCGACCCGCTGACCTGCGCCGTGGTCCGGGCCAACGCCGAGGCCCTGGGACTGGCCGACCTCATCGAGGTGCGCCACGCGGATGTCGCCGAGGTCGACACCTCCGGCTACGACGCGATCTTCGTGGACCCCGCGCGGCGCGGGGGGCGGGGCCGCGTCTTCGACCCCGAGGCGTACTCGCCGCCGCTGTCCTGGGCCGTCGCGGCCGCCCGCACCGCCCCCCACGCCGCCCTCAAGGTCGCCCCCGGCATCCCGCACGACGCGGTCCCCGAGGACGCCGAGGCCGAGTGGATCTCGGACCACGGCGACGTCAAGGAGGCCCTGCTGTGGTTCGGCACGGCGCGCCCCGGCCTGCGCCGCGCCACGCTGCTCCCCGACCACCACTCCCTCCTCGGCACCCCCCTGCTGCCGGACCCCGAGGCGGGCACGGTCGGGCGCTGGCTGTACGAGCCGGACGGCGCGGTCATCCGCGCGCACCTGGTCGCGGACGTCGCCGCGCGGATCGGCGGCCGCCTCATCGACCCGACGATCGCCTATGTCACGGCCGACGACCTGCGCCCGACGCCGTACGCCACCGCGTACGAGATCACGGACGTGCTGCCGTTCAACCTCAAAAAGCTCAAGGCGCTGCTGCGTGAGCGGAAGGTCGGCGTCCTGACGGTCAAGAAGCGGGGGTCGGCGGTCGAGCCGGAGGAGCTGCGGAAGAGGCTCCGCCTCGATGGGGTGAATTCCTGCACGGTGTTCCTCACCCGGGTGAGCGGCGCCCCCACCATGCTCCTCGGCCACCCGGCCGGGGCCTGAGCCCCCTGGACCCCGGGGGCCTGAGGCGGAGGGGGAAAACACCCCGCCCGGGGCCGCTGCGGTCAGGCTCCGGTGCCGTTCCTGGTTTTCAGCTCGAACCAGACGCCCTTCGCGTACATCCCCGTCGGATCCCCGTCCGCCGTCCCCCACTCGTCGGCCAGCGCCGCGACCACCCCGAGCCCGCGCCCGTACAACCGGTCGCCCGCCGGGAGATACGCGCCCGTGGGGAGCTCGGTGCTCGCGTCGTAGACGCTGATGCGCAGCCGGGGCTGCTCGATCATCACGCGGAGCATCAGGGAGTCGCCCTCGGCGTGCAGATAGGCGTTGGTGGCCAGCTCCGAGGTGCAGGCCGTCGCGGTCTCGACAAGGTCCTCATGGCCCACGGAGTTCAACACGCACGCGACGAAGTCCCGGCAGATCTTCGGGGAGGTGGCCCGGCGGGTGCTCTGAAGCGTGTAGACGTACGGCTCTTCGGGTCCCGAGGAGGGCGAACTGTCCGCAGGGCTGTCGTCGGGCTCGTGGTCGGATCCCATGTCAACTCCCTGCGACGGGGCCGTTGGTGCGCGTACCGTTACGATGATCAACGCTTCGTAACGGCGACAGCACCTACCGTAGGACAGTGCTGCAAACAAGTGCTACGGATTCGTTGAATTTCCCCGACAAATAGCCCGCGAGGGTGACACGTATGGGAGAGACATGCCACCCAGGAACGCGCCAACCGCCCGGCAACAGCGGTTGGGCACCGAACTGCGCAGGATGCGGGAGGACGCGGGCCTCAGCATCCAGGAGGCCGCCGACCGGCTCGGCATCAACCGGACCCACATCACCAACCTGGAGCTGGCCCGGTTCGGGGTGAGCGAGGAGCGCGTACGGACCCTCGCCGCCATCTACGCCTGCCCGGACATCGCGTACATCGACGCGCTCGCCGCCATGACCCATGAGCGCAAGGGCGGTTGGTGGGAGGAGTACCGGGGGCTCATCGCCACCGGCGGACTCGACCTGGCCGAGATGGAGTACTACGCGTCGAGCCTGCGCGTAGTCGGCCTCATCCACATTCCAGGGCTTCTCCAGACGGAGGAGTACGCACACGCGGTGATGGGCCAGGCCGTGCCCCCGTGGTCACCGACGGAGCTGCGCCGCAGGCTCTCCCACCGGATGAAGCGCCGGGACATCCTGGACCGGGACACCCCTCCCGAGTGCACCTTCGTCATCCACGAGGCCGCCCTGCACACCCGGTTCGGCGGGGCGCGGGTGCTGCGGGCCCAGCTGGAGCGGCTGCTGGAGGCGTCGGAGCGCGAGTACGTCACCGTGCGCGTCATCCCGCTCGACACGGACGGCTTCCCGGTCGCCGGCTCCACGGTCACCTACGCCTCGGGACCCGTACCGCAGCTGGACACCGTGCAGTTCGACTCGGCCCTCGGCTCGATGTTCCTGGACGCGGAGTCCCAGCTGCGCAAGTACCGAGGGGTCCTGGACCGCAGCGCGGAGGTGGCCTTGCCCGACGAGGAATCGCGCTCGGTCGTGCGCGCCGCCGTTCAGCGCCTCTGAAAGCTCCGAAAGCAAGGAAATGCGCACCATCAACTGGCAGAAGTCCTCCTACTCCGGCCAAGGCGAGGGAGACGCCTGCGTCGAGGTCGCCTCCATGGGCGAGGACATAGCGCTCCGGGAGAGCGACGACCCCGACAGAGTCGTGACCACCACCCCCACCATGCTCAGATCGCTCCTCGACGGCATCAAGGCCGGTGAGTTCGACCGCCTGTCCTTAACGGTGACACCGCCATGACCACCCCACCGCCCGAGCCCCCGCCCGAGCCCTACGCCCAGCGGACCAGGTCCCCTGCCTCCTCGGCCCGACGCGCGCCCGGCCGGGCGTCGTTACGTTGATCACCATGACCGAGACCACCACCATGCCCGAGGCCCCGAGCACGCCCCAGCTGGACCTCGACGCCTACCTCGCCCGCGTCGGCCGGCCCGGCGAACGCGGCCCGAGCGCGGCGTCCTTGCGCGCGCTGGCCTTCGCGCATGTGACGTCCATACCGTTCGAGAACCTCGACCCCCTGCGCGGCTCGGCGCCCTCGCTCGCCCTCCCCGACCTGGAGGCCAAGCTGGTCCGCGCCCCGCGCGGCGGCTACTGCTACGAGCAGAACACGCTGTTCGCCGCCGCCCTGAGGGCCCTCGGCTTCACCGTCACCGGCCTGGCCGCCCGGGTGCGCGTCGGCGCCCGCGGCGCCCTCCGCCCCCGTACGCACATGCTCCTGCTCGTCGAGGTCCCGGGCGAGCGCGAACCGTACGTGGCCGATGTCGGTTTCGGCAGCATCGGCGGTCTGCTGGAGGCGGTGCCGCTGGCCGCGGACACCGAGTTCCACGACGGGAACCGCCGCCACCGCTTCGTCCGCGAGCCGGGCCCCGGCCATGAGGACCTGTGGGTGCTCCAGGCCTTCCTGGACGGGGCGTGGGAGGACCAGTACGCCTTCACCCTCGAACCCTGCGAGCGCCCCGACTACGAGATCTTCAACTGGTATGTGGCGACCCACCCGCGCTCGCCCTTCCGGCGCACCCTCCACGTCCAGCGCACCGCCGCCGACCGGCATCTGGCACTGAGCGGGCACACCCTGACCGAGACGGATCGCGACGGCACCCGCGCCCAGCGCGAACTGGCCGATGAGGCCGAGGTGCTGGCCGTACTCGCCGCCGAGTTCGGCATCGAGGCGCCGGAGGACGTCCAATTGCCGAGGTAGCCCTTCGGGCAGGCCCCCGACCATGGCACGATCATCCCGCTAATGGGCGGATGAGAGGGTGGCAGGGGGCATGGGCAAAGAAAAACTGTCCGTATCGGATCAGGATCTGACAAGCCTGATCAAAGACCTCGAGGAGACACAGAGCTACGTCGAGACGAAGATCAAGCGTCTGAACCTCCTGGTCGAGTCCGTCGACAAGGACGGGAAGGGGCCCTCGGCCACCGCGTACAAGAAGCTCCAGCGCGATGTGAGCATGGACGCGGTGCGGATCAGGCAGATGCTGAACGCCGTCGAGGAGGCGACGAAGGCGCAGGGGGCGGACGCCGACCCCCGCTATCTGGAACTGCTGCACCGGTTCCAGGTGTTGCAGAGGTCGTGGGAGGGGCAGCCCGGACCGCAGGGCACGGACGGCCACGACGAGCCGGACCCCGCGGCCTGACCCTCACCGAACCGACAGCAACACCGACACACTCGCCGAGGCCGGGCGCTCAGAACGTGTCGTCCGGCCGGTCGTCGCCCTCCGGGTCCGCCTCGGGCGCGGGGGTGAGTTCGCGGGTGACCAGGCGGTAGTAGCCGACCGCCTTGGCCATGCCCAGCGCGCCCGTCCCCGCGAGGACGACCGCGCACCCCAGGGCCCGGACGGAACCGTCCACGGCGGCCGCCCTGGCCGCCGAGGCCGATCCGAAGCAGCACAGCAGCAGCGACGGCAGCAGCCAGAAGAGAGCCCGGCCCGGGGAGTGCCACCGGGCCAGGGAGTCCCGGTCCCGCCCCGCCCCGGCCCAGGCGCGGAGCCGCTCGCGCGCGTCCAAGTCGTCCCGGACGCCGGAGATCGTGGCCAGCGTCGTGGGCACCACGAACCCCAGCGCCACGGCCAGGAAGAAGACGCCGAGCACGACGCTGACCACATCGCCCATGCCCACGTAGCGGCTCCCCGCCCAGGCCGCCACCCACCCCACCGAGATGAGCCCGGCCGCCAGCCAGAACAGCAGCGCCCGCCGCCGCCCCAGATACCAGGGCACCAGCTCGCGCAGCGCCTCCTCCCGCTCGGCCAGGAGGTCGGCGCGGTCGGGCGGCGGCCCTATGTCCGAGGCGGGGTCGGGCGGCGGCGGGAGGCTGGGGCCCGGCATCCGGCTCACCCCTCGGGCGCGGCGGACTCGACGGACGCGGCGGGCCCGGCGGACTCCACGGACTCCACGGACTCGAACCGCCAGCGGTGCACGGCCCGGCGCGCCAAGTCCTCCCCCGGCTCGGGGAGTTCGGGCAGCTCGGCATCGTACGGGGCGTCCCACCAGGTGATGACCAGGACGCGGTCCGCAGGGGCGCGGAGGGTCTCGCGGCGCAGCGGCGCGGGGTCGAGCCGCTGACCGCGGGCCCAGGCCAGCAGCCGCTCGCCACCGCCCTCCACGGCCCGCGCCTCCCACATCAGGGCGACGGTCATGCGTAGAGGTTCTTCCGGCTCAGCTCGTGCACATGGTCATGGTCGTGCACATGGTCGTGGTCGTGGCCCGCGGGGGCCGGGACATGCGGGTCGGTCACCGGCAGCGAGGAGTCCGCCGACAGGTCCCAGGCCGACGCGGCCCGCCCGCGCGCCACCATCTCCGCGCCCAGCGCCGCGACCATCGCGCCGTTGTCCGTGCACAGCTTGGGCCGGGGCACGCGCAGCGTGATGCCCGCGTCCTCGCAGCGGCGCTCCGCCATGGCGCGCAGCCGGGAGTTGGCGGCCACCCCGCCGCCGATCATCAGGTGGTCGACGCCCTCGTCCCGGCAGGCCCGCACGGCCTTGCGGGTCAGCACGTCCACGACCGCCTCCTGGAAGGAGGCCGAGACATCGGCCACCGGCACGTCCTCGCCCGCCGCCCGCCTGGCCTCGATCCAGCGGGCCACGGCGGTCTTGAGGCCGGAGAAGGAGAAGTCGTACGGGGCGTCGCGCGGGCCGGTCAGCCCGCGCGGGAAGGCGATCGCGGCCGGGTCGCCCTCGCGCGCCATGCGGTCGATGACCGGGCCGCCCGGGAAGCCGAGGTGCAGCACCCGGGCGATCTTGTCGAACGCCTCGCCCGCCGCGTCGTCGATCGTCGAGCCGAGCGGACGGACGTCCGAGGTGATGTCGGGCGCGAGCAGCAGCGAGGAGTGACCGCCGCTCACCAGCAGGGCCATCGTCGGCTCGGGCAGCGGGCCGTGCTCCAGCTGGTCCACGCAGATGTGCGAGGCCAGGTGGTTGACGCCGTAGAGCGGCTTGCCGAGCGCGTACGCGTACGCCTTGGCGGCCGAGACGCCGACCAGCAGCGCCCCCGCGAGCCCGGGCCCGGCGGTGACCGCGACGCCGTCCAGGTCGGACGGGGCGACCCCGGCCTCCTTCAGGGCGCGCTGGATGGTGGGGACCATCGCCTCCAGATGCGCCCGGCTGGCGACCTCGGGGACCACGCCGCCGAAGCGGGCGTGCTCGTCGACGCTGGAGGCGACGGCGTCGGCGAGGAGGGTGTGGCCGCGGACGATGCCGACGCCGGTCTCGTCGCAGGAGGTCTCGATGCCGAGTACGAGCGGTTCGTCAGCCATGGGTCTTCGTTCCTTGTGCGGAGCCTTGTACGGAGCCTTGTCCTTGCACGGGGCACTGCGCGTCGGGCGCGGGGGAGGCCGGGTCCGCCAAGCGCATCACCAGCGCGTCCACGTTCCCCGGCTGGTAGTAGCCCTTGCGGATGCCGAGGGGCGCGAAGCCGAAGCGCTCGTAGAGGCGCTGCGCCCGCAGATTGTCGACGCGCACCTCCAGCAGCACCTCATGGCACTCGAAGGCGGTGGCGGCCGTGATGAGGTTCGTCAGCAGCCGGGCGCCGAGCCCGGTGCCCCAGTGGTCGCGGGCGGCGGCGATGGTCTGCACATCGGCCGTGCGGTCGACGGCGGCGAGCCCCGCGTAACCCACCAGCCGGCCGCCCGCCTCCGCGACCACGTAGTGACGCGTCGCGGCCGGGCCGCGGGCATGGGCGAGCTCGGACCAGAACATGCCGGGCGACCAGGCGTCGTCCGGGAAGAGATCCACTTCGAGCCGCAGCACGCTCTCGATGTCCCACCAGCGCATCTCGCGCACCACCGGGGCCTGCGGTGTCGCGGGGGTCACCGGGGCGTGACCACCTTGTAGTTGGCGGGCACCTGGGCGTCGGGGCGGCGCAGATACAGCGGCCGGTCGGGCAGCAGTTCCTCGCCGCGCGCCAGCTTCTCGGCGGCCAGCGCCGCCAGCGCGCCCGCCGACTGGTGCTCGGGCATCCCGGCCGGTACGTCCGCGAAGGCGGCCGGGTAGAGCAGGGCGCCCGCGCCGACGGCCGGCAGCCCGGCCACCCGCTCGCCGAGGTCCGCGGGCAGGTCGACGGCCGGCTCGGTCACCCGGGTGCGGGCGTCGTCGTACCGCGCCCAGTAGACCTCTTTGCGCCGCGCGTCCGTGGCCACGACGAAGGGCCCTTCCAGACCGGCCTGCCCGGCGGCGTACGCGATCCCGTCGAGCGTGCACAGCCCGTGCACGGGGATGCCGAGGGCCGCCCCGAAGGTGGCCGCGGTCACCAGGCCGACCCGCAGCCCGGTGTACGGTCCCGGCCCCACGCCGACGACCAGATCGGTCACCTCGCCGAGCGCGGTCCCCGCCTCGGCCAGCACCCGGTCGACGGCGGGCAGCAGCAGCTCGCCGTGGCGCCGCGCGTCGGTCTGACGCGACTCGGCGAGGACGGCGGTGCCGTCGTGCAGGGCGACGGTGACGGCGGGGGTGGCGGTGTCAAGCGCGAGCAACAGCACGAGGACAGCCTACGGCGCCCGCGGCGGGGGCCGCTCCGCCGCGGGGCGCGCACCGCGAACGCGCGCCGGAGGGGGACGGGGTGCGCGCCGGGGCGGTTGTGGCGCACATGGGGACCGCGCTCCGGTGCTACCTTCGGCTTGTCCTCTGTCCGCCCGCGGTCCGGCCCGCGGCGACGGGAGGGATCCGGAGCCGAGGAGAGGGTGGCAAGCCGTGCCAAGGAGCAGCACCGGGACCGTCGTGGCCGCGCTCACCGCCGCCGCGCTCGGCGGCGTGGGCTTCCTCGCCTACCAGGCGTCGGCGACCGCTCCCGACCGCCCCTCCCACTCCGTGCGCGAATCCCAGGCGGGCGGCTCCAAGGACAAGGCCAAGACCAAGGACAAGGGCGACAAGAAGAAGTCCACCGCGCTGCCGGCCAAATCAGGCTCCGGGCTCCGCGTGGTCTACGCGCTCGGGGACCGGCGGGTCTGGCTGGTGGACGCCGACGAGAAGGCGACCCACACCTTCGTGGTCTCCCCCAGCACGGCGAGCCCGGCCCCCGGGACGTACGAGGTCACCTCGCGCGTGGCGAGCACGATCGGCTCGGACGGGGTACAGGTCGAACACGTCGTCGTCTTCAACACGGAAGCGGGGGTCGTGTACGGCTTCAGCGCGGCGGTCGACGGCTCGCTCCCCGACCCGAACGCGACGAAGAAGACCGGCGGCATCCGGGAGAGCCGCGCGGACGCCACGGCGATGTGGCAGTTCGCGCAGGCCGGCACGAAGGTCGTCGTCCTCGCCTGACCCACGGCGCGCGCCACGCCCGCTACGCCGCGTCGCGGCGCGGTTCGTCCTCCCCCTCGCACGCGCCGGCCCCTTCCGGCTCGCCCGTCGCGGCGGGCGCCGGGCCGGGCGCCGGGGACTCCGGCGGCGTGGACACCGCTCTCGCCGCCGCGCAGGCGGCCAGCAGTTCCCTCATCGACGGGGACCGGTCATCGCGCCGGCCCGCCTCGGCAGCGGGCTCTCGGGACGGCATGGATGCCTCCTAAGGGTCCTGGGGCAAACGGCCAACTTAGGCACGCCTAACTTAGCCTCTCTTCCCATGTGACCACGGGGGATGCCCCTCGCGCAACATTTTGCCGACGGCTTGTCGGAACCTTGTCGCCCCCGCGGCCGGAACCTTGTCGGCGCCGCGGCCGGAACCTCAGCCCGCCAGCGACGCCAGGTCCTCACCCGCCCAGCGCGGCCCGACCCCGGTCACCACCACGCCCCGGACGTCCTCCGGCGCGGTGGCCTCGTCCCCCGCCGTCCGCTCGATGACGACGTGCAGCCGGTCCTCCGAGAGCCCCTCGACCTTCCCCTCGCCCCACTCCACGGCCACCACCGACTCCGGCAGCGACACATCGAGGTCCAGGTCCTCCATCTCGTCCAGGCCCCCGCCCAGCCGGTAGGCGTCCACGTGCACCAGCGGCGGGCCGTCGCCCAGCGACGGGTGGACGCGCGCGATCACGAACGTCGGCGAGGTGACCGCGCCGCGCACCCCGAGCCCCTCCCCCAGGCCGCGGGTCAGCGTCGTCTTGCCCGCGCCCAGCTCCCCGGTGAGCAGCACCAGGTCACCGGGGCGCAGCAGCTTGGCGAGCCTGCGCCCCAGGTCCCGCATCTGCTCGGGCGAGGTGACGGTGAGGCGCAGGGTGGCGTACGGGCCGGTGGCGTGCGGGGTCTCCATACCCGCCGATGTTACGGCTCGGGCCCCGCCCCGGGCCGGGCCCGGGAGCCGCTACCCGCGCGCCGTACGCCGCCGTCCACTCCCCCCGGACGCGGCCCGCGAGGTGTCCGTACCGGCCGCCTGCGCCAGCAGGTCGATCAGATGTCCGTTCACCTCTTCGGGGTGTTCCAGCATCACCAGGTGCCCGCCCTCCTCGACGATCACCAGGCCCGCGCCGGGCAGCGCCTCCGCGATGGCCTCGCTGTGCTCCATCGGGGTGATGAGGTCCTTGTCGCCCGCCAGCACCAGCACCGGCAGCCCGTCGAAGACCGGCAGCGCCTCCGCCTTGTCGTGCTCCACGAAGGCCGGGTAGAACTCCGCGACCACATCGATCGGCGTCGCCTCGATCAGCCGCTCCGCGAACCGCGCGACCCCCGGGTCCACGTCCTTCGACCCGAACGAATAGCGCTTGATCACGCCCGCGAACAGATCGGCCGTGGCCCGCCGCCCCCGCTCGACCAGCTCCGCCTGCCACCCCAGCGCCTTCAGCAGGCCCGGCAGCAGCCGCCGTACCGCGTTCACCCCGACCACCGGCAGCCCGAAGCTGACCTCGCTGAGATGGCCCGACGACGTGCCCACGAACGCCGCGCCGATCACCCGCTCGCGCACCAGCTCCGGGAACTGCGCGGCCAGCGCCATCATCGTCATGCCGCCCATCGAGTGCCCCACCAGCACCAGCGGCCCCTCGGGCGCCGCCGTGTCGATCACGGCCTTCAGATCGCGGCCGAGCTGGTCGATGGTGACCTGCGTGCCCTCCATCTGGGCGCGGCCCCGCGCCGACCTGCCGTGGCACCGCTGGTCCCAGTAGACGGCGCGGACCCCGCCGCGCAGCACCGCGCGCTGGAAGTGCCAGGAGTCCTGGGCCAGACAGTAGCCATGGCTGAAAATCACCGTGATCGGGGCGGGGGCGCGCCGCCCGAGCAGCCGCTTGCGGCGCGCCGGCGGCTGCGCCGGTATGTCCTCGACCTCGTAGTACAGCTCGGTGCCGTCGTCGGCGACCGCCGTGCCCGGGGTGCCGCGCAGCGTGCCGAACGGGCCCGCCGCGTCCAGCTCCAGCCGCGCCTTGCGCCGTACACCACGGCCCACCGTCAGCCGCTCGAGCCCGACGCCCATGGCCGCGCCCGCCGCGACGACACCGATGGCGACGCCCGCGAAACCCGCGCCGCGCCGCCACCCCACGGCCGTTGCCCCCGCCGCCACCCGTGCCGCCGTCTCTGCCGTGCTGTCGCCTTCCATGGTCAGTTCCCTGTGCCCTCAGGGTGACCCACATAAACGCGCGGCACGCGTGCCCCGATCCTCGTCACGATCTCGTACGCGATCGTGCCGACCGCGCGCGCCCAGTCCTCCGCGGTCGGCTCGCCCCGGTCACCGGGCCCGAACAGCACCGCCTCGTCCCCCGGCGCCGCGCTGTCGCCGCCGAGATCCACCACGAACTGGTCCATGGCCACCGTGCCGGCCACCGTCCGCCACTTGCCCGCCACCAGCACCGGCCCCGTCCCGGAGGCATGCCGCGGAATCCCGTCCGCGTACCCCACCGGCACCAGCGCCAGCGTGGTCGGGCCGGGGGTGACATAGCGGTGCCCGTACGACACGCCGTGTCCGCGCGGCACCCGCTTGACCGAGGCCAGCGAGGCCACCAGCGTCATCACCGGGCGCAGCCCGAAGTCCCCGGGGTGGCCGATCTCCGGGCTCGGCGAGATCCCGTACGTCGCGATCCCGGTCCGTACGAGGTCGAAGTGCGACTCGGGCAGCGTCAGCGTCGCCGGCGAGTTGGCCATGTGCCGCACCTCCGGGCGCAGCCCCGCCTCCTCCGCCTGCGCGAGCAGCGCCCGGAACACCTCCAGCTGCGCGGCGATCGACGGGTGCCCCGGCTCGTCCGCGCACGCGAAGTGCGACCACAGACCGGTCACCTTCACCGTGCCCTCCGCCTCGGCGGCCCGCGCGGCGGCGATGAGTTCCGGCCACTCCTCGGGCGGGCAGCCGTTGCGGCCCAGCCCGGTGTCCGCCTTCAGCTGCACGCGCGCCGTACGGCCGCACTCCCGGGCCGCGGCGACGGCCTCCCGC
Organism: Streptomyces sp. NPDC097640; assembly: GCF_040302705.1. Taxonomy (NCBI): domain Bacteria; kingdom Bacillati; phylum Actinomycetota; class Actinomycetes; order Kitasatosporales; family Streptomycetaceae; genus Streptomyces; species Streptomyces sp. NPDC097640. The sequence continues at coordinate 84,972 of NZ_JBEOSB010000032.1, forward strand.
AGCGCCCACAGCCCGCTCAGCGACACGTCGACGTCCGCCTCGATCGCCTCCCGCCACGGGCCGCCCGGCGTCCACAGCCAGCACAGCACCCGGCCCGTGTCGCCCGCGGCGCGCAGCGCCAGCGCCTCCTCGGGCGTGGCCGTGCCCAGCCAGCTCGCGCCCGCCTCGCGGGCGGCGCGCGCGCAGGGCACGGCGCCGTGGCCGTAGGCGTCCGACTTGACCACGGCCATCAGCTCGGCCCCGGGGGCCGCGGCGCGCAGCGCGCGCACATTGGCCCGCAGGGCGGCCAGGTCGACCACGGCACGGGCGCGCATCGGTGTCTCGTTCATCAGCGCCAGTCTCTCAGGCCCGCCCCGCGCGCGGAGCGCGTGCTTCCGCACGAGCCGTCCGCACAGGCGCCCGGCGAGTGCGGCAAAGGTCCGGGAAACTGGTCGCCATGAGGATTGCCTACAGCGTCGAGACCGTACGGGCCGCGGAGCGGGACCTGATGGCGCGGCTGCCCCGAGGAGCGCTCATGCAGCGCGCGGCCGCGGGCCTGGCGGCCGCCTGCGCGGGGCTGCTGGGCCGCGTGTACGGGGCCCGGGTGGCCCTCCTGGTGGGCAGCGGCGACAACGGCGGCGACGCGCTCTACGCCGGGGCCCGCCTCGCCCGTCGCGGGGCGGGGGTGACGGCCGTACTGCTGGCCCCCGACCGCGCCCACGCGGGCGGGCTGCGGGCGCTGCGCGCCGCGGGCGGCCGCGCGCTCCCAGCCTCTTCTGATTCCGCCTCTTCTGATTCCGCCTCCGCCGAAACGGTCCTGGCCCAGGCCGACCTGGTCATCGACGGGATCGTCGGCATCGGCGGCAAGGGCGGCCTGCGGCCCGACGCCGAGCGCCTGATCCGGGCCGTGCGCGGCACCATGGTCGCCGTCGACCTGCCCAGCGGCGTCGACGCCGACGCCGGCGAGGTGCACGGCCCCGCCGTGCGCGCCGACGCGACCGTCACCTTCGGCACCTACAAGCCCGGCCTGCTCATCGACCCCGCCCATGAACACGCGGGCGCGCTGCGGCTGATCGACATCGGCCTGGCCCCCCATCTGCCCGCCGCCCCCGACGCCGAGGCCCTCCAGCACCACGACGTCGCGGCCCTCCTGCCCCGCCCCAGCGCGGAGAGCGACAAGTACCGGCGCGGCGTCGTCGGAGTCGTGGCGGGCTCGGCCCGCTACCCGGGCGCCGCGGTCCTGGCCGTCGCGGGCGCGCTGCGCGGCGGGGCGGGCGCGGTCCGGTACGTGGGCCCGGCGGCCGACGCGGTCATCGCCCGCTTCCCCGAGACCCTCGTCCACTCCGGCCCGCCGCACAAGGCCGGCCGCGTCCAGGCGTGGGTGGTCGGCCCCGGCCTCGGCGACGACGCGGCCGCCCGCCAGTCCCTCGACGATGTCCTCGCCTCCGACGTCCCGCTCCTCGTCGACGCGGACGGGCTGCGCCTGCTCCCCTCCGGCGACCTGCGCTCACGCGGCGCGGCCACGATCCTCACGCCGCACGCCGGGGAGGCCGCGGCGCTGCTGGGCGTGGCGCGCGAGGAGGTCGAGCGCAGCCGCCTCGCCTTTGTGCGCGCCCTCGCCGAGCGCTACGGCGCGACCGTCCTCCTCAAGGGCTCAACGACGCTCGTCTGTTCCGGCGCGGGCTCGGGCCCCGTACGCGTCAACCCCACCGGCACCGGCTGGCTCGCCACGGCGGGCAGCGGCGACGTCCTCTCCGGCCTGACCGGCTCCCTCCTCGCCACCGGCCTGCCCGCCCACGACGCCGCCTCCGTCGGCGCCTACCTCCACGGCCTGGCCGCCCGCCACGCCACCTCCCCGACCGGCGCGCCCATCGCGGCGTACGACGTGGCGACGGCGCTGCCCGAGGTCTGGCGGGACGTGCTGCTGGGCTGAGGGGTGCGCCTGATGTTCGTGGGTGGTGCCGGGGGCGGGGCCTCCGGGGCTGTCACCCTGGACCGCGCCGGTCCGGTGGGTGGTGCGCCTGATGTGCGTGCGTGGTGCCGGGGGCGGGGCCTCCGGGGCTGTCACCCTGGACCGCGCCGGTCCGGTGGGGGGTGCGCCTGATGTGCGTGCGTGGTGCCGGGGGCGGGGCCTCCGGGGCTGTCACCCTGGACCGCGCCGGTCCGGTGGGTGGTGCGCCTGATGTGCGTGCGTGGTGCCGGGGGCGGGG